>NZ_VLKF01000001.1:3308670-3609459 GCF_007994135.1 Modestobacter roseus
CGAAGACCACGTGCACCGCAAGGAGGGCGATGCCGCCGTCCAGCTGGCTGGCGATCCACGCGCCGACCCCCACCGCCTCGGCCGTGACCAGCCGTGCCACCCCCCGCCCCAGCAGTTTCGCGGTGAAGACCACGAGCAGGAACAGCACGGGGACCGCGACGAGGACGGCTTCGGGGTAGTAGACCGGCACCACGCCCAGCATCGGGGTCGCCAGGACCGTCAGCGTGGGCCAGGTCCGCGCCGGCAGCCGCGATCGCCAGCGGTACACCGCGGCACAGGCCACCAGCTGGGCCGCCAGGACCACCAGCTGCAGGCCGGCGTTCTCCGGGTCGGGACCGAGCGCAGCGACCAGCCCGACGTGGAGCAGCACACCGGCGCCCAGCAGACCCAGGCCGGTCAGGGTCACACCCTCGGCTGCGGGTCGCTCCCCGCGCCGTGGCCGGTCCACGCCACTGCTGCCTGTCATGCTCCGGTCATCGGCGCGGGAGCACCGCTCCCTGAAGCGCTTCACCCGAGCGGGTGGCCAGCCGGGGAGTGGCCGCGATGGTGGCGCGCCGGGGCGGCCTGCCGGACGCCGCGTGACGTCGTACGGTCGGCGGGTGACCTCCACCCGCACGGACCGCTGGCTGCACCTGGACGGGACGACGAACACCCGGGACCTGGGCGGGCTGCCCACCGTCGACGGCGGCACGACGCAGTTCGGGCGGGTGCTCCGCAGCGACAACCTGCAGACGCTCAGCGACGCCGACGTCCGCACGCTGGTGGAGGAGGTCGGGCTGACCGAGGTGATCGACCTGCGCACCACCGCGGAGATCCTGATGGAGGGCCGCGGCCCGCTGCGCGCCGTCGACGCCGTCACCCACCGGCACTTCACGCTGCTGCCCGAGCGGGGCCTGCGCACCGACGTCTTCGCCGCCGAGGAGGACGACGAGGAGATCCGCGCGCAGCTGCCGGCCGACTGGGCGGAGTCGATCCTGCCCCGGCAGCACGCGCCCGGCGACGAGGGCGAGCCGCCCGCCGTCCGCTCCTACCTGGGCTACCTGACCGACAGCGCCGACAACGTGCTGGCCGCGCTGCGGGCGCTGACCGCCGGGCCGGGCGCCGCGGTGGTGCACTGCGCCGCCGGCAAGGACCGCACCGGGGTGGTGTCGGCGCTGGCCCTGGCGGTGGCCGGGGCGACGCCGGAGGCGATCGTCGCCGACTACGCGCAGACCGCGGAGATCATCGACGCGCTGGTCGCCAAGCTGGCCAGCAGCTCCACCTACGCCGAGGACATGACCCGTCGCGACGTCGCCAGCCACACCCCGCGGGCGGAGTCGATGCGCCGGGTGCTGGAGGTGCTCGACCAGCGCTGGGGTGGCCCGGTCGGCTGGCTGGAGCAGCACGGCTTCGGCGCCGACGAGCAGTCCGCGCTCCGCGCCCGCCTCCGCGACTGACCAAGGAACCCGTCCTCCTCACCCCGCACACGCTCGGGGCGAGCCTCGGGACGGGGCCGAACACCACGATCAGCACGGGCCCGGACAGCAGACGACCCCGGCTCCCTGAGGGAGTCCGGGGTCATGCTGCGTTGCCGTGCGCGGCCCCCTCACACGGCGAGGGGGTCAGCGCTCAGCGGAGGTTGCTGAACTGGCTGCTGTTGGCCAGGGTCAGCAGCTCGTCGCGCATCGCCGGGCTGCTGGTGCGGGCGACGGCGGCGTCGAGTGCGCGTCGCGTACGCGCCGCCTGCCGACGCTTCCGCCAGCTGGAGGTCACGCTGCTCATGGTGCCTTCTCTCAGTGGTGTCACGTGGGTGTTACGCCCGTATTAAAGCAGGCGAGCTGCCGGGTATTCCATCGGAAGCAAGGTCGTGTTGCTGAAGTCGCCGATGATTCACTCATCCGAAGGGGTGAGGGCCATGGATCCGTCACCCGGCGGTCACCCACTGGCCGCTCACGGAACGCACGCGGGCCCCGCCGGTCGGTGACCGGCGGGGCCCGTGCAGGCGGATCGGGGTCCGTCGTCAGGCGCTGAGCACCTCGCGCACCGCAGCACGTGCCGCCTGCGGGTCGGCGGCAGCGAGGGCCGCCTCGGCCGCCCGCTGACAGGTGGCGAGGTCGACCGTCGCCAGCCGGCCACCCACCCCGGCGACGGAGGAGGCGGCACAGGACAGCGAGGAGATGCCCATGCCGACCAGCACGACGGCCAGCATCGGGTCCGCGGCCGCCTCGCCACAGACGCCCACCGGCTTGCCGAGCCGCTGCCCGGCGGCGGCCGCGGCGTGGACCAGGGCCAGCAGCGCGGGCTGCCACGGGTCGGTCAGGTCGGCCAGGTCGGCGGAGAGCCGGTCGGCGGCCAGCGTGTACTGCGACAGGTCGTTGGTGCCGATGGACAGGAAGTCCAGGTGCTCCAGGAACCGGTCGGCGAGCACGGCCACCGACGGCACCTCGACCATGACGCCGGGCGACATCCCGCGCTCCCGCACCTGCGCGGCGAAGTCTGCGGCCTCGGCGACGGTGGCCACCATCGGCGCCATCACCCACGGCGAGGTGCCGGTGCGCTCGGCGGCCTGGGCGATCGCGTCCAGCTGCCGGGTGAGCAGGCCGGGGTCGCGCCGCGCGGTGCGCACCCCGCGGACGCCGAGAGCCGGGTTGGCCTCGTCCGGCGGGGTGGCGAACGGCAGCGGCTTGTCCGAGCCGGCGTCCAGCGTGCGGATGACCACCTTGCCGGCGGGGAACGCCTCCAGCACGCCGGCGTAGATGTCGGCCTGCTCGGCGACGGCGGGCTCCTCCGTGCGGCCGAAGAAGGCGAGCTCGGTGCGGAGCAACCCGACGCCCTCGGCGTGCGCGTCGCGGGCGGCCCGGGCACCGGCGCCGTCCTGCACGTTGGCCAGCACCTGCACCTGGTGGCCGTCGCGGGTGGCGCCGGGCCCGCGGTAGCCGGCCAGCGCAGCCGCCACCTGCTCCGCCTCGGCGACCCGCGCCTTCGCCTCGGCGGCGTCCGGCTCGACGGTCACGGTGCCGTGGTCGCCGTCGACCAGGACGGTGGCCCCCACCGGCACGTCACCCAGGCCGCCCACGGCGACCACGCAGGGCAGGCCGAGCTGGCGGGCGATGATCGCGGTGTGGCTGGTCGCCCCGCCCAGGCGGGTGGCCAGCGCGATGATCCGGCTGGTGTCCAGCCCGGCGGTGTCGGCCGGGGCGAGGTCGTCGGCGAGCAGCACCGACGGCGTCTCCGGCGCCGGCACGCCCGGCTCCCCCTGCCCGGTGAGCTCGGCGACGATGCGGTTGCGGACGTCGCGGATGTCGGTGACCCGCTCCGCCATGATCCCGCCGAGGCCGGTGAACAGCTCGATGAACTGCTCGGCGGCGCCCACAGTGGCCACCGGCGCGGTGGCGCCGTCGCCGATGCGCTGCTCGACGGCGGAGAGCAGGCCCCGGTCACGCGCCAGCTGGGCGGTCGTGTTCAGCACCTCGGCGCTCACCCCGGTCGCCGCGGCGGCACGGGCGGCGAGCCGCTCGGCCACCGCCTCGGCGGCCGCGGTGAACCGCTCCTTCTCGGCCGCGCGCTGGTCCTCGGCCACCCAGGGCCCGGCGGTCTCGGGCAGCTGCACCTCCCCGACCGGGCGCACCACGGGACCGACGGCCACCCCGGGCACCACGGGGGTGCCCGTCAGCACGGCCGGCGCCGTCAGGTCGGCCGGGTCGATCCCGGTTCCGGTGGAGGAGGAGGACATCGGGGCCTCACTGTCTGCTCGGGCCTGTGGGCGCGGGGTGGGGGTCCGGCGCGCAACGACGATGGTGCGTCCGGTGACCAGAGTCACCACTCAGGCTTGACTTGTCAACTGATCCCACGTAGAACAACACAAACAAAGCGCCGAAACCACACGATCGGACACCGGTCGCCAGGCGCCCTCTGTCGCCGAGCCCCCACGCACCGCACCCCCGGAGGTGGACGTGTACGCCGAGGAACGACAGCAGGCCATCGCCGGGCTGGTCACCCAACGGGGCCGGGTGGCCGTCACGGCGGTCGCCGAGCACTTCGGGGTGACCACGGAGACCGTCCGCCGTGACCTGGCCCTCCTGGAACGCGCCGGGATGCTACGCCGGGTGCACGGCGGCGCCGTGCCCGTGGGCGCCCTGGCCGTCGTCGAGCCGGCCCTGGGCGAGCGGCGCAGCACCCGCACCGACGCCAAGCGCCGGATCGCCGCCGCCGCCCTCTCCCTGCTCCCGTCGGCCAACGGCAGCGCCATCCTCGACGGCGGCAGCTCCACCGCCGCCCTGGCCGAGCTGCTGCCGCCCGAGCGCGCCCTGGTGGTGGCCACCAACTCGGTGCCGATCGCCGCCCGGCTGGCCGGCGCCCCGGCGGTCACCCTGCACGTGCTCGGCGGGCGGGTGCGCGGCATCACCCAGTCGGCCGTCGGGGAGTCGACCGTCAGCGCCCTCACCGACCTGCGCGCCGACGTCGTCTTCCTCGGCACCAACGGGATCAGCGCCGGGCACGGCTTCTCCACCCCCGACGAGGCCGAGGCCGCCGTGAAGCGCGCGATGGCCCGCGCCGCCCAGCGGGTGGTCGTGCTCGGGGACAGCAGCAAGCTCGGCCGCGAGCACCTGGTGCGCTTCGCGGCCGTCGAGGACGTCGACGTCCTGGTCACCGACGACGAGGCCGACCCGGCCGTCGTCGCCGAACTCGAGTCGCAGGGGATCGAGGTGCTCGTCGCATGAAGACGCCAGCCACACCGGCGGGGCGGGTGGTCACGCTGACCGCCAACCCCAGCCTGGACCGGACGCTGGACCTGCCCGGCCCGCTGGACCGGGGAGCGGTGACCCGCCTGGGTCGCAGCTCCACCGAGCCCGGCGGCAAGGGCGTGAACGTCGCCCGCGCCGTCGCCGCCGCCGGTGCCGACGTCGTCTCGGTGCTGCCCGCCCCGGACGACGACCCGCTGGTGCGCGCGTTGCAGGCCCTCGGCCTGCCGCTGGCCACCGTGCCGATCGGCACCCCGGTGCGCACCAACTACACGCTCACCGAGCCCGACGGCACGACCACGAAGCTCAACGAGCCCGGCGCCCCGCTGGACGACGCGGCGCTGGCCGCGCTGCAGGCCGCGCTGCTCGAGCAGGCCCGCTCGGCCCGCTGGGTGGTGCTGTCCGGCTCGCTGCCGCCCGGGGCGCCCCGCGACTGGTACGCCGCCCTGGTCCGTGCGCTGCGCGGCACCGGTGCGCGGATCGCCGTCGACACCTCCGAGGCCCCGCTGCTGGCGCTGCTGGCCGCCGGGCCGGACGCCGCCCCGGACCTGCTCAAGCCGAACACCGAGGAGCTGGCGCAGCTCGCCGGCCTGCCCGAGGCCGCCGTCGCCGACGACCCCGACGCCGCCCTCGCCGCCGTCGCCACGCTGCACGAGCGCGGCGTCGCGGAGGTGCTGCTCACCCTCGGCGCCGACGGCGCCGCGCTCTCCACCGCCGACGGCGGGCTCTGGTGGGCGCGCCCGCCGCGGGTCGCCGTCCGCAGCACGGTCGGCGCCGGCGACTGCAGCCTGGCCGGCTACGTGCTCGCCGACCTGGCCGGCGAGGAGCCGGCCGAGCGGCTGCGCACCGCGGTCGCCTACGGCACCGCCAGCGCCGCGCTGCCCGGCTCGGCGGTGCCCGCGCCGTCGCAGGTCGACCGTGCCGCCGTCACCGTCACACCCGGCCTGCCCGGCCACCCAGCTCCTGCCGCGGCCGCTCCGGCCGCCGGCGCCGACACCCACTGACCCCGGGGGAACGACCATGCCCGCACTGATCACGACCGACCTGGTGGCGCTCGACGCCGACCTCGGTCCCGACAAGAGCGCCGTCGTGCACCGGCTGGCCGGCCTCGTCGCCAACGCCGGCCGCGCCACCGGCGCCGGCGCGCTCGCCGACGACGCACTGGCCCGGGAGGCGAAGGCGGCGACCGGGCTGCCCGGCGGGATCGCCATCCCGCACTGCCGGTCCGCCGCGGTCACCCAGGCCTCGCTCGGGTTCGCCCGGCTCTCCCCGCCGGTCGACTTCGGTGCCCCGGACGGCCCGGCCGACCTGGCCTTCCTCATCGCCGCCCCCGAGCACGGCGACGCCGACCACCTGACCCTGCTCACCGCACTGGCCCGCGCGCTGGTGCGGCCGGAGTTCGTGGCCTCCCTGCGTTCGGCCGGCTCCGCCGACGAGATCGTCGCCCTGGTGCAGGACGTCGTCTCCCCCGCCGAGACCCCGGCGACGCAGACCCCGGCGACGCAGACCCCGGCCGCCGCCCCGGCCCCGCAGGCCCCGGCGCCCGCCGAGCCGGCGCAGGCCCGCCGCAGCATCGTCGCGGTCAGCGCCTGCCCGACCGGGATCGCGCACACCTACATGGCCGCCGACAAGCTCACCGTCGCCGCCCGCGAGCTCGGCGTCGACCTGCACGTGGAGACGCAGGGCTCGTCGGGCTCGACCCCGCTGGACCCCGCGGTCATCCGGGACGCCGACGCGGCCATCTTCGCCGTCGACGTGGGCGTCAAGGACCGGGACCGCTTCGCCGGCAAGCCGCTGGTGCAGTCGGGCACCAAGCGGGCGATCAACGAGCCCGAGGCGATGATCCGCGAGGCGCTGGCCGCCGCCGACGACCCGAACGCCCGCCGGGTGCCCGGCACCGCCGCCGACGGCGCCACCCCCGCCGCGACCAGCGGGGACCGGCCCGGGATCGGGTCGGAGATCCGCCGCTGGCTGCTCACCGGCGTCAGCTACATGATCCCGTTCGTCGCCGCGGGTGGCCTGCTCATCGCGCTGGGCTTCCTGTTCGGCGGCTACCAGATCGTCAACGGCGACCCGGCCACCGACGGCGCGCAGAGCTACGCGCTGAACTGGGCGCTGAACAACACCTTCTTCGACCTGCCCAGCGCCGCGCCGCTCGAGGGCCTCAACGACGGGTTCTGGGGCTACCTCGGCGCGCTGTGCACCGTGCTCGGGCAGGCCGCCTTCGGCTTCCTCGTCCCAGCGCTGGCCGGCTACATCGCCTACGCGATCGCCGACCGGCCGGGCATCGTCCCCGGCTTCGTCGTCGGCGCGGTCTCCCTGACCGTGGGCGCCGGCTTCCTCGGCGGCCTGGTCGGCGGCATCATCGCCGGCTTCGCCGCGCTGTGGATCAGCCGCTGGAAGCTGCCGGCGTTCGCCCGCGGACTGCAGCCTGTCGTGATCATCCCGCTGCTGGCCACGCTCATCTCCAGCGGGCTCATGGTGGTCGTGCTGGGTCAGCCGCTGGCCTGGGCGCTGGAGTCGCTCGGGGACTTCCTCAACGGCCTGACCGGCGCCGCGACGATCGTGCTGGGGATCATCCTCGGCCTGATGATGTGCTTCGACCTGGGCGGACCGGTGAACAAGGCCGCCTACGTCTTCGCCACCACCGGGCTCACCGCGGCCATCGCCGGCGACGGCGGCCAGCAGCAGCTGGTCATCATGGCCACCGTGATGGCCGCCGGCATGGTGCCGCCGCTGGCGATGGCGCTGTCCAGCACGGTCCTGCGGCCGAGGCTCTACACCCCGGCCGAGCGGGACAACGGCAAGGCGGCGTGGCTGCTGGGCGCCTCGTTCATCTCCGAGGGCGCGATCCCGTTCGCCGCGGTCGACCCGCTGCGGGTGATCCCGTCGATGATGCTCGGTGGCGCCACCACCGGCGCGATCGTGGCCGGCCTCGGCCTGGAGCTGCAGGCACCGCACGGCGGGTTCTTCGTCTGGTTCGCGATGAGCAACTTCTGGCTGTTCCTGCTGGCGGTCGTCGCCGGCGCGATCGTCGGCGGCGTCGCCGTCACCCTCGCCAAGGGCATCGGCCGGAGGTCCTCGGGCGGAGCCGACGCCGATCTCACCACCGACGTCGCCGGTGGACCGGCGAGCGGGAGCGCCCCGGCGCACCCGGTCGCCGCCCGACCGGCACACTGATCACCAGGACCCTCGACACAGAAGGCAGGCATCGATGCCCTCCAAGACCGTGACCGTCGGCTCCGCCGTCGGCCTGCACGCCCGCCCGGCTGCGCTCATCGCCGAGGCCGTCACCAAGTCCGGGGTGCCGGTCACCCTGGCCGGCCCCGGCGGCAATCCCGTCGACGCCGGGTCGCCACTGATGATCATGACGCTCGGTGCCAAGCAGGGCACCGAGGTCACCGTCAGCAGCGACGACGAGGCGGTGCTCGACCGGATCGCCGGCATGGTCGAGAGCGACCTCGACGCCGAGTGAAGGACCCCTCTGCCCCCCACCGCTCGCACGCTCGCGGCGGGGCCCTGCAGAGGGGCCGTTCCAGCAGGTGAAGACGGCGCCCGCCCCCTCCAGCGAGGGGACGGGCGCCGTCGTCGTCTCAGGAGGCCGGCGGGTAGGGCTGCTCCTTGAGCAGCCGGGCCAGGTGGGCGGCGTTGCGGGCCACCGTGGCCGTCGTCGTCGCGACCGCCTCCGGGGTCTCGTCCAGGTCCTGGTAGTCGGTGCCGTGCATCGCCTCGCCGTTCCAGTACGTGGCGCCCTGGGCCGGGAGGGTGAAGCCGACGTCGTCCAGCGCCTGGAACAGGTCGGCGCTGATCTTGTGCGCCCCGTCCTCGTTGCCGACGACGGCGACGATGCCGACCTTGCCGAACGTGTGCGGCCGGCCCTGGTCGTCGGTCTCGGAGATCTCGGCGTCCAGCCGCTCGACCACCCGGTTGGCGACGCTGCTCATCTGCCCGACCCAGGTCGGGGTGGCGATCAGCAGGATGTCGGCCGCCAGCACCTTCTCCCGGATCGCGGGCCAGGCATCCCCCTCGCCCATGTCCACCTCGACGCCGGGCTTCACGTCGTGGTCGACGACCCGGACCAGCTCACCCTCGACGCCGTGCCCGGCCAGGGCGTCGAGCACCTGGCGGGCCATCAGGTCGGCGCTCGACGGGGCGGGAGAGGGCTTGAGGCTGCAGGTCAGCGCGAGCGCGCGCAGGGGCGTCGGAGTCGTCATGACCTGTCCGTGCCCCATTCGATCGTGCGCTGCACATGGAGATCGCCCCGGGATGCGACGGCGCCCGCCACCTCCGGTGCGGAGGTGGCGGGCGCCGGCCCAGCTGGTCGATCAGCCCTCGCGGGGGACGTCCCCGCGCCAGGCACCGGTCTCGGTGCCCCGGCTCTCGATGAACTCCTTGAACCGCTTCACGTCGGCGCTGATCTGCCGGTCGTCGACACCGACCGCGGCACCGACCTTCTCCACCACGCCCTGCGGCTCCCAGTCCAGCTGGACCATCACCCGCGTGGTGTTGTCGCTGATCTTGTGGAAGGTGACCACGCCGGCGTGCTTGGCCTCGCCGTCGGTGCTCTTCCAGGCGACCCGCTCGTCGGGGTGCTGCTCGGTGATCTCGGCGTCGAACTCGCGCTCCACCCCACCGATCTTGGTGACCCAGTGGGTGTGCCGGTCGTCGAGCTGGGTGATCCGCTCGACGCCGTTCATGAACTGCGGGAAGGACTCGAACTGCGTCCACTGGTCGTAGGCCTGCCGGATCGGCACGTCCACGTCGATCGACTTCTCCACGTTCGCCACGGGGAGCCTCCTCTGCTCGGGGGTCTCGTACGTCCGTGGGCTCCGTACCCCGGAGTGCGAGACCGGTACACCCGCCGTCACCGGACGCCCCCGTTCCGGCTCGCTCGCCGGGGCAGACATGGCCATCTCCGCCCCCGGCGGGAGGGCGGAAGTGGCCATGTCCGCCCTCAGGGGGTGCGGACGGCGGCGGCCACGCTGCCGGCGAGCGGGGCGTTCCGCAGGAGCAGCATCTGCGCCAGGTGGTAGGCGTCGGGCTTGCCGGTCCAGGTGCCCTCGGCGACCGCCCCCTCGGGGGTGAGCTCGTGGTGCCAGCTGCCCACCGCCTCGTCCAGGAACGACCGATCGCCCAGCTCCTCCCAACGGTGCTGCAGGGTGGCCGTCCGCGGGTCGCCGGTGACGGCGAACCGGACCGCGGCCGCCGCCACCGCCTCGCAGAGGACCCAGTGCATCCGGGCGCCCACCACCGGCCGGTCGGACCAGTCGAGCGTGTAGGGGAACCCCGGGTGCCCGTCGGCGGCCCAGCCCCGCTCGACCGCGGCGGTGAACAGCCCGTCGGCGTCGGTGCGCAGCCAGCCGGGGGCGTGCTCGCCGAGCGCGGTGTCCAGGTGCCAGCACAGCCGGGCCCACTCGAACTGGTGCCCGATCGTCACGCCGTAGGGCCGGAACGGGTCGGCCGGGCGATCGCGGTTCAGCTCGGGCAGCGGCTCCCAGCCCGCGGTGAAGTGCTCGGGCAGCCGCCAGCCCCGCTCCCGCGCCCAGCCGTGCACGACCCGCTCGGTGACCCGCAGCGCGTGCGTGCGCAGCCGGGCCGTGGCGCCGGGGTCGCTGCCGGCCAGCGCGTCGGCGGCGGCGAGCATGGCCTCCACCCCGTGCATGTTCGCGTTGGCGCCCCGGTAGTCCTCGCCGGAGGCCCAGGTCCGGTCGAAGGACTCCCGGGCCAGCCCCTCCTCGTCGTCCCAGAAGCGCTGCTCCCAGACCGCCAGCGCCTCGTCCAGCAGCTCGCGACCGCCGGCGGTCCCGGCGGTGGTGGCCGTCGCCCCGGCGAGCACCGCGAAGGCGTGCACGTAGGCGGCCTTGGTGTCGTCGTCGGTCGCGGACCGCCAGCCGCCGCGCTCGTCGTCGTGCAGCGGCCCGGTCCGCAGCGCGGCCACGCCGTGCGCGGCGAGCTCGTCCGCGCCGGCGTGCCCGAGCAGCGTGGCCAGCCCGAAGACGTGCGTCATCCGGGCGGTGATCCAGGTCTGCAGCGGCCGATCGGGCAGGACGGCGCCGTCCCCGCCCTGCCAGCCGAACCCGCCCGGCACGCGGGAGCGGGCGGCGAAGGACAGCAGCGGCGTCAGTGAGGTGCCCACGCTCAGAAGGTGAGCGCGGTGCCGGGGTCGTGCAACAGCGCGCCGACGTCGGCGAGGAACCGCGACCCCAGCTCGCCGTCGATGACCCGGTGGTCGAACGACAGCGCCAGCGTGGTCACCTGCCGGACGGCGAGCTTCCCCTTGTGCGCCCAGGCCATCTCCCGCACGGCACCGAACGCCAGGATCGCCGACTCACCCGGGTTGAGGATCGGCGTGCCGGTGTCGACGCCGAACACGCCCACGTTGGTGATGGTGATCGTGCCGCCGGTCATCTCGGCGGGCTGGGTCTTCCCGGCCCGCGCCGTCGCGGTGAGGTCGGTGAGCGCCCCGGCCAGCTCGGGCAGCGACAGCCGGCCGGCGTCCTTGATGTTCGGCACGACCAGGCCGCGCGGGGTGGCGGCGGCGATGCCCAGGTTCACCGCGCCGTGGACGACGATCTCCTGCGCCGCCTCGTCCCAGCTGCTGTTCACCATCGGGTGCCGTCCGACCGCGAGCAGGAGCGCCTTGGCCACGAACAGCAGCGGGCTCACCTTGACCTCGGCGAGCTCCGCGCGGGCGGCCAGCCGCTGGCGCAGCTTCATGGTGCGGGTGACGTCGACGGTGAGGAACTCGGTGACGTGCGGCGCGGTGAACGCGCTCCGCACCATCGCCGCGGCGGTGGCCTTGCGCACCCCCTTGATCGGGATCCGGGTCTCGCTCCCGGTTTCGGCGCCGAAACCCGGCCGGGGTTCGGCGCCGAAACCGGGACGGGGTTCGGCGCCGGGAGCTGGGGTCGCCCGGGCGGCGTCGACGTCGGCGCGGGTGATCACCCCACCGTCCCCGGTGCCGGTGATGGTGGCCAGGTCGATGCCGAGGTCCTTGGCGTACTTGCGCACCGGCGGCTTGGCCAGCGGGCGCAGCGCACCGGCGCCTGGGGTGGCCGCGGTCGCCGGCGCCGCTGCGGCGGCGCGGTCGGCCTGTGCCTCCGCGGCCCGGCCGGCCTCCAGCCCGCCGTGCCGCATCGGCTTGACCGCGGTGTCCGGCGCGGTGGCCAGCAGCGGCGGGCGGTCACCGCCGCTGCCGTAGTCGGCCTCGGCGGGGACGGGCGCCGCCCGGCGGGGACGACGGCGCGGCTCGGTGGTCCGCGGCCCGTAACCCACCAGGACGGCGGTGCGCCCCTCGTCCGCGGGGGCCTCCGCGGATCCACCGCCGGTGTCGATGGTGATGATCGGCGCACCGACGTCGACCGTCGTCCCGGCCTCGTGCAGCAGCTCGACGACGGTGCCGGCGAACGGCGAGGGCAGCTCGACGGCGGCCTTGGCCGTCTCGACCTCGCACAACGGCTGGTTGACCGCCACGGTGTCGCCCACCGTGACCAGCCAGGAGAGGATCTCGCCCTCGGTGAGCCCCTCGCCGACGTCGGGCAGCCGGAACTGGCGCAGCTCGGCCATCAGAACCCCAGCGCCCGGTCGACGGCGTCCAGCACCCGGTCGAGGTCGGGGAGGTAGTCCTCCTCGAGCTTCGACGGCGGGTAGGGCGTGTCGTACCCGCCCACCCGCAGCACCGGCGCCTCCAGGGAGTGGAAGCAGGTCTCGGTCACCCGGGCGGCGATCTCCGCACCCAGGCCCAGGGTCAACGGCGCCTCGTGCACCACCACGCACCGGCCGGTGCGGCGCACCGAGGCGTAGACCGGCTCCAGGTCCAGCGGGGACAGCGTGCGCAGGTCGACCACCTCCAGCGACCGGCCCTCCTCGGCGGCGGCCTCGGCGGCCTGCAGCGCCGTCTTCACCATCGGCCCGTAGGCGAGCACCGTGACGTCGTCGCCGCCGCGGACCACGCGGGAGGCGAACAGCGGGGCCGGCGCCCCGTCGAGGTCGACCTCCCCCTTGTCCCAGTACCGCCGCTTGGGCTCCAGGAAGATGATCGGGTCGGGGTGCGCGACCGCCTGCTGGATGCCCCAGTAGGCATCGGCGGGGCTGCTGATCGCCACCACCTTCAGCCCGGCGGTGTGCACGAAGTAGCCCTCCGGGCTCTCGCTGTGGTGCTCGACCGCGCCGATGCCCCCGCCGAACGGGATCCGGACGACGATCGGCATCGGCAGCCGGCCCTTCGAGCGGGCGTGCAGCTTGGCCACCTGGGTGACGATCTGGTTGACGGCGGGGAAGACGAACCCGTCGAACTGGATCTCGCACACCGGCCGGTAGCCGCGCATCGCCAGCCCGACCGCGGTGCCGAGGATGCCGGCCTCGGCCAGCGGGGTGTCGACGACGCGGTCCTCGCCGAAGTCCTTCTGCAGGCCGTCGGTGATCCGGAAGACCCCGCCCAGCCGGCCGATGTCCTCGCCCATCAGCACGACCTTGGCGTCGTCCTCCATGGCCCGGCGCAGCCCGAGGTTGAGCGCCTTTCCGATGGTCAGCGTCTCGGTCACTGCCCCGCCCCCTCGAATCTGGAGTGGTACTCGACGAACTCCGCGCGCTGGCGGGCCAGCTCGGGGGGCATCTCGGCGTAGACGTGGTCGAAGATCTCCGTGGGCGCCGGCGGGGCCAGCTCCCGGGTGCCGCTGCGGATCCGCTCGGCCAGCGCGTCGGCGTCGGCCTCGACCCCGGCGAAGAAGTCGGCGTCGGCGATGCCGCTGCGGGACAGGTGGGCCTTGACCCGGGCGATCGGGTCGCGCAGCTTCCACTCCTCCAGCTCGCTGGCCAGCCGGTAGCGGGTCGGGTCGTCGGAGGTGGTGTGCGCGCCCATCCGGTAGGTGAAGGCCTCGATGAAGGTGGGGCCCTGGCCGTCGCGCGCGGCCGCGAGCGCCGCGCGCGTGACCGCCAGCACGGCGAGGACGTCGTTGCCGTCGACCCGGACGCCGGGGAAGCCGAAGCCGGCGGCCCGCTGGAACAGCGGCACCCGGGACTGCCGCTCGATCGGGGCGCTGATCGCGTACTGGTTGTTCTGGCAGAAGAACACCACTGGCGCGGCGAAGGTCGAGGCCCAGATCAGCGCCTCGTTGACCTCGCCCTGGCTGGTCGCGCCGTCGCCGAGGAAGGCCAGCGTGGCGCTCTCCGCGCCGTCGCGCTGCATCCCCATCGCGTAGCCGGTGGCGTGCAGGGTCTGCGCGCCGATGACCACGGTGTAGAGGTTGAACCCGGTGGTCACCGGGTCCCAGCCGCCCTGGTCGACGCCGCGGAACAGGCTCAGCACGTGCAGCGGATCGACCCCGCGGGTCCACGCCACGCCGTGCTCGCGGTAGGTGGGGAAGGCCATGTCGTCCGCGGCGAGCGCCCGGCCGGCGCCCACCTGGGCCGCCTCCTGGCCGAGCAGCGACGCCCAGAGCCCCAGCTCGCCCTGCCGCTGCAGGGCGGTGGCCTCGGAGTCCCAGCGACGGACGAGCACCAGGTCCCGGTACAGACCGCGCAGCTCCTCCGCAGTCACGTCGAGGGCGTAGTCGGGGTGCTCGACCCGTTCACCCTCGGGGGTCAGGAGCTGCACGAGATCGGGCTGGTCGGGCAGGTGCGGGGCACCGGCTCCCGGTACGGGGTCGACCACCTCGGTGGTGTGCGACAGCGCGGTCATGCGCGTCCCTCCTCGCCGTCTCGCGGGGCCCGGGGTCTCCGGGCGCCCCGCGCTGGACGTCCTCGCGGGCGCCCGGGTGTGGCGCCGCTCACACATGGTGGCACGCCTGGGCATCGAGCAGCACATCACCACGCGGCCGATCTGCGCAAGATCCATCCCGGGTGCTGCGCACGATGACCGGTACTAGGACGTCCACGCATGTCAGACTGCGCACTGTGACCGCCGGCACGACCCGACTCGACGCCACCGACGCCCGGCTGCTGCTGGCCCTGTCGGAGGACCCGCGGGCCACCGTGCTCTCGCTCGCCCAGACCCTCGGCCTGGCGCGCAACACGGTCCAGTCCCGGCTGGCCCGGCTGGAGTCCGGCGGCGTCCTGGACCCGTTCGAACGCCGGGTCCGCCCCGAGGCCCTCGGCTACCGGCTGGGCGCCTACGTGACCGTGCAGGTGGTGCAGCGCAGCCTGGCCGACGTCGCCGACGCGCTGGCCGCGATCCCGGAGGTCCTCGAGGTGACCGGCCTGTCCGGCGTCGCCGACCTGCTGGTCCAGGTCGTCGCCGTCGACGCCGACGACCTCTGGCGGATCACCGAGCAGGTGCTGGCGATCCCGGGCGTGCAGCGCACCGACACCAACCTCGCGCTGCGCCGCTTCGTCGACCACCGGATGGCCCCGCTGCTGGAACGCGCTGCCGGGACGGACTGATCCGTCCCGGCGGGCGGTCAGGACGGCGGGCGGTCAGGACGGCGCAGCCGTACCGGGCCGCGGGCCGTGCCGACGTCGACCACCTGCCCGCCCTGGGTGACCACCACGGCGCCTCGGGCGGCCAGCCGGCCGGCCGCCGCGGGCATCAGCGCCCGCCAGTCGTCGGCGCCGACGGCGCGGGCGGCCTCCGAGGGGCAGATCGAGGTGCCGGGGCGCCGCTGGTCGAGCAGGCCCTCGATGGTGCGCTCGAGCACCGCGTCGACCTCGTCCACCCGGCCACCCTCCCGCCGTTTCGCCTCCGGCGCGCGCCGGGTAGTGGCGGGCGCATGACGAAGCGGACCCCTCTGGGCACCATCGGCAAGGGCCGGCGCGGGATCAGCACCGTGGGCTGGGTGCTGCGGGGCGCCGCCGCCGGCGCGGCCGGGACGACGGCGCTGAACGCCGTCACCTACCTGGACATGGTGGTGCGCGGGCGGGGCAGCAGCTCGACCCCGGAGCAGACCGTCGAGGCGCTGGCCGACAAGGTGCACGTGCAGATCCCCGGCGACGAGGGGACCCGGCAGAACCGGGTGCAGGGGCTCGGCCCGATGACCGGGCTGGTCGCCGGGGTCGGCGTCGGGGTGCTCGCCGGCCTGGCCCGCGCCGCCGGGTTCCGCTCCGCGCCGCTGGTCGGCACCGCGCTGACGACGGTGGGCGTGCTGATCGGCTCGAACGGACCGATGACCGTCCTGGGCATCACCGACCCGCGCACCTGGTCGACCACGGACTGGGTCAGCGACGTCGTCCCGCACCTGGCCTACGGCGCGGTGGTCAAGACGACGATGGACGCCTTCGACCGTCCCTAGTCCGCGAGGGCGGCGGCGACCGCCGCCTCGACGTGCAGCCGGGTGGTGGGGAACACCGGCACCGGGCTGTCGTCCGGCCCGACGAGCAGCTCGATCTCCGTGCAGCTCAGCAGCACTCCCCGGGCACCGGCCTCGACCAGCCGCTGGATGACGGCGCGGTAGGCCTCCCGGGACCGCTCCCGCACCACGCCCAAAGCCAGCTCCTCGTAGATGACACGGTGCACCTCGGCCCGGTCGTCGGCCGGGGGCACGAGCACCCGCAGCCCGTGCCGGGTGAGCCGGTCGCGGTAGAAGTCCTGCTCCATGGTGAAGGCGGTGCCCAGCAGCCCCACCGTGTCGAGTCCGGCTGCGGTCACCGCGTCCGCCGTGACGTCGGCCAGGTGGAGCAGCGGGATGCCCACGGCGTCCTGCACCTGGTCGGCCACCTTGTGCATGGTGTTCGTGCACAGCAGCAGCAGCTCGGCCCCGGCGGCCTCCACCCCGCGGGCCGCCGCCGCGAGGAGCTCACCGGCCTGCGTCCACTCCCCGGCGGCCTGGCAGCGCTCGATGTCGGCGAAGTCGACCGAGGACAGCACGAGCCGGGCGGAGTGCAGCCCACCGAGCCGCTCCCGGACCAGCTCGTTGGCCAGCCGGTAGTACAGCGCGCTGGACTCCCAGCTCATCCCGCCGATCATCCCGATCACCCGCGGCCCGGCCCCCGTGGCGGTCACCGCGGACCCTGCCAGCCGCGCTCGTCGACCCCGCCGGGCACCGGCGCGGCCGGGTCGTAGGGCGTGCGGGTGAAGACGAACGTCGCCAGGTCCAGGTGGTCCGGGGCGATCCGCAGGGTCTCGCCCGCGTAGTAACCGTCCAGCCCCACCCAGGTCCCGTCCCCCCGGGCGGCGAACCGGCTGGCCCGGCCCGGCCGGCCGGGCAGCGGGCCCAGGTGCAGCAACCGGTCGCCCTGCGCCCGCAGCACGTGCGGGGCCGGCCCCCAGAACCACACCCCCAGGGTCTCCAGCGGCACGGGCGGGGCGGCCGGCGTCCAGGCCTCGACCACGCGCGGTTCGGCCGACCGGAGGTCGGCCAGCAGCCCGGGGACGAGGGGGTCCAGCCCGCTGGTGGTGTTGGCCAGCACGACCGCGCCGGTCTGCTCGGCCCGGTCGACGAACACCCCGGCGAGGAACCCGGGCATCGAGCCGCCGTGGCCGACCAGCGTCACCCCGTCGGCGCGCACCACCTGCAGGCCCAGCCCGTACGCCGACCAGCCGGCCGCTGAGGCGTCGACCCCGGCCGGCACCGTCATCTCCTCCAGCGTCGCCGGGGAGACCACCTCGGCGGTGTCGCCGAGCAGGAAGGCGGCGAACCGGCCCAGGTCGGCCAGCGTCGCCCAGAGCTGACCGGCCGCGGCCATCACCCCGGCGTCGTGCTCGGGCTCGGGCAGGACGACGTCGGCCCACGGGTGCACCGCGTGCCCCTGGGCGGCCGCCCCGCTGGGGCGTGGGGTGGTGCGGGTCATGCCGAGCGGCAGCAGCACCTCGGCGCGCACGACGTCCGCCCATGGCGCCCCGCGGTGCCGGGCGACGAGCTCACCGAGCAGGCCGAAGCCCAGGTTGGAGTAGTGGAACCGCCGCGCCGCACCGAGCACCACGTCGTCGTCGCTGAGCGGGAGCTCGTCCAGGGTGCCGCCGGGCACCCGCTCCCACCAGCCGCCCGGGCTCTCCGAGCCCGCCCCGGCCAGGTGGGAGAGGAGCTGGCCGACGGTGCGGTCGCCCAGCGGGGTGCCCGGCACGTGCTCGTCGAGCAGGTCGTCGAGGTGCAGGGCGCCCTCGTCGCGCAGCCGCATCACCACCAGGGCGGTGACCGTCTTGCTGATCGAGCCGAGCCGGTACTGGACGTCGGTGTGCGACTCGGCGACGTCCCCGCGGCCCGCCGACCAGGCCAGCCCACCGCCCCGGACGACGCCGGCGACCAGGCTGGGCGCCCGGCCGTCGCGCTGCACACGGGCGGTGCGCGCCAGCAGCGTGCGGGCGGTGGAGGGCAGCACGGGGTCGGCCATGCCGCGAGGCTAGCCAGCGCTGGCGGTCGCGGTCTCCCCCACCGGCAGCCGGCCGGTGCGCCGGGCCCAGTGCTCGAACCAGAGGGTGACCAGCGGCGGCACCGAGGCGGCGAGCGCCAGGACGGTGGTGCCGATCGACCAGCGGAGCACCCGCCAGGCGACCAGCGTGACGACGACGTAGGCGACGAAGACCGCGCCGTGCACCGGGCCGAAGACCTGGACGCCGACCTCGGAGGTGCGCAGCACCCACTTGACGAACATCCCGGCGAGCAGGAGCACCCAGGACACCGCCTCGGCGACGGCGACGACGCGGAAGGCGCGGGCCACGGGGGCAGGGGCGAGCAGTCGGGCAGCCACGACCGGGGACAACGAACCACCGGCGCCGCGGTCTCCCGGATGTGATCGACGTCCCCCGGAGACACCGGTGCCCCGGTCGCCGTGCGGCGACCGGGGCACCGGTGGTGAAGCGCTGGAGCGGCCCTGTCCGGGGGCTCACCCCGAACGTGCGAGGGGTGAGCGGGACGGGGTCCTTCCTCAGCCGGCGATGCGGCGCATCGCGGTGATGCTGCCCATCACGTCGATGCTGGCGACCTTGACGACGTCGCCGGAGGTCGGCGCGTGCACCATCTGGCCGTTGCCGATGTAGATGCCGATGTGGCTGACCGGGGAGTAGAAGGCGATCAGGTCGCCCGGCTGCAGCTCACCCCGGGACACCGCGCGCCCCATGCTGGCCTGGGCCCGGCTGGAGTGCGGCAGCGAGACACCGGCGGCGGCGTAGGCGTACTGCACCAGACCGGAGCAGTCGAACGACCCCGGACCGGCGGCGGCCCACACGTAGGGCTTGCCCTGCTGGGCCATGGCGGTGCTGACCGCCGTCCCGGCGGCGCCGCTGGAGGCGACGACCGGCGCGGACGGGGCCTGCGCGGCCGGAGCCGCGCCGCGGGCGGCGCTGCCGCCCCCACGGGAACCGGAGCCGGAGCCGGACGCCTGCTGTGCCGCGGCGGCCTCGGCGGCGTGCCGGCGCTCGGCCTCGGCCCGCGAGGCGGCCTGCTCCGCGGCGGAGAGGCGCTCGTACAGCGCCTGGTACTCGGCGATCTGCTTGTTCAGGTCCGTGCGCTGCGCCTCGACCTGGTCGAGCTGGGCCTGCGCCTCGGTGGCGGCGGCCTCGGCCGCCGCCTTGGCCTCGGTGGCCTGCTCGTCGGCCGTGACGGCCTCGCCGAGGATGCCGTTGTTGTGGTCGGCGATCGAGTCCAGCGTGCCGACCCGGTCCATCAGCTCGTCGGCGGACTCGCTGGTGAGCATCGCCTGCAGGGTGCTCAGCTGGTCGCCGGTGTAGGCGCTGCGGGCGACCTCGCGGACCCGGTCGCGGGCCCCGGCGAGGGCGGCCTCGGCGGCCGCGACCTGGGCGGTGGCGGCGTCGACCTCGGCCTGCTTGGTGTCCAGCTCGACGCGGGCGTCGTTGAACTGCTCGGTGACGACCTCGAGGTCGTGCGCGCGCTCGGCGACCAGGGTGGCGGCCTCGGCGGAGGTGGTGGGCTCGGCCGCGGCGGGCGCGGGGGCGAGCAGCGGGGCGGCGACGAGGGCGCCGGCGGCGATGAGGGTGACGACGGCCCGGCGGGAGACGGACCCGCGACGGGCAGGGTTGAGCGAACTCGCCATGTTCGGCGGGTGGTCCTTTCTTCCAACGTGCCGCCTACCGAGTTAGCTGACGGGTTCGGATGGGAAGACACCCGGCACCTGCGGCCCGGCTGGGCCGCGCAGTGCTTCACCCCAGTGCTGCGGTGGGTCCCCGGTCCCCTGGCCCGCCGTCGTGCGCGGGCCGTGGAGTTCGGCGGCGGTCTGGTCGGTCGCCACCGAGGGGTGGCTGAGGTGCCCGTCCGGACCGCCGCCCACCGTAAGGGCGTTATGGGCTCGTGACAAAGGCTCATTGCGATTTTGTTGAGAAACTCCGGTGGTGTGCTCCAACACGCTCACCGAGGGTGACTGGCGCGCCGGGATTCGCGGCTCCCGGACCCGACCACTCTCCCCGGGCTCCGGGTCCGGACCGGCGACACGCGACCCGACCTGGGCACCCGCGGGCGCCCGGTCGGAGCCCCCCCCCGACCCCCGGCCGGTGCTGTCCCCCCGGCCCCGGCGACCGTCTGATCACGCTCCGCGATCGCACGGGCCGCCCACGCGCCGGCTCCGCTGGGCGGCCCGACGGGCTCCCGGCGCGGCGTTGCCCGGGAGCGTGCGCCGGACCTGCTAGCGCCCCGCGGTCCCCGGCCCGCCAGGATGACCCGGTGCCGACCCTTGCCACCGCCCCCTGGGCCGCCCCCCACCTCGCCGTCGCGGTGCCGTTCGGGCACGACGTCGACGCCCCGTTCGCGCCGCGCCCCGCCCGGGACCTGGCGTGAGCACGGCGGCGCGGTACGACGCGGTCGTGGTCGGCGGCGGGCACAACGGCCTGGTCGCCGCCGCCTACCTGGCCCGGGCGGGGTGGTCGGTGCTGGTGCTGGAGCGGCGGGACGTGCTCGGCGGCGCCGCGGTCAGCCAGCAGGTGTTCCCCGGCGTCGACGTCCGGCTGTCGGCGTACTCCTACCTGGTCAGCCTGCTGCCCGACCGGATCGTCACCGACCTGGGCCTGCCGCTGGACCTGCGCGACCGGGCCGTGGCGTCCTGGACCCCGCTGCGCCGCGACGGGCGGCACCGGAGCCTGCTGGTCGAGCGGGACGAGGGGCCCGCGACGGCGGCGTCCTTCCGCGCGCTCACCGGCTCCGACGCCGAGCTGGCCGGCTGGCAGCGCTTCTACGGCCGGCTGAGCACCCTCGCCGAGGACCTCGCACCCACCCTCACCGAGCCGCTGCCCGGCGAGGCGGAGCTCGCCGGGCGGCTGCGCGACCCGGGCATCTGGCACGACCTGCGCGAGCGGCCGCTGGCCGACGTCGTCGGCGACCACCTGACCGACGACGACGTGCGCGGCATCGCGCTCACCGACGGGCTGATCGGCACCTTCGCCGACGTGCACGCCGCCGACGGGCTGGCCGGGCGCTGCTTCCTCTACCACCTGGTCGGCAACGGCACCGGCCGCTGGCGGGTGCCGGTCGGCGGCATGGGCGCGGTCAGCGGCGCGATCGCCACCGCTGCCCGGGCCGCCGGCGCCACGCTGCTGACCGGGGCCACGGTGACCGCGCTGGAGACCCGCGCGGACGGCGTCACGGTGCACTGGACCGACGCGGACGGGGTCGCACACGCGGCCGACGCCGGGCACCTCGTGGGCGGCGCCGCGCCGGCGGTGCTGGACGACCTGCTCGGCGCGCCGGCCGGCCCGCGACCGTCGGGTTCCCAGCTCAAGGTCAACATGGTGCTGCGGCGGCTGCCCGGGCTGCGCTCCGGCGACGACCCGCACCGGGTGTTCAGCGGCACGGTGCACGTCGACGAGTCGGCGTCGGCGATCGACGCCGCGTACGCGAAGGCCGCGGCCGGGCAGCTGCCGGACGTCGTCCCGTTCGAGGTGTACTGCCACTCGCTGACCGACCCGTCGATCACCGGCGGCACCGGGCTGCACACGCTGACCCTCTTCGGCCTGCACACCCCGGCGGAGCTGTTCGCGGCCGACCCGGTGGGCACCCGCGAGGAGGCGGTGCGCCGGGTCGTCGCCCAGTTCGACGACCACCTCACCGAGCCGCTGGCCGACTGCCTGGCCATCGACGCCGAGGGCCGGCCCTGCCTGCAGGCGGCCTCGCCGCTGGACGTCGAGGCCGCACTGGCCATGCCCGGCGGGCACATCTTCCACGGCGACCTGTCCTGGCCGGTGGCCACCGACCCGGCCCAGGCCGGCACCTGGGGCGTGGCGACGTCGCACCCGCGGGTGGTCGCCGCGTCGTCCGGGGGCACGGTGCGCGGCGGTGCGGTCAGCGGGCTCGGCGGGTTCGCCGCGGCCCAGCACCTGCTCGGCCGCTGACTCCCGCGATCCGTGCGTGATCAGCCGCTCACGGGGAACGGAGGCTGCAGAGCCAGGGGCCACCCGGCCCTGACGACGACGGGAGCCGCCATGAGCACGCCGCCGAACGACCCCTCCGACCCGCAGCCGACGTCGAAGTCCCGGCAGAACCGCAGCCGGGCGATCGTCGCCGGCGCCATCGCGCTGATCCTGGTCGTGATCTTCGGCTACATGCTGCTGGTCGGCGGCCTCGTCGACTGACGCCCGGCCCGCCGCTGCGCGGTCCCGGCCCGCGGCGTGGTCACATGACCCGGTGCGGGCGGCGGAGGAGGTGCGGGGGCTCGCGGCGTCGGTGCGCCGCCGGCTGGGTGGGCGCGACACCGCGCTCATCGCCGCCGGGCTCACCTTCTACGCCGGGATCGCCGTCGTCCCGGGGCTGGTGCTCTCCCTCGCGCTCACCAGCTGGGTCACCGGCGGGGACACCGTCGAGCGGCTGACCGCCCGGCTGGCCGACGTGCTGCCCGCCGAGCTCGGCGCCCCCGCCGCGCTCACCCGGCTCGCCGAGGCCGGCACCGGGCTGTCCCTGGTCGGCGGGCTGCTCACCCTGCTGCCGATCTCGCTCTACGGCGAGGGCCTGCGCCGGGCGCTGCTGCGCTTCAGCCCGGCGCACGACCGGTTCACCGCCTGGCGCGGCCGGCTGCTGGCGCTGCCGCTGCTGCTGATCGCCCCGCTGCTCACCTGGCCGCTGCTGCGGGCCGGTGAGGCGCTCGCGGAGCTCTCCGCAGAGCCCGGGGTCAGCAACGGGCTGGCCGCGCTGGCGGTCGGCTACTACTCGGTGCTCGCCGTGCTCACCGTGCCCCTGGCCTGGGTGTTCGGCGTGGTCGCCGCCGGCCGGTTGCGCTGGACGGCGGTGCTGTCCGGGGCGCTGTTCACCGCCGCCTGCCTGTCCGGCTTCCTCCAGGGCTTCGTGCTGTTCCTGTCCCTGCCGCTGGACCTCGGCGCCCCGTTCGGCGGGCTGACCGTGGTCGGCGGGGTGGTCGCCGTCGGGTTCTGGCTCTTCCTGCTGCACCTGGTGCTCATCGCCGGCTGGCTGTGCACCGAGGCGCTGGACGAGCGGCTCGCCCGGCGCCCGGTCAACCGCTGAGCGGCTGCTCCTCGACGAGCCGGTCACGCTGCTCGTCGACGTCCCAGGTCGGCTCGGGCAGCCGCGGCTGCAGGGCCGTCAGGGTCTCCAGCAGCAGCCGGCCGACAGCCCAGTTCCGGTACCACTTGCGGTCGGCCGGCACGACGTACCAGGGCGTGGTGTCGGTGTCGGTGCGCTCCATCGCGGTCGCGTAGGCCTCCTGGTACTCCGGCCACAGCGCTCGCTCGTCGACGTCGGAGGGGTCGAACTTCCAGCGCTTGGTCGAGTCGTCGAGCCGGGCCAGCAGCCGCTGCTTCTGCTCCCACGGCGACAGGTGCAGGAAGACCTTGACGACGGTGACGTCGTCGGCGACCAGCTGCCGCTCGAACCGGGTGATCTCCCGGTAGCGGCGCTCGATCACCTCGGGGGCGGCCAGCTGCCGCACCCGGCCGACCAGCACGTCCTCGTAGTGCGAGCGGTCGAAGACGCCCACCTTCCCCGGCCCGGGCAGCGCCTTGCGCACCCGCCACAGGAACGAGTGCCGCAGCTCCTCCGGCGTCGGCCTGCCGAAGGAGACCACCTGCACGCCGTGCGGCTCCATCGCGCCGACGACGTGCTTGACCACCCCGCCCTTGCCGCTGGTGTCCATGCCCTGGA
Organism: Modestobacter roseus; assembly: GCF_007994135.1. Lineage (NCBI taxonomy): Bacteria > Bacillati > Actinomycetota > Actinomycetes > Geodermatophilales > Geodermatophilaceae > Modestobacter > Modestobacter roseus. Next base: position 3,332,357 of record NZ_VLKF01000001.1, read on the forward strand.
GCACCAGCAGCACCCGGCGTCGGCCGCCACCGACGCCCTCCGCGTAGAGCCGCTGCTGCAGCTCGGCCAGGCGCTCGGCGTCGACCCGCATGACCTCCCTGGTCCGCTCCTTGTCCCCGGGCACGAGCGGCGTCGACCGCGGGTCGAGCCCGCTCAGCCGGACCGGGGCGGGGGGCACGCGGAGGGCTCGGCGCAGGGAGGACATCCGTGCAGCCTAGGGACGACGACCCCCGGCTTCCTCGCGGCATAGGAGGCTCTGCACCCGGTTTCGGGGCCGAGAGTGGGTGCACAGCCTCCTATGCCTGGGCCAGGAGGTCGGGGAGGTCGCCGCGGTGCAGCACGACCATGCTGCTCACCGCCCGGGTGAGGACGACGTAGAGCCGGTGCAGCCCGCGCGGCTCGGCGGCCACGATCGCCGCCGGCTCCACGACGACCACGTGGTCGAACTCCAGCCCCTTGACCAGCGTCGCCGGCACCACCGACACCCGGGTGGGCGCACTGCCGTCGTCGGCCAGCGCCGCCAGCTCCAGCCCGGCCGCGGCCAGCATGCCGACCACCTCGGCGACGTCGGCGTCGGCGCAGACCACGCCGGTCGACCCCTCCGCCCCGGCCAGCTCGGTGACCACCCCGGCCAGCGGCCCGGCGAGCGTGGCCACCGGCTGCAGCCGCAGCGCCCCGGGCTCCGAGCGCGCTGCGGTGGCCGCGGGCAGCCCGGGCGCGATCCGCGGCAGCAGCCGGTTGGCGAAGTCGAGCACCTCACCGGGCACCCGGTAGCCGCGGGTCAGCGGCCGGATCGTCGTCGCCGGCCGCCCGAGGCCGGCCAGCGTCTGCGCCCAGTCCGGCGCCGACCAGGGGCTGGTGGCCTGGGCGAGGTCGCCGAGCACGGTCAGCGAGCCCGCGCCCAGCCGCCGGGCGATGGCGCGGCACTGCATCGGGGAGAGGTCCTGCGCCTCGTCGACGACGACGTGCCCGTAGCCGGGGGTGCGCTCCAGCAGGCCGGCGACCTCGTCGACCAGCACGGCGTCCGCGGCGGTCCACGGTGCGCTCCGCACCGACCGGGGCGCCTTCGGCCAGCGCAGCAGCGCCTGCTCCTCGTCGGTGAGCACGCCCCGGGCGGCGCGGGCAAGCCGCTCGGGGTCGGTGAGCAGGTCGTGCACCAGCCCGGCCGCGTCCACCGCGGGCCAGACGCTGTCGCAGAACGCCCGCACCTCGGCGCTGCGGGCGCACCGGCGGGTCTCGGCGTCGGTCGGGCTGCCGCCCCCGGCCTCCTTCAGCCGGCGGGCGTACTCGGCCAGCCCCATCGCCAGCCGCTCCCGGCCGGCCGCGTAGTGCACCAGCTGCTGCTCGTCGGCGCCGCTGGTGCCGGCCCGGCGCAGGTCGTCGACGAACCGCTTGAGCCGGTCCTCGCCGATCCGGTACTTCCGCCCGGACAGCGTCACCTGCACCGACTCAGCGGGCTTCCGGACGCCGCCCCACAGCGCCCGGCGCAGCACCTCGGCCAGCCGCGGGTCGCCCTTGAGGACGGCGACGTCCGGCGCGTCCTCGGCGCGGACGGTCACCCGGGCGGTGAGGTCGGCGACGGTGGCCTGGTCGACCTCCACCTCCCCCAGCGCGGGCAGCACCTGCTCGATGTAGCGGAGGAACGCCCGGTTCGGGCCGACCACCAGCACGCCGGTGCGGGCCAGCTGCTCGCCGTGGGTGTAGAGCAGGTAGGCCGCCCGGTGCAGCCCGACGGCGGTCTTCCCGGTGCCCGGGGCGCCCTGCACGCAGATCGACTCGGTGAGCGGCGCCCGGACGATGTCGTCCTGGTCGGGCTGGATGGTGGCCACGATGTCGCGCATCGGGCCGCTGCGCGGGCGCTCGATCTCTTGCCGGAGGAACGCGCTGTCGTGCTCCTCCCCGACCGGCTCGTCGCCTGCCGCCAGGACCTCGTCCTCGTAGCCGGTGAGCTCCCCAGCGGAGAAGCCGAACCGGCGGCGGCGCACCAGACCCTGCGGTTCGGCGGCGCTGGCCTGGTAGAACGGCCGGCTCATCGGCGCCCGCCAGTCGATGACCACCGGGTCGCCGGCGGCGTCACGCACGTGCCGGCGGCCGATGTGGAAGGTCTCGGCGGCACCGTCGGTGCGGCCGAAGAACGGCGGCACGCCGGGGTCGGTGGCCAGGGAGCGCAGTCGTTCGGCGCGAGCAGCACCGAGCCGCTCGGAGGCCCAGGCGTCCACCCCGGCGTCGGTGACGGCGACGGCCGCGGTGCGCATCTGGGTCAGACAGTCGGCCGCGCGGGCCAGGTGGGCGCGCTCGGCGGCGAGGACGGGATCGGGGGTGGTCTCGGCGGGGGCGGGAGTCGGAGACACGGTTGGAGGACGCTACGCGCGGGAGCGCAGCGGCTCAACGGGGATGCGTGACGGCGCGCCGGGGCATGTGTAGCCGGGGTCACCCCGGAGCACCCACGAGGCATGACCACTGACTCCGCGCCGCCGCCCGTGATCGGGGCGACCGTCGACGACCGGGACGGCACCGCCCTCGGCACCGTGACCGCGGTCTTCCTCGACGACGTGACCGGCCGACCGACCTGGATCGGCCTCACCGAGGGACAGCACGCCGCGCCCGACGACGAGGAGGTGCCGGTGATCGCACCGATGGCCGGTGCCGAGTTCGACGGCGGGCGGCTGCACCTGACCGTGCCCGCCACGGCGGTCCGCACCGCCCCGCGCGTGGCCCGCCCCGACCACCTCAGCCCGGACGAGGAGGCCACGCTGCAGGCGCACTACCGGGTCGGCGCGGCCGCCGGCACGGGACCGGAGCCGGCGCACGCGCGCACCGCCCCCGTCCCGACCACGCGTGACGGCGCCGGCGACGGCACGATGACCCGCTCGGAGGAGCAGCTTGAGGTCCACACGGTGGTCGAGCCGTGGACCCGGGCGGTGCTCCGGATCGAGGAGGTCACCGAGGAGGTCATGGTCCCGGTCACCGTCACCCGGCAGCGCGCCCGGATCGAGCACCTCCCGCTCCGCGCGGGCGGGGGCGCCGACGGCGACCGCACCGAGGTGGGCGGCGACCGGACCGGGGAGTGGGTGACCCTGTTCGGCGAGCGGCCGGTGGTCTCCGTCGAGCGCGAGCCGGTCGAGCGGGTCCGGCTGACGACCTCCTGGACGACGGAGGAGCACGAGGTCGGCGAGCAGCTGCGGCGTGAGCGGGTCGAGCTCACCACCACCGAGGACCCGCGGGGCTGACCCGGATCAGGCGCGGAGACCCGTCAGACCCGGGGCCCGTCCAGCCACCAGCGCAGGGCGCCGGAGACCAGCCGTGGCGGGAGGTCGTGGCCGCCGGCGAACTCGTCGTAGGTGACGACGTACCCGTCGGCGGCCAGCTCGGCCGCCACCCGCCGCCCGCAGCGCGCCACCGGCAGCACACGGTCGTCGGTGCCGTGCGCGATCCAGAACCGCGGGCGCCCGTGCCGGCCGGGTGGGGCCGCGAACCCCGGGGAGAAGGCCAGCACCGCGTCGGCGAGGTCGCCGTTGGCGATGCCCAGCGACAGGGCGTAGGAGGCGCCGTCGCTGAACCCGCCGATCGCGACCCGGTCGACCGCCGTGCGCGCGAAGACCTGGGCGAGGGCGGCGTCGATGGTGGCGATGTCGCGCCCCGGCCCACCGGCGACGAGGTCCCAGGTGAACGCCGTCGACGACGGCGCGAGCACCAGCGCCCCGCGGTCGGCGGCGAGCTCCCCGACCTCGGCCAGCGAGTCGGCCGCCGAGCCCCCGGCGCCGTGGCAGAACACCAGCAGCGGCCGGGGCACCGGGTCACCGGGTGGGACGGCGAGCACCGCCTGCGCCGACGTCCCCAGCTCCAGGGTGGTGCGCCCCGGCGGGAACGGCTCCCCGGACGGCTCGGCGAGCGGGCGGCTGTCGAGGCGGCCGTCGGCGGCGCGGGGAACGGTCACCCGGCGGCACTACCCACGGGCCGGGCGCGCCGCACGGCCCGAGTGCGCAGTCCTGGTCGCGGACACGCACCGACACGCCGGTACTGGCGACCGGAAGCGCTCACTCGGCCAGCCGGGGCTCAGTCGGCCGGTCGCTCGCCCGGTTCGACGATGTGCACCCGCACGGCGCGGAACTGGGCGGGGGTCTGCAGCAGCACCGCCTTCGTCGGCTCGCCCACCTCCAGCGGGGGCAGCCGGGGCAGCTCGGCCAGCCGGCGCAGCCGCGGGTCCTCGAGCACCTCCGCGACCAGCCCCCGGTCACCGCCGGGCGCCAGCGCCTGGAGCCGGCCGGCGTGCGGCAGCAGCACCCGGGCCGTGGTGTCGGCGGCCGCACCGACCACGGCGTCGGTCTGGTTGGCCCGCCGCCGGGCGAACCGCTGCTGCGACCAGCCTCCGGCGGCGGTGCGGCCCTGGACCTGCCGGGTGTCGACCTTGGAGACGACGAGCGCGGCGCCGTCGAACACCCCGACCGCCCACCGGCCCCGCCGGACCAGCAGCACCGCGGTGCGCCGGGGCGCCTTCGCCGCGACGGTGAGCGAGGTGAGCAGCGCGGGCCCGGGCGTCCAGCCCGGCGGGCCGGTCACCCGCAGCCAGGTGGTGTCGGCGCAGGTGACCACCACGTCGCCGTCCTCGACCCGGACGTCGGTGAAGGCGCCGTGCCGGTCGGCGACGCCGTCCAGCCAGCGGCCCAGCCGTTCGGGGGCCACCCCGAGCAGCCGGCCACCGCCCGCGGCCGGGCGGGGGGCGGTCACGGCCTCATCGGGCCAGCGCCGGGTCGGCCACGTGCTCGGCGGGCACGTGCAGCAGCCGCTGCCCGAGCGCGACGACGACGGCCGCGACGACGGCGGCGGCGGTGGCCACCAGCACGCTCGCGTTCGCGCCCTCGGCGTCGACGATCTTGCCCGCCAGCGAGGCCCCCACCGCGACGCCCAGGGCGAGCGCCGTGCCGATCCAGGTGAAGGCCTCGGTCACCGCCGCCCGCGGGACGAGCACCTCGGCCAGGGTGAAGGCGCTGATCAGCGACGGCGAGACGGCGATCCCGGCGACGACCACCAGCGGCAGCATCATCCAGTAGCCGTCGACGAGCAGCAGGGGGACGGTGCAGACGCTCAGCACCAGCAGCGCGGCCACCAGCCGGTGCCGCAGCGGCAGCCGCCAGTGCACGGCGCCCCAGCCGATCCCCGAGGCCATCGACCCGGCGGCCAGCCCGGCGATGAGCAGCCCGGCCAGGGACCGCTGGTCGACCTCGTCGGCGAAGGCCACCAGCGCGATCTCCAGGGTGCCGAGGACCGCCCCCACCGCGGCGCCGACGACGAACAGCACCCGCAGCCCGCGGATGCGCATCGCCGAGGGCCCGCCGCGGTGCTCGTGCTCGGCCGGCGGCGGCTCGGTGCGCTGCTGGACGGCGAAGAGCACGCCCCCGACCGCGGCCAGCGTGAACGCGGTGACCAGGCCGGAGGTGGTGTGCCCGGTCGTGGACAGGAACGTGACCAGCACCGGCCCGACGATGAAGACGAACTCGTCGACCACCGACTCCATGGCCAGCGCGGTGGGCAGCCGCGGCGTCCCGCGCAGCAGGTGCGTCCAGCGCACCCGGATCATCGAGGAGACCGGCGGGATGCTGGCCCCGGCCGCGCCCGCGCTGAGGAACACCGTCCACAGCGGCCAGTCCTGGCGGACCGAGGTCAGGAAGACCACGCCGGAGGTGACGAAGACGGCCAGCACGGTGAGCAGCACCCGCCGCTGGGCATGGGTGTCGGCCAGCCGGCCGATCACCGGGCCGGCGACGGCGGTGGCCACCGCCCCGACGGCGGCGACGGCACCCCCCAGCCCGTAGGAGCCGGTCTCGGCCTGGACCAGCAGCACGCTGCCCAGGCCGAGCATCGACAGCGGCAGCCGGCCGATGAGGGCCGCCAGCACCATCGGCACCGCGTGCGGGGTCCGCAGCACGTGCAGGTACGGGTTGGGCACGAGCGGGACTGCCTCCGTCACGGGGTGGTGCGTGCCGGCGCCACGGTAATCGACGGATCCGTCCGGCCCCGGGTACGACGGGATCCCGTCCCCGACCACGCTGTCGGGGACGGGACACCGTCCGGACCGGACCGCGACGGCGACGCTGCCGCGCGGACCGGGGTCTTCGTCAGGCGAGGCGGCTCTTGAGGATCTCCAGCTCGTCCCACAGGGTGCTGGGGAGCTTGTCGCCGAACTTCTCGAACCACTCGGTGATCTGCGGCACCTCCGCCTGCCACTCGCCCGTGTCCACCCGCAGCGCCTGCTCGACCTGCTCACGGGTCATGCCCAGGCCGGAGACGTCGAGGGAGTCCGGCGTCGGCACGTGGCCGACCGGCGTCTCCTCGGCGGCGGCGGTGCCCTCCAGGCGCTCGACGACCCACTTGAGCACCCGGCTGTTCTCCCCGAAGCCGGGCCACAGGAAGCCGCCGTCGTCGTCCCGGCGGAACCAGTTCACGTAGAAGATGCGCGGCAGCTTGCTGGCGTCGTGGGCCTTGCCGGTCTCCACCCAGTGCCGGAAGTAGTCGCCGGCGTTGTAACCGATGAACGGCAGCATCGCGAAGGGGTCGCGGCGGACGACGCCGACGGCGCCGGTGGCCGCCGCGGTGGTCTCCGAGGAGAGCGTGGCGCCCATGAACACGCCGTGGTTCCAGTCCCGGGCCTCGCTGACCAGCGGGATCGTGGTCTTGCGGCGGCCACCGAAGAGGATGGCCGAGATCGGCACGCCCTTCGGGTCCTCGTACTCCGGGGCGAGGATCGGGCACTGGGTGATCGGGGTGCAGAACCGGCTGTTCGGGTGGCTGGAGGGCTCGTCGGAGTCCGGCGTCCAGTCCCGGCCCTTCCAGTCGGTCAGGTGCGCCGGCGGCTCGTCGGTCATCCCCTCCCACCAGATGTCGCCGTCGTCGGTCAGGGCGACGTTGGTGAACACCGAGTTGCCCTGGTCGATGGTGCGCATCGCGTTGGGGTTGGTGTCCCAGCCCGTGCCCGGCGCGACGCCGAACAGGCCGTACTCGGGGTTGAGCGCGTAGAGCCGGCCGTCCTCGCCGAACCGCATCCAGGCGATGTCGTCCCCGAGGGTCTCGACCTTCCAGCCCGGGATGGTCGGCTCGAGCATGGCCAGGTTGGTCTTCCCGCAGGCGCTGGGGAAGGCCGCGGCCACGTAGTAGGTCTTCTGCTGCGGGCTGGTCAGCTTGAGGATCAGCATGTGCTCGGCGAGCCAGCCCTCGTCGCGCGCCATGACCGAGGCGATCCGCAGCGAGTAGCACTTCTTGCCCAGCAGCGCGTTGCCGCCGTACCCGGAGCCGTAGGACCAGATCATCCGCTCCTCGGGGAACTGGACGATGTACTTGGTCTGGCTGCACGGCCAGGGGACGTCGGCCTGGCCGGCCTCCAGCGGCGCGCCGAGGGAGTGCATGGCCGGCACGAAGTCGCGGTCGGTGCCCATCGCCTGGAGCACCCGGCTGCCGATGCGGGCCATCACCCGCATGGAGACGACGACGTACTCCGAGTCGGTGAGCTCCACGCCGAACATCGGGTTCTCGGCCTCGACCGGGCCCATGCAGAACGGGATGACGTACATGGTGCGGCCGCGCATGGAGCCGCGGTACAGCTCGGTCATCACCGCCTTCATCTCGCCCGGGTCCATCCAGTTGTTGGTCGGGCCGGCGTCGGCCTCGTCGACCGAGCAGATGAACGTGCGGTCCTCGACCCGGGCGACGTCGCTGGGGTCGGAGGCGCAGTGGAAGGAGTTGGGCTTGGCCGCCAGCCGGGTGAACGTGCCGGCGTCGACGAGCTTGGTGGTGAGGCGTTCCCACTCGGCGTCGCTGCCGTCGACCCACACCACCTGGTCCGGCGTCGTCAGCTCGGCCATCTCCTGCACCCAGGCGAGCAGCCGGGGGTGCGTGGTCGGGGCGTTGTCGAGGCCGGGGGTGGCAACAGAAGTCACGGCGTCTCCTCTGGGGTACGCCGGTGCGGGCCACACCGGCGCTGAGCTGGACGGCTGGGGAGCGCCGACCCGGCCACGTCGGTGGGGCCGGGGCGGATCGCACGAGACTAGCCGCTGATTTCAGTACGTATAAGACGTCTTTTCGAAGTGTGACCCAGCTCGCCCCGGGATGCCCCGGGACGAATGACCTGTTGTGCGCCCCGTGAGCGAACCGACCACCCCCGCCCTGCTGCAGCCGCTGACCCTGCGCGGGGTGACGCTGCCCAACCGCCTCGCCGTCGCACCGATGTGCCAGTACTGCGTCACCGACGGCGTCGTCGGCGACTACCACCTGGTGCACCTGGGCCGGTTCGCGCTCGGCGGGTTCGGCCTGGTCGTGGTGGAGGCCACCGGGGTCACCGCCGAGGGTCGGATCAGCCCCGGCGACGTCGGCCTGTGGAACGACGAGCAGGTGCCCGGCCTGGCCCGGGTGGCCGCCTTCCTGCGCGACCACGGCAGCGTGCCGGCGATCCAGCTGGCGCACGCCGGCGGCAAGGCGAACACCCTGCGCCCGTGGGACGGCAACGGCCAGGTGACCGCCGAGACCGCCCGGCCCGGCGACGCGCCCTGGACCCCGGTCGCCCCCAGCGCGGTCCCGATGGGCGAGGGCTGGACGGCGCCGCACCCGCTGTCGGTGGCGGAGCTGGCCGGCGTCCGCGACGCGTTCGTCGCCGCCGCCCGGCGGGCGCTGGCCGCGGGCTTCCAGGTCGCCGAGGTGCACGCCGCGCACGGCTACCTGCTCAACGAGTTCCTCTCCCCGCTGACCAACCTGCGGGACGACGAGTACGGCGGCTCGCTGGAGAACCGGATGCGCTTCCCGCTCGAGGTGGTCGCCGCCGTCCGCGAGGTGTGGCCGGCCGACCTGCCGCTGATGGTGCGGGTCTCCGCCGTCGACGCCACCCGGGAGGGGACGTCGCTGGCCGACACCGTCACCTTCGCCCGCGAGCTGAAGGCGCTCGGCGTGGACGCGATCGACGTCTCCGGCGGTGGCATCGGCCCCGGCTGGGAGCACCCGATCGGCTACGGGTACCAGGTGCCCTTCGCGGCGGCGATCCGCGAGCAGGCCGGGATCCCGACGATGGCCGTGGGGCTGCTCGTCGACCCGCAACAGGCCGACACCGTCGTCGCCACCGGGCAGGCGGACCTGGTCGCCGTCGCCCGCGAGGCGCAGGACGACCCGAACTTCGCCGTCCACGCCGCCCGCGCGCTGACCGGCTCCCACGACGCCTACCCGGTGCAGGCCGGCCCGCGGCTGGCCTCCCGGGAGCGGCTGCTGCAGCGGCTGGGGCCGTGGACCGGCCCCGACCCGGTCCGGGTCGAGCAGCCCGCCGCCCAGGCCTGACGAAGGACCCCGGCCCCCTCACCCCTCGCGAGCTCGGGGCGAGCCTCGGGCCGGGGCCTAACGGCCGTAGGCGGGGCCGGTGGCGGCCAGGAAGTCGTCCCAGCTGCCCGGCGCGGGGTGGCCGCCCACCTCGGCGGCGAGCTTGTCCAGGTACCAGTGCCAGCCGAGGGTGTAGTCGGTGAGCTCGGTGCCGGCCGGGAAGACCTGGGTGAACAGCAGGACGGTCTGCCCGTCCGCCCGGGTCAGGTCCAGCTCGACCCGCCAGGCCTCGTCGGTCAGCCACTCGACGACCAGCCGGTGCGGCGGGGCGCACTCGACGATGCGCATCGGCTCGCCGACCAGCTCCTCCTCCTGCGTCATGGTGAAGGTGCCGGTGCCACCGACGGACCGCTCGCCGTCGTAGGTGCCGATCCAGCGGGCCATCCGGTCGGGCTCGGTGAGCGCAGCCCACACGTCCTCGACCGGGTCGGGCCAGCTGCGGCGGAACTGCAGCCGCACGCCCTCGGGCACCTCACGGACCTGCCCCAGCCGCTCGTCCTGCGTCGTCATCGACCGTCCTCCTGCCTCCGGGCCCGCCGGCCGCGGGCGATCTCGGTGTCCAGCGCGTCCAGGCGCTGCGCCCAGAGCCGGCGATAGGGCGCCAGCCAGGCGTCGAGCTCGGCGAGCGGGGCGGGGTCGAGCGCGTACACCCGGCGCTGCCCCTCGGCGCGGACCCGCACCAGCCCGGCTTCCCGGAGCACCCGCAGGTGCCGGCTGACCGCCGGACGGCTCACCGGGAAGCGCTCGGCGAGCTCCCCGGCACCCTGCTCACCGGCGGCGAGCAGGGCGACGATCTGCCGCCGGGTGGGGTCGGCCAGGGCTCCGAGCGCCTCCATGACACATGTGTAACAGAGGTTTTACGTAAACGTCCAGTTACGCACGACGGTTCGGACGCCGGCCGCCCGGGAACGGCGGGGTGCATGACCGTCACCGATCCCGGCACCCCCGACCCGCTCAACGACCCCCGGACCACCCAGGCCGACCCCGGCGCCCTCGGTGAGGGGGAGGACCTCGCCTCGACCGAGGACGACGCCGTCGCCACCGGGGACGACGAGCTCGCCACCTCCCGCACCGAGGCCGACGAGGCCGGCGGCGGCGACGTCACCGGCGGGTTCGCCGGCGCGGTGGGCGAGGCGCCCACCAGCGACCGGACCTGAGACGGACCGGTCCGCACCACCCCCGCCCGTGCTGCCGAAATCGGCGTGCGCCGGCCCAGCGTCGTTCCGTAACCTCCCCGGGCCCCGTCCCGACGCCCAGGAGGCTCCCCGTGCAGGCCCTGTCCGAGGCCGCGATCCGCCGCTCGCTGGTCAACTGCTCGCGCAGCGAGGCCGCGGCGATGACGCTCCCCCGCGACATCGACGAGTTCGACTGGACCGCGGCCGACGTGCTCGGCTGGCGCGACCCGAAGGCCGAACTGCGCGGGTACCTGGTGCACGAGCAGGGCGGCGACCTGGTCGGTCTCGCCCTGCGGGCCGCGGACACGAAGATGTCCAGCCGCCGGTCGGCGATGTGCCTGCTCTGCCACACCGTGCAGTCGGCCGACGCGATCTCGCTGTTCACCGCCCGCCGGGTGGGCGAGGCGGGCCGCAACGGCAACACGGTGGGCACCTACGTCTGCGCCGACCTGCGGTGCGCCGGCCGGGTGCAGGCCGTCCCGCCCTCGGCCCAGCACCTGGACGAGGAGCTGCAGGCCCTCGCCGTCGAGGAGCAGGCCGAGGGCCTGCGGCAGCGACTGGCGGCGTTCACCGCCGACGTGCTGCGCCACTGATCCCCGGGGACGACGATGGGCCGGTGATCAAGACCCCGCTGACCCGCTGGTTCGACCTCGACACCCCGGTCTTCGGGGCCCCGATGGCCGGCGTGGCCGGCGGCGAGCTGGCCCGGGCGGTGTCGCTCGGCGGCGGGCTGGGGATGATCGGCGTCGGCGCTGCGACACCGCCGGAGTGGATCACCGAGCAGGCCCGGCTGTCCACCGAGGCCGACGTCTCCTTCGGCGTCGGCCTGATGGCCTGGGTGCTCGCCGACCGCCCGGAGCTGCTGGCCGCCACGGTGGCCGCCGAGCCGGCGCTGGTCTCGGTCTCCTTCGGCGACCCGGCACCGTTCGTCGGTCCGCTGCACGACGCCGGCATCGCCGTCGCCACCGCGGTGAACAGCCGCGCCGACCTGGACCGGGCGCACGCGGCGGGGGCCGACGTGATCGTCGCCCAGGGCACCGAGGCCGGCGGCCACACCGGGCACCGGTCGACCCTTCCGCTGCTGCAGGAGGTGCTGGCCGCCACCGACCGGCCGGTGCTCGCCGCAGGCGGGGTGGCCACCGGGGCCGGGCTGGCCGCCGTGCTGGTGGCCGGGGCCGCCGGGGCGTGGATCGGCACCCCGTTCCTGGCCTGCACGGAGGCCACCACCTCGCCGGCGGCGCGCGAGCGGGTCCGCGCCGCGAGCGGCGACGACACCGTGCTGACCAGCGCCTTCGACATCGCACAGGGGCTGGCGTGGCCGGACCGCTGGCCCGGCCGGGCGCTGGTCAACGACTTCACCGAGACCTGGCACGGCCGCGAGGCCGAGCTGCGCGGAGACACCCGGGCGGCCGAGTGGGTGCGCCGCGCCCGCGCCGACGGCGACCTCGCCGCGGCACCGGTCTACGCCGGGGAGTCCGTCGGGCTGGTCACCGCGGAGGAGTCGGCCACCGACGTCGTCCGGCGACTGACCACCGACGCACGGACGGCGCTGGAGCGCGCCCCCCGTCTGCTCGGCCGGGCGAACACGATTCCTTGAGCAGTGCCGGCCCCGTCCGGAGGCTCGCCCCGAGCTCGCGAGGGGTGAGGGGGACGGGGTCCTTCACCAGACCGAGCAGCTGCCGTCCTCGCAGCCCTCGGCGGCCGGCACGGTGGTGAGCGGGTGGGTGTCGGCCCAGGCCCGCTCCAGCAGCTGCAGCAGCGTCTCCGCGGGCTGGGCACCGGCGGCGCCGTAGGTGCGGTCGACGACGAAGAAGGGGACGCCGGTCGCGCCGAGCGTCCGCGCCGTCTCGATGTCCGAGCGCACCGCGGGCAGGAAACGGCGGTCGGCCAGCGCGGCGCGCACCTCCGCCTCGTCCAGCCCCACCTCGACGGCCAGCGGGACGAGCGCGTCGACGTCGAACACCGACCGCTGCTCGGTGAAGTGCGCGTGCAGCAGCCGCTCCTTCATCTCGCTGCGCAGCCCGTGCTCGGCGGCGAGGTGGATCAGCTGGTGGGCCAGCAGCGTGTTGCCGCTGACGCCGTCGGCCAGGTGGTACTCCAGGCCCTCCCCGGCGGCGATCTCCTCGACCCGGCGCATCTGGCCGGCCATCTCCTCGACGCTGCTGCCGTACTTGGCGGCCAGCGCCGGGAGGGTCGGCTCGGTGTGCCCCTCGGGGATGCTCGGGTCGAGCTGGAAGGACCGCCAGACCACCTCGACCTGGTCGGCGTGCGGGAAGCGGGAGAGCGCCGTCTCCAGCTTCCGCTTGCCGATGTAGCACCACGGGCACACGACGTCGGACCACACCTCGACCTGCATGACCCGCGCAACCAGCGGCCGGCCGTGATCATTCCGGCCGGCCACCCGGCGCCGGCTCAGGACGCAGCAGCGCCCGGCACGTACTGCGCGCCGATCCGGATGATCTCCTCCAGCCGCTCCCGGGCCCGGGTGAGCTCGTCGATCTGCCGGCTGATGCGATCCCGCTGATCGGCCAGGTGCGCCAGCATCGCCGGGGTCGCGACGCCGGTGTGGACGCACGGCAGCAGCTCCAGGACGTCCTTGCTCGACAGCCCGGCGGCGTAGAGCTGCTGCACGAACCGCACCCGGCCGACCGCCTCCTCGGCGTATCGGCGCTGCCCGCTCGGGGTGCGCTCGGCCTCCAGCAGCCCCTGCTCCTCGTAGTAGCGCAGCGCCCGGACGCTCACGCCCGACCTGCTCGCGACCTCGCCGATGCGCAGCACCGGACCTCCTCGGGTGTTCGGGACCACAGTTGACCCTGACGTCAACGTCAGGTCCTAGCGTCCGCCATGCACCCACCCGAACGCAAGCACCCGACTGCAGGAGAACCCATGGACATCACCGGATCGGTCGCCCTCGTCACCGGCGCCAACCGCGGCCTCGGCCGCGCCTTCGCCCAGGAGCTGCTCGCCCGCGGGGCCAGCAAGGTCTACGCGACGGCCCGCCGCCCCGAGCTCGTCGACGTCCCGGGCGTGCACGTGCTCTCCCTGGACGTCACCGACCCGGCGTCGGTCGCCGCCGCCGCGGCCGCGGCCCCCGACGTGACGCTGCTGGTCAACAACGCCGGGATCACCACGCACACCAACCTGGTCACCGGCGACCTGGCGGAGGTCCGGCGGGAGATGGAGACGCACTACTTCGGCACGCTCGGCGTCGTCCGGGCCTTCGCGCCCGCGCTGGCGCGCAACGGCGGGGGTGCGATCGTCAACGTGCTCTCCGCGCTGTCCTGGTTCTCCACCGCCGGCGCCAACGCCTACGCCGCGGCCAAGGCGGCGGAGTGGAGCCTGACCAACGGCGTCCGGATCGAGCTCACCGGCCAGGGGACCCAGGTCACCGGGCTCGTGCTGGGCGCGGCGGACACCGACATGATGGCCGGCTACGACGGCCCGAAGACCGCCGCGGTGGACGTCGTCCGGACGGCGCTGGACGGCGTGCAGGCCGGCGACTGGGAGGTGCTGGTCGACGACTGGAGCCGCGGCGTCAAGGCCGCGCTGGCCGCCGACCCGCGCGAGTTCTACGCCGCACCCACGGCCTGAACCGGCGGGGGCTGCGCCGCCGTCCCCCTGCACCAGAGGGCGTCCCCCTGCACCAGCGTCGGTGCGGGGGGACGCCCGTTGATCAGGTCACCTGATCGAAGCCCGGCGGAGGGCCGGGATCAGCGGACGCCGACGAGGTCGACGACGAAGACGAGCGTGGCGCCGGGCTTGATCACGCCACCGGCGCCGCGGTCGCCGTAGGCCTTGTGCGGGGGGATGGTGAGCCGACGGCGGCCGCCGACCTTCATGCCCTGGATCCCCTCGTCCCAGCCCTGGATCACCATGCCGACGCCCAGCCGGAACTCCAGCGGGTCGCCCCGGTCCCAGGAGGCGTCGAACTGCTCGCCGCCGTCGTGGGTGACCCCGACGTAGTGGGCGCTCACCAGGCTGCCGGCGGTGGCCTCGGGACCGTCGCCGACGACGAGGTCCTCCTGCACCAGGTCGTCGGGGGCCGGACCGGTCGGCGGCTCGACGTCGGGGCGGGTCAGCTCTGCCACGGGGGTCTCCTCGGGGTCGGGCGCCGGGCGGTCCCGGCGCGGGCACTCCCCCCATCCAACCCGCCACCCGGCCGGGCCCGCAGACCGGGCCGTCCGCCTCGACGGCACGCCACCGCCCGGCGGGAGGTAGGTTGCCCAGGGTGGCCGGACGTGCACAGTCGGCTGCGGTCCTGGGGCGCGCGTGGCGCGTCGCCCCCGTCGTCGAGCCGACACCGGTCGGGAGGTGGGCAGGTGACGCCTGGTGCCGCATCGGCTGCAGCCGGCGACCTGTTCTCCGGCGGCGGCGAGGCGGGCCGGCTGATGGCCGCCCTGGACTGGTCGACCACCCCGGTGGGCGCCGTCGGCACCTGGTCGGCGGGCCTGCGCTACGCGGTGCGCACGGTGCTGGCCTCCCGCTACCCCATGGTGCTCACCTGGGGGCCGGAGTACACCCAGTTCTACAACGATGCCTACGCCCCGTTCATCGGCGCCAAGCACCCGGCGATCGGCGAGGACATCCGGGTCACCCTGGCCGAGGGCTGGGCCGCGCTGGCCGACCCGGTCGACCACGCGATCACCGCCCGCGAGGCGTCCTGGCTGCCGCGGCTGCCGCTGCTCCTGGAGCGCGCCGGCTACCGCGAGGAGACCTACTTCACCGTCTCGCACGCCCCGGCCTTCGAGGACGACGGATCGGTCGGCGGCATGCTCGGGGTGTGCACCGAGGTCACCGGTGAGGTGCTCGGGGAGCGCCGGCAGCGCCTGCTGCACGACCTGTCGAGCACCGGCGCGTCCATGACCGACGAGGACCAGCTCCTCACCGCGCTCTGCGGCACCCTGGGCAGCGACCCGCTGGACCTGCCGTTCGCCGCGGTCTACCGCCACGGCGACGGGGCCCTGCGGCGGGCCGCGGTGGCCGGCTGCCCGCCGGAGCGACTGCCGGCGGAGGTGCCCGGTCCCCAGGCGCTCCCCGACCCGGTCGCCGCGCTGGGCCTGCGCGGCGGCGCCTGGTCCGACCCGGTCACCGCCGCCGTCGCGCTCCCGCTCACCGCACCGGGCGGGGAGCCCCTCGGTCAGCTGGTCGCCGGGGTCAGCCCCAACCTCGACCTGGACGAGGAGTACCGGACCTTCCTGGAGCTCGCCGCCGGCCAGGTCGCGACCGCACTGGGCAACGCCCGCGCCTTCGAGGCCGAGCGCCGGCGGGCGGAGGCGCTGGCCGAGCTGGACCGGGCCAAGACCGCCTTCTTCTCCGACGTCAGCCACGAGCTGCGCACCCCGCTCACCCTGCTGCTGGGGCCGATCAGCGACGTGCTGGCCGATCCGGGCGCACCGCTGCCGGACGGCGCCCGGGAGCAGCTGACCCTCGCGCTGCGCAACGGGCAACGGCTGCAGCGCCTGGTCAACGACCTGATGGACGTCGCGGCGATCGAGGCCGGCCGCGCCGCCGCCGTCCGGGTGGAGACCGACGTCGCCGCGTTCACCACCGAGCTGGCCGGGGTGCTCCGCGCCGCCGCCGAACGGGCCGGCCTGACGCTCACCGTCGACTGCCCGCCGCTGCCGCGACCGGTCTTCGTCGACCCGCGGATGTGGGAGAAGGTGGTGCTCAACCTGCTGTCCAACGCGGTGAAGTACACCTTCGTCGGCAGCATCGCGGTCACCCAGCGCGCGGCGGGTGACCAGCTGGTGCTCACCGTCCGCGACACCGGCATCGGCATCCCCGCCGCCGAGCTGCCGCTGGTCTTCGACCGGTTCCACCGGGTGCAGGGCTCCGTGGCGCGCACCCGGGAGGGCACCGGCATCGGGCTGGCGCTGGTCCGCGAGCTCGTGGCCCTGCACGGCGGCTCGGTCACCGTGGACAGCGAGCCCGGCGTCGGCAGCACGTTCACCGTCACCGTCCCGTTCGGGTCACCCGATGCCACACCGGAGGACGGCGCACCCGCGTCCCCCTCCGCCGCCGCGCTGGGCACCGCGGCGAGCTGGGAGCAGGACGTCACCGTGCTGCCGGACCCGGTCGCCCCGCCGGGCGCCACCGCGACGGTGCTGGTGGTCGACGACAACGCGGACATGCGCAGCTACCTGGTCCGGGTGCTCTCCCCGCACTGGGCGGTGCGCACCTGCGCCGACGGCGAGGAGGCGTTGCGCAGCATCGCCGAGCACCGCCCGGACGTCGTGGTCACCGACGTCATGATGCCGCGGGTCGACGGGTTCGAGCTGCTGCGCCGGCTGAAGGGCGCCCCGGGCACCCGGTCGATCCCGGTGATCATGCTGACCGCCCGAGCCGGGCAGGAGGCCGCGGTGGAGGGCCTCGCCGCCGGCGCCGACGACCACCTGGCCAAGCCCTTCCAGGCCACCGAGCTGGTGCACCGGGTGCGGGTCGCGGTCGAGCGCGCGGGCCGTCACCGACCGCCACCGCCGCAACCGGCCGCCTCCCCGGTGCCCGCCCCGGACGTGCGCGCACTGGTCCCGGCCAGCCGTCGGCCGGCCACGCCCCTGCCCACGCCACCCCCACCGCCGGCCGGCGAGGGGGTCACCCGGGAGCGGTGGCGGTTCGCCTCCGTGCCGCAGTCGATCGCCGGGCTGCGCCGCGCGCTGCGCCGGTTCCTCGCCGCCGCGCAGCTGGACGAGGACCAGGCCTACGACCTGACGCTGGCCACCTGCGAGGCGGCGACCAACGCGATCGAGCACGCGCAGGACCCGAGCGAGCCCTTCTTCGACGTCACCGCCGAGGCCGGCGCCGACACGGTCGTCATCACCGTGCGCGACTACGGCCAGTGGCGCGAGCGGGGCGCGAGCATGGACCGCGGACGCGGCGGGATGCTGATGAGCGCCTTCGCCGACATCACCGCCACCCCCGGCCCCGAGGGCACCACCGTGGTCATCCGCGCGCACCGCGCCGGCGAGGGCCCGAACTCCGCCTAGCCACCACCCCGCCCGACCCCACCCCGCCCGACCCTGACCAGGTTTCGGCGCCGAAACCTGTCCGGGTTTCGGCGCCGGAAGCCGGAACGGTCGTGCGACATGTGCGCCGGGTGATCGTCCGCATGCGCTCAGGGAGGGCGTCGATCGGCATTGACAGCGGGAGTTGTGACCCCGATAACATGTACGGCAGCAGCACGGTTGTACGGATGCCGAACACCGTCTCCTGGCAATGCCGCCTCGGGACGTCGCCGTCGAGCCACCGGGAGAGCAGCGTGAGCACTCCAGAGCACCTGCCGCGACCGCGGGCCGACGCCCCCGCCCCGAGCCGCACCCGGGACACCGCCGGGGCCGTGCTCTCCGCCTCGCCCGCCGACCTCGCCCCCACCGCCTCAACGAGGAGACCGTCCATGAGCAGCCGTCGCACCTCCCTCCGATCCCCGGTGCGCGCCGCCCGCGCGCCCCTCGCCCTCGGCCTCGCCGCGCTGCTGCTGGCCGCCTGCGGCGGGAGCGACTCCGAGGGGTCCGACGCCGCCGCCGGGTCCGGCACCGACGGCGGCGGGAGCGGTGGCACGGAGCAGGTGACGTTCCTGAACATCCTGCCGCTGGCCAGCCTCTCCTTCGCCCCCGAGCTCGTGGCGACCGAGTGCGGGTACTTCGAGGACCAGGGCCTGGAGGTCAGCTTCGAGACCACCCAGGGGTCCGCCCAGGCGATCCAGACGGTGCTCGCCGGCTCCGCCCTGATCACCCGGGTCGGTGACCTGGAGACCCAGCTGGCCGTGGCCGAGCGCGATGCGCCGCTGGTCGCCGTCGGGCAGCCGACCAAGCAGGGCACGATCCGCTTCATCTCCGCCGAGAGCGACCCGCTGGAGACCGCCGAGGACCTCGAGGGCCGGCTGATGGGCACCCCGTCGGAGGGCGGCACCAGCCAGATCCTGCTCGAGCTCGTCGCCGAGTCGGCGGGCATCCCCAAGGAGGACGTGCAGACCCAGGTGGTCGGGCTCGCCCCGGGCGTGTTCGACCTGGTCTCCTCCGGCCGGATCGGCGGCTACATCGTCTCGCTGGACACCGCCGTGCAGCTGGAGCAGCAGCAGCCGGAGGCCGTCGTGTTCGCGCCGAACGACGCCATCGCCAGCGGCGGCCAGGTCTACGTGACCTCGCAGGACCAGAGCGAGGACCCGGCGAAGCAGGAGCAGCTGCGCCGGTACCTCGCGGCGATCGACGAGACGCTGCAGTTCATCATCGAGGACGAGGCGAACGACTTCGCCGAGACGTTCGAGTGCCTCGAGCCCTACGACATCCCGGCCCTGGAGACCCCCGAGGTCGCCCGGGAGAGCCTCTCGACCTACATCGAGTCCTGGACCGCCGCCGGCGAGGAGGAGCTCGGCGCAGTGGTGCCGGACCAGTGGGACGCGGTCTACCAGGAGATGGTCGACGGCGGGTTCATCGAGGACGGCCTGGAGCCCTCCGAGTGGTACACCAACGAGTTCCTGCCCGGGGGCAACTGATGCGACTGCCCGGGACCACTCCCCCCTCCGAGACCGCGACCGGTGTCCCGCCGGAGAGCGCCGCCGGCACGAACGCCGGGGTGACCCACCACCCTGCGACCGACCCGCGGACCACCGGGTCGACGTCGGCACCGACCCCGCCGCCCGCCGCACCCGAGCGGGGCGCCGCCCAGACGGCCCCGTCCCCGGCCGCGGCACCCGGGGACGGGACGGCGCCGCCGCAGCTGCGGCTCACGGACGTGGACAAGACGTACCAGGCCCGCCAGGGCGAGGTGCACGCGCTCAGCAACGTGAACCTGACCATCGCCCGCGGGGAGTTCATCTCCCTGGTCGGCCGGTCCGGCTGTGGCAAGACCACGCTGCTGCGGATCCTGTCCGGACTGCTGCCGCCGACCTCCGGTGAGGTGGAGGCCGACGGGGCACCGATCTGGCGGGGCAACAAGCGCAACGACGAGGCGTTCAAGCAGTTCGGGCTGGTGTTCCAGGACGCCAACCTCTTCCCCTGGTACACGGTGGCGGAGAACATCTCGCTGCCGCTGAAGCTGCGCGGCGTGGGCAAGAAGCAGCGGCTGGCCCGGGCGAGCGAGCTCGCCGAGCTCGTCGGCCTGCCCGGCTTCGAGAAGGCCTACCCCCGGGAGCTCTCCGGCGGCATGCGGCAGCGCGCCGCCATCGCCCGGGCGCTCAGCTACGACCCCACGATCCTGCTGATGGACGAGCCCTTCGGCGCCCTGGACGCCCTCACCCGGGACAAGATGAACCTGGAGCTGCAGAACATCCACGCCCAGGCCGGCGCGACGGTGGTCTTCGTGACCCACTCGATCCCCGAGGCGGTGTTCCTCGCCGACCGCGTCGTGCTGCTCTCCCCCCGGCCCGGCCGGATCCGCTCCATCACCCCCGTCGGGCTGCCCCGCCCCCGCTCGCTGGAGACCGAGACCTCCAACGACTTCCAGGCGATCGTCCGCACCCTGCGCACCGAACTGGACGAGGAGGACTGATGACCGCAGTCGAGAACGGCGTCCGCGACGACAGCACCACGGCTCCGGCCACGAACCGGCAGGGTGGGGGCGTCGACCGCGAGAAGCTGCTGAAGGCCCTGCCGTGGATCAGCACCCCGATCATGCTGCTGCTGCTCATCGGCAGCTGGCAGTTCGCGGTCAGCGTCGTCGGGGTCTCGGAGTTCATCCTCCCCGCCCCGCTCGCGGTCTGGGACTCCCTGGTCGACCTGCTGTCCACCAGCGCCGTCTACAGCGACATCTGGATCACGCTGGCCGAGGTGCTGATCGGCTTCGCCATCGCGCTGGTCGTCGGCATGGCCGTCGGTGCCGTGCTCGGCCGGGTGATCTGGCTGGAGAAGGCCGTCCAGCCCGCCCTGGTCGCCCTGCAGGTCGTGCCGAAGGTCGCCTTCATCCCGATCTTCGTCATCTGGTTCGGCTTCGGCATGACCTCGAAGATCATCATGGCCGCGATCCTGGCGTTCTTCCCGATCATGCTGAACGTGATGCTCGGCGTGCGGTCGGTCGACCGCGGCCACCGCGACGTGATGCGCGGTCTCGGTGCGAGCCGCTGGGCCACCTTCAAGAGCCTGGAGCTGCCGAGCACGCTGCCCTACGTCTTCGCCGGAGCGGAGGTCGGCATCGTGTTCGCCGTCATCGGTGCGATCGTCGGGGAGTACCTGGGTGGCAGCGAGGGGCTGGGCCACCTGGTGGTCTCCAGCCTGAACTCGCTCAACGCACCGCAGCTGTTCGCCGTCATCGTGCTGCTGGCGCTGATGGGCTCGCTGCTCTACCTCGCGGTCACCACCACCAAGCGGCTGGTCATCCCCTGGCACGACTCGGTGGCCAAGCAGTGACCCGTGCGCCCGACGGGTCCCCGGCGCCGCTGCGCAGCAACCTGGCGGTGGGCAGCTCGCGCTGGGCCGTCCGCCGGGCCCAGTGGCGGGCGCTGGGCATCGCCGACGAGGACATGACCAAGCCCAAGATCGCCATCGTCAACTCCTCCTCGAAGCTGGCCATCTGCTTCAGCCACCTGGACGACGTCGTGCCGCCGCTGGAGGAGGCGATCCGGGCCGCCGGGGGGCTCCCCTTCGAGGTGCGCACCGCGGCGCCCAGCGACTTCATCACCAGCGCCGGGCGCGACGGGCGCTACATCCTCCCCAGCCGCGACCTGATCGTGAACGACATCGAGGTGGCCGTGGAGGGCGCGCAGCTCGACGGCATGGTCTGCCTCGCCTCCTGCGACAAGACCGCGCCCGGGCAGGTGATGGCCGCCGCCCGACTGGACGTCCCCACGATCATCGTCGGCTGCGGCTACCAGCCCAGCGGGCAGTACGCCGGCGAGCACGTCGACATCGAGGAGGTCTTCCTCGCCGCCGGGCACGTCGCGGCCGGCCGGATGACGCTGGACCACCTCACCGGGATGAGCGAGAACGCGATCCGCGGCCCCGGCGTCTGCGCCGGCATGGGCACGGCGAACTCCATGCACATGGCCTGCGAGGCGCTGGGCATGGCGCTGCCCGGCACCACCCCGGTGCTGGCCAACAGCCCGGCGATGTGGGACGGCGTCGCGCGGGCCGGCGCCCGGATCGTCGAGCTGGTCACCGAGGGGCTCCGCCCCCGCGAGGTGCTCACCCCGGCGGCCTTCCGGAACGCGGTGACGGTGATGCTGGCGACCAGCGCGTCGGTCAACAGCATCAAGCACCTGCAGGCCATCGCCCACGAGGCCGGCTGCGACGTCGACGTCCCGGGCCTATTCGCCGAGCTGGCCGACCGGGTGCCGTTGCTGTGCTCGGTGCGGCCCAACGGGCCGGACTCGATCGAGGACCTCGAGGCGGCCGGCGGCACCCGGGCGGTGATGCACCAGCTCGGCGACCTGCTCGACCTCTCCGCCCGCACCGTCGCCGGCGGCACCCTCGCCGACGCCCTGACCGGGGCGACCGTGGCCGACCCCGAGGTGGTCCGGCCCCTCGACCGCCCCTTCGGGGACCGGCCGAGCATCGTGATGGTGCACGGCTCGCTGGCGCCCGGCGGCGCCGTGGTCAAGCGGCCGGTGCACGACACCGGCGCCCAGGTGTTCCGCGGCACCGCCCGCTGCTACGCCACCCGAGACGAGGCCCTGGCCGGGCTGTCCGACGGGGAGATCCGCCCCGGCGACGTCGTCGTCCTCGGCGGGCTCGGCCCGGTCGGCGGACCCGGCATGGCGCTGGGGTCGGCCCTGGTCTTCGCCCTCGACGGCGCCGGCCTGGGCGACAGCGTCGCGCTGGTCACCGACGGTCAGATGTCCGGGCTGGTCAACACCGGCACGGTGGTCGGCGAGGTCTCCCCGGAGGCCGCCGTCGGCGGCCCGCTGGCCCTGGTGGCGGACGGCGACCCGATCGTCATCGACCTGGTGCGCCGCGCGGTCGACCTGGAGGTGCCCGCCGACGAGCTGGCGCGCCGCGCCGCCGTCTGGGCCGAGCGCCACCAGCTGCCGCCCGACACCGGCTGGCTGTCCATCTACCGGCAGCTGGTCACCCCGGTGGCCGCCGGCGCCGTGCTGACCCCGCCCCCGCACCGCCCATCCGGAGAGACGGCACAGGAGACGAGCACCCCGTGAGCGCACCACCCACCTGGCTGGACGAGCCCAGCCGCCGCACCCCGGTGCTCGGCGCCTACGAGGTCGTCGTCGTCGGCGGCGGCCCGGCCGGGGTGACCGCGGCCGCCGCGGCCGCCCGCGCCGGCCGCTCCACCGTGCTCGTCGAGCGCTACGGCTACGCCGGTGGCGCCGGCAGCGGCGGGGGCCTGAGCACCTTCTGCGGGCTGCACGCCAACGTGCACGGCGAGCACCGGCAGGTCGTGCACGGGCTGGCCGACGAGGTGCTGGAACGGGTCGACCGGCTGGGCGGGCTGAACGCGCCGCACCTCAGCTTCGCCGACCGGATCCTGGCCCAGGCCTACGACATCTCCGCCTACAAGATCGCGCTGGACGACGTCCTGGTCTCCTCCGGCGTCGACGTGCTCTTCCACGCCCTCGGCGTCGGGGTGCTGATGCGCGACGAGCAGACCGTCGGGGCGCTGCTGGTGGAGTCCAAGTCCGGCCGCGGCGCGATCACCGGTGAGGTGTTCATCGACTGCTCCGGCGACGGCGACGTCGCCGCCTGGGCCGGGGCACCGTACGAGAAGACCGACCCGGCGCACGGGATGCTCTACCCGTCGCTGATGTTCCGGGTGAACGGCGTGGACGCCCCCGCGGCCGTCGCCGCCCAGCGGCAGATCGCCGGGCTGATGGAGGAGGCCGAGGAGGCGGGGCGCTACCGCTTCCCGCGCAAGCGCCCGATCGTCCGGCCGCAGCGCAACCCGCTGGAGTGGCGGGCCAACCTCACCCAGCTGAGCAACCCCGACGGCAGCGCGATCGACGGCACCGACCTGCGGCAGCTCTCCCGCGGGGAGCTGCAGGGCCGCCGGCAGGTGCGCGACGTCTTCCCGTTCTTCCAGGAGTCGGTGCCCGGCTTCGCCGACTCCTACGTGGTCGACATCGCGCCGTCGATCGGCATCCGGGAGACCCGCCGGATCATCGGCGCCTACCAGCTCACCGAGGACGACATCCTCGACTGCGCCGACTTCCCCGACTCCATCGGCGTGAACGGCTGGCCGGTCGAGGCGCACGTCGAGGGCGATGTGGACATCCGCTGGCAGCGCGGCGAGGACAACCGCGGCTACAACCAGCTGCCCTTCCGGATGCTGGTGCCGCAGGTGCTCACCAACACCTACGTGGCCGGGCGCTGCGCGTCGATGACCCACGAGGGGCAGTCCAGCGCCCGGGTCACCGGCCCGTGCTTCGCGATGGGCCAGGCCGCCGGCACCGCCGCCGACCTCGCGCTCGGCGCGGGCGTCGCCGTCGGCGACATCGACGTCCCGGAGCTGCAGCGGCGGCTGGAGAAGGACGGCGCGTGGCTCGGTCAGGAGGAGGGCGCATGAGGCTGGCCCCCGACGAGCAGGCCATGCTCGACGGCGACCAGGGCGAGGCGGTGGCCGCCGCGATGGACCTGCTGGTCCGCTACGGCGAGGTGCTGGGCGCCGAGCGCCTGGTCGACACCGACAACGTGTGCGGGGCCAACCTCTTCGGCTCCCGGCACACCATGGTCTGCGGCTCCCCCGGCCCGGACGCCGCCTTCGCCGAGCACAGCCTGGACGCCCCGGCCCCGCTGCCGATCCCCGCGGTGCGGGCGCAGAGCTACCAGCTCATCGGCCCGATGGACACCCGCAACTGGGAGGTGCAGGGCGTCTCCCCCGAGGAGCGGGACGCGGTGGTGGCCAGCGAGGCCTACAGCGCCGAGCACGGCATCCACCTGATGAACACCTGCACGCCCTACCAGGTGGGGAACGTGCCGGTGAAGGGCGAGCACTGCGCCTGGATGGAGTCCTCGGCGGTGGTCTACGTCAACTCCGTGCTCGGCGCGCGCACCAACGTGGAGGGCCGGGAGAGCACCGGCGCCGCCATGCTCACCGGCAAGATCCCCTACTGGGGCTACCACCTCCCGGAGAACCGGTTCGGCAGCCACCTGGTCGACGTCGGCGTCCCGGTCGTGGACACGCTCGACTGGGGGCTGCTCGGCTACTGGATCGGCGAGCAGGTCGCCGAGGGCGTGCCGGTGCTCGACGGCATCACCGCCACACCGGACCTGGTCAAGCTCAAGCACTTCGGGGCGGCCGCGGCCTCCTCCGGCGGCGTCGAGCTCTACCACGTCCCGGGCATCACGGCCGAGGCCCGCACCGTGGAGGAGGCGTTCGACGGCGCCGCGCCCGCGGAGCGGCTCGCCTACACCCCGGCCGAGCGGCAGCGCACCTACGAGCACCTGAACTCCACCGGCCGGGACGAGCACGTGGACCTGGTGATGATCGGCTGCCCGCACGCCACGCTCGGCCAGATCCGGGACGTCGTCCGGCTGCTGGAGGGCCGGCGGGTGCACGCCGACAGCGAGCTGTGGGTGTTCACCCCGCGCGCGCTGCGCGAGGTGGCGGAGTCCAACGGCTACGCCCGGGCCCTCGAGGCCGCCGGCGCCCGGCTGATGAGCGACACCTGCCCGGCGATCGGCCAGTTCCTGCCGAAGGGCACCCGGGTGATCGCCACCGACTCGGCCAAGCAGGTGCACTACCTGCCGGCGATCATGGACGTGCAGGGCTGGTTCGGCACGCTCGGGGACTGCGTCGACGCCGCGGTCACCGGCACCTGGCGGGGGGAGCTGCGATGAGCACCCGGACCCTGCACGGCCGGGGGCTGGTGGGCGGCGTCGCCGAGGGCGAGGCGCTGGTCACCACGGAGGCGCTGTCCGGCTGGGGCGGCGTGGAACCGCGCCGCGGCCGGGTGATCGAGCTGCGGCACGAGCTGGTGGGGCAGTCCTTCGCCGGCAAGGTGCTGGTCTTCCCCGGCGCCAAGGGCTCCTCCGGGTGGTCGGGGATGTTCCACATGTCCCGGCTGATGGGCACCGCGCCGGCGGCGATGGTCTTCACCACGATGAACACCAAGATCGCCCTCGGCGTCGTCGTCACCCGGGTGCCGGCGCTCACCGACCTCGACGGCGACCCGCTGACCAGCGTGCGCACCGGCGACTGGGTGCGGGTGGACGCCGACCGCGGTGAGCTGACCGTGCTGCGCACCACCGGGTAGCGTCCCGGAACGGGAACGGGCGCACACCCCGGCCCCGCCGCCCGGGGCAGGCACCACGACGCAGGAGCGGGGACGGGATCGGGATGGACGGCGCAGGCGAGGACGCACCGGACGACGGCGCCGCGGAGGCCCCGCGGGGTGACTGGTTCGTGCAGTCCCTCGAGCGCGGGTTCTCGGTGATCAAGGCCTTCTCCGCCGACGAGCCGGAGCTGACCCTCAGCGACATCGCCCGCCGCACCGGGATGACCCGCGCCGCGGCGCGGCGGTTCCTGCTCACCCTGGTCGACCTGGGCTACGTCGCCGTCGACGACCGCCGCTTCCGGCTGCGCCCCCGGGTGCTGGAGCTGGGGTTCACCTACCTGTCCATGCTGCGGCTGCCCGAGCTGGCGATGCCCTACCTCAGCGAGCTCTCCCGCGACATCCAGGAGACCACCAGCATGGCGGTGCTCGACGGGCCCGACGTGGTCTACGTCGCCCGGGTGGGCGGCCGCCGGGTGATGGCCAGCGGCATCACCGTCGGCAGCCGGCTGCCCGCCTACGCCACCTCGCACGGCCGGGTGCTGCTGGCCGCGCTCCCCGACGACCAGCTGGACGCCTACCTGGCCGGCACCGAGCTGGTCCGCCGCACCGCGCGGACCGTCACCGACCCGGTGGTGCTGCGGGAGCGGGTGCTCGCCACCCGGGAACGCGGCTGGGCGCTGCTGGACCAGGAGCTGGAGGAGGGCGTGACCTCCCTGGCCATGCCGGTGTGCGGCGCGACCGGTGCGGTGATCGCCTCGGTCAACATCGGGGCGCACTCCAGCCGGCACACCCCCGAGCATCTGGAGGAGGTCGCCCTCCCGCTGATGACCGACGCCGTGCAGCAGCTGGAACGGGACCTCCGCCTGGCCGGCGTCCGGACGCCGGGCCACCCGCTGCTCTGAGCCCGCGCCCTCAGGCGCCCAGCGTGGCACCGCGGGCGACCGGCTGCACCGAGCGGGCGTAGACCGACAGCCAGCTGCACCCGGTGGGTGCGGGGTGCGGGGCCAGCCGCTCGCGCCGGGCCGCCAGCTCCTCGGGCGGCACGTCGAGGTCGACGGTGCGGGCCTCGACGTCGACGCTGATCACGTCGCCGTCCTCGACCAGCCCCAGCGGTCCGCCGAGCGCACCCTCCGGCGCCACCTCGGCGACCACCAGCCCCTTGTTGACCAGCCCGGACATCTGCCCGTCGGTCACCACGACCACCTCGTCACCGAGCCCGGCGCCGTCCAGGGCGAAGACGAACGCCGAGGTGAAGGCCATCCCGGGCGAGCCGCGCAGCCCGAGCCCGCTGAGCACGAGCACCTCGCCGGCCTGCACCTGCCCGCCCCGGATGGCGGCGATCCCCTCCTCGCGGGAGCGGAACACCCGCGCCGGGCCGCGGAACACCTTGATCCCGTCGTCGGCCACGGTCCGCTTCACCACCGCGCCGTCCGGCGCGAGCGTCCCGCGGACGATCATCACCCCGGGATGGCGGGCCAGCGGGTCATCGACCGGGCGGATGACGTCGGAGTCGGGCACGTCGACGCCGCCGAGCACCTCCCCCAGCGTCCGGCCGGCCACGGTGAGCTGGTCGAGGTCGAGGAACGGCCGGAGCCGGTACAGCAGCGCCTGCGCGCCGCCGGCCGCCTCGAACTCGTCGATCTGCCGGTCGCCGTTGGGCTTGACCGCCGACAGCAGCGGCACCTGCCCGGCGAGCTCCTCGAACAGCGCGATCACGTCGACGTCGCAGCCGGCCTCGACCGCGACCGCCTGCAGGTGCTTGACGCAGTTCACCGACCCGCTGACCGCGAGCACGGCGGCCACCGCGTTCCGGAAGGCGCCCGGGGTGAGGATCCTGCGCGGGCGGAGGTCCTCGGCGACCATGGCCACGATCCGCGCGCCGGCGGCCGCGACCGCCTCCCACATCCGCGGGCCGTTCGCCAGCACCGGCGTGGAGCCGGGCAGCGCCATGCCCAGCGCCTCGGTGGCGATGTGCATGGAGTTGGCGGTGCCCATCCCGGCGCAGACGCCCGGTCCGGTGACGGCGTTGGCCGCCATCTCGGCCAGGTCCTCGACCGTCATCCGCCCGGTGGCCACGTGCCCGGCGTAGAGGAACACGTCCTCGAAGTCGACGTGCTCGCCGCGGAAGAGCCCGCTCGGCTGGTAGCCGCAGGCCACCACGATCGTCGGGACGTCGAGCCGGCCGGCCGCCATCAGCTGGCCGGGCGTGGTCTTGTCGCAGGAGGCCAGGGTGACCATGCCGTCCAGCAGCGCCCCCTCGACCGCCACCTCGATGTCGCTGGCGATCAGGTCGCGGGTGGGCAGGATGTACTGCCCGGCGGCGCCGGCGCTGGTGATCGCGTCGCTGGACGCGGCCGTGCGGACCTCGAACGGCACGCCACCGGCGGCCCGGACCGCCTCCTTCAGCGGTCCGACGATGCCGTCGAGGTGGCTGAAGCAGCTGGCCAGGCCGGACGAGCTGTTCACGATGGCGATCTTGGGCTTGGCCATGTCCTCGGCGGGGATGCCCAGCGCCGTCCACTGGGCCAGCCGCATCGCCCACCGCGTGGTGCCCGGCTCGAAGTCGCTGCGCAGCCCGGTCACGCCGGCTCACCGCCCAGGAACACGCCGTCGCGGACCAGCTGGCGCTGCAGCCGGTCGACCGCGACGTCCCGGACGGGCACGCCGGCGTCCAGCGCCAGGTCGGCGGCGGTGCCGGCGGCCTGGCCCATCGCGAAGCACGGGCCGGTGACCCGCGCGGAGGACTGCCCGAACCGGGTCATCGAGGCGCACCGCCCGGCGACGAGCAGGTTGTCCACCCGCTGCGGCACGAGCATCCGGTAGGGGAGCTGGTTGTACCCGCGGGGGTCCTCGCCGCGCTGCCAGCGGAACTCGACCGTGCCGGCCACGTGCGCCTCGACCGGCCAGCCGTTGACCCCGATCGAGTCGGGGAAGTCGGCGCAGTCGAGCACGTCGTCCTCGGTCAGCAGGTGCTCCCCCAGCACCCGCCGGGTCTCCCGGATCCCGATCTGCGGGGCGATGTCGACGATGTAGGAGTCGGTGAAGCCGGGCGTGTGGTCCTTGATGAAGGTGAAGGCGTCGAGCACCTGCTGCCGGCCCTGCAGCTCCCCGTGGCTCAGCTGCTCGACGTCGGTTCCGTCGACCGCGCTGCCGTCGGGGTTGCTCAGCTGGGTGAGGTTGGCCCGCCACTCCAGCGGGTTGCGCTGCGGGCGCACGATCGGCTTCTTGCGCGGGAAGGAGTGCGTGCCGGCCTGCTCGGCGGCGTCCATCAGCCGCTCCACGGTGCGCCAGGGCTTCTCGCCGGCCGCCGCGACGTCGACGCCGTTGATCCGGAACATCAGCGAGGGGTAGAGCAGCCCGGGCGACTTCTCGTACGGCACCCCGGCCCAGGCCGACACGTCGGCGTCCCCGGAGGCGTCGACGAACACCCGGCCGCGGACGGCCTGCCGGCCGGACTTGGACTCGACCAGCACGGCACCGATCCGGTCCGGCCCGTCCATGACGACCCCGACGGCCATCGCGTGGAACAGGATGCGGGCCCCGGACCCGACGACCAGCTCGTCGGCGGCGATCTTGTAGCTGGAGATGTCGAACGCCTGGGCGAGGATGCCGTCGTTGATCGTCAGGTGCGGCTCGGAGAGGCCGTCCATCTTCGCCAGCCGCTCGAGCAGCTCGTCGGCCAGGCCGTGCACCACCTGCCGGTGCTCGCCGTGCACCTTGGCGTGCAGCCCGCAGAAGGTGCTCAGCCCACCGGCCGTGCCGGCGCCGCCGAGGAAGCCGTAGCGCTCCAGCAGCAGGGTCGAGCGGCCGGCGCGGGCCGCCGCCGCCGCGGCCATCAGCCCGGCCGGGCCGCCGCCGATGACAACGACGTCGAACTCGCCGAGGACCGGGGTCCGCCGGGCGGGTTCCCCGATCGTGTCCGGCCCGTGCTCGTCCACCCCGTGCTCCTCCGACGTGCTCACCGGCGTGCCTCCTCGATCTCAGTGGAACTGGTGGGTGCCGGCCCGGTCAGCTGCCGGGCGGCCTGCTGGGCCCAGGAGCGGTCGACCTTGCCGGAGGCGCTGCGCCGCACCGTCTCGACGAAGAGGACCGACCGGGGCCGCTTGTAGCCGGCCAGCACGCTGCCGACGTGGTCGGCGAGCGACCGCGCCGTCGCCTCGCCCGGTGGGTCGGCGACGACGAGCGCGGTGACCCGGCTGCCCCAGCGGTCGTCGGGCAGCCCGAGGACGACGGCGTCGCGGACCAGCGGGTGGTCCAGCAGCGCCTGCTCGACCTCCTCGGCGAAGACCTTCTCGCCGCCGGTGTTGATCACCCCGGAGCCGCGGCCCAGCAGGCTGAGGGTGCCGTCGGCCTCGACGGTGGCGGAGTCCCCGGGCACCACGTGCCGGACGCCGTCGACCATCCGGAAGACCGACGCGGTCAGCTCGGGCGCGTCGAGGTAGCCCAGCGGCAGCGCCCCGGAGCTGGCGAGCTCGCCGACCTCCCCGGAGCCGGGCACCACGTCCCGGCCGTCGGGGGTGAGCACGCGCGCGTTCTCCGGCAGCGCGAACCGGGTGGTCACCGACTCCGGGTCCGGCCCGACCAGCGAGACGCCGAACGGGCCGCCCTCGGTGGCGGCGATCGTGTCCTGCAGGGTCATCCGGCCGGCCGCCAGCAACCGCCGCTTGACGTCGGGGCTCCAGCGCACCCCGGAGCTGATCACCCGGCGGAGGCTGCCGAGGTCGTAGGGGCGCCCGGCGGCGGCCGCCCGGTCGAGCTCGGCGAGCAGGGGGACGGCGAACGCGTCACCGACGATCGCCAGCTCCTCCACCCCGTGCCGCTCGACGGCGCGCCACAGCTCCGCCGGGTCGAGGGAGGGGTCGGTGAGGGTGACGACGCAGCCCCCGCGCAGCAGGTTGCCGAACGCGGCGAAGAAGCCGGTGCCGTGCATCAGCGGTGACCCGGGGAGCACGACGGGGGCGGTGCCGCCCCGCACGGCGGCCACGGCGGCCGCCACCGCCCCGGCCCGGTCCCGCGGCACGGGCACCCCGGCCCGCCTGTACGCCGACGCCACGACCGCGCAGACGCCGGCGGAGTCCCAGACGACGGCCTTGGGCGCCCCGGTGGTGCCGCCGGTGAGCAGCCAGACCTGGTCGTCCGGCGACCGCTCGCAGCGGGGCAGGGGGGCGGCGTCCAGCGCCTGCTCCCACGGGACGGCGCCGTCGTCCTGGGAGCCCGGGCCGCAGCGCACCACCGTGCGCAGGCTCGGCAGCCGGCCGGCCACCTCGGCCAGCGTCCCGGCCAGGCCGTCGTCCACCAGCACCGCCTCGGCGGCGACGTACCCGAGCACCTGGGCGAGCTCGGTGGCCCGGTACCGGTAGTTGACGTTGACCGGCACCGCCCGCAGCTTGCACGCGGCGAACACCCCGATCAGGTACTCCGGCGAGTTGTGCAGCCCGATGCCCACCCGGGCGCCGGGGCCCACCCCGGCCGCGGCCAGGTGGCCGGCCAGCCGGGCCGCCTGCTGGTCGAACTCGGCCCAGGTGACGGCGCGCTCACCGGCGACCAGCGCCGCCCGCCCCGGGTCCAGCGCGCTGATCGCGTCGGCCACCGCCTCCAGCCGGGTGGCGACGTCGTCCCGCTGGACGGCGTCGGCGGCCGGCGCGGTCACAGGTACCGCCGGACCAGGGTCGACGCGACGCAGGCCGGCTCGGTGTGCCCCTCGGCCTCGAACACCAGGGTGAGCGCCAGCTGCACCCCGCCCGGCACGGCGTCGACCGCGTCGACCGTGGCCGTGCAGCGCACCCGGCTGCCCACCGGCACCGCAGCGGGGAAGCGCACCGACCGGCAGCCGTAGTTGACCGACAGGGCGAACCCGCGGGACTCCAGCAGCTCGGGCATGAAGACCGTGGTGAGGGCGAGCACCAGCAAGCCGGGGACGGTGCGGTCCGCGGGCGGCGGGGTGCCCGTCGCGGCGCAGAAGCGGTCGACCCGCTCGGCCGTGACCTCCACCCAGGAGCTGGTGCCGAGCGTGCGGCCGGCGAGCGCCTGGGTCTCCTCGACGCCGGTGACGACGGTGGCGGCGGGCATCGTGCCTCCTCAGTTCCCGGCCGGCTGCACGCGGGCGACGGCCGGACGCCCACCGCGCGGCCCGAAGGTCTCCACGACCGCCGACACCCCGGCGTTCGACGCCCCGGCGACCACGACGAGCACCGCCTCCGGCGAGGAGAGGGCGTGGATGCCGTCGCGGTCGGGGTCGGGGCCGGGGTCGACCTCGCCGTCGGGGTGGCCGGTGGGCACCCGCCAGCGGCTGACCTGGGAGACCGCGCCCTTGCCGACGGCGTCGAGCTCGGCGCGGCTGCGGAAGGACGCGTCGTAGAGGAACTGCGCGATGTCCCGCTTGCTCCAGCCGTGCCCGGCCAGCAGCCGCGCGTGCTCCGGTCCCAGCACGATGCAGGCGCTGATCCCGGCGTGGATCAGCGCCCCGGTGCGGGAGACGGTGCCGGCGATGTCGGTGAGCAGCTGCTCGGGGACGGAGGTGTGCCGGGCCTCGATGTGCACGGTGGAGCGCATCGTCATCGCCGTCACCGTGCTCTCGCCCGGGTCGTGCCCCTCGTCGACGTGCAGTGGAGCCCAGGGCGACTCCTCCTCGTTCTCGGCGATGCAGCAGGTGTACTTCGCCGGGGTGCCCTGGGTCGCCTGGTCCAGCTCGTGCGGCCGGACGCCGAGCACGTTGAGCGCGGTGAGCCGGAGCGCCCGGCCGATGGTGGCGTTGGCGCGGAACCCGGGCCCGAAGACGTTGCCCGTGCTGTTCAGCCCGAGCTGCTCGCGCACCGGGCCGTTGACCAGCAGCAGCGGCGCGGTGCCGGTGGTGGACTGCCAGATGCCCTTGCGGACGTAGCCCTCCTCGCGCAGGGCGTCCCAGCCGGCGAGCACGACCGGGAAGTACTCCGGACGGCAGCCGGCCATCACCGCGTTGATCGCCGCCAGCCGGACGGTGATCGCCCGGTTGATCTGCGGCATCGCGAGCACCGTCTCGCCCGGGTCGCGGTCGACCGTGGCGAGGAAGGCGTCGAGCTGCTCCTGCGTGCACGGGACGACGGGCAGCCCGTCGGTCCAGCCCTTCTCGTAGCAGTGCTCGAGCGCTTCCAGCGTCGTGGTCACTCCTCCACCCCCAGGATCTCCAGCACCTGCGGGAGCGCGGCGGTCACCCGCTCCCGGATCTGCTCGGCGGTCAGGCTGGCCACCGGATGAGGCAACGAGACGTACTCGTAGCCGGGGAAGCCGTAGCCGCTGGCCATGGCCGCCCCCGTGATGCGGAAGGCGTCGGTGCAGACGGAGACGGCGGGCACGCCCGCGCGCTCCAGCAGGATCCCGTCGGCCACACTGGCCGCGCTGCAGGAGCCCTAATCACCGATCGCGGTGATCGCGAAGTCGCACTCCTGGAAGATCCGCTGGGTCTGGGTCGGCTCGACCGGGGTGCCGAAGTAGGGCTTGGTGAACATCAGCACCTCGCCCACGCCGTGCCGCTCGCGCAGCTGCCGGGCGAACTCCTCCAGCAGCGCCGCGCCGTTGGGCTTGCCGTTGTCGAGCAGGCCGAGGGTGGCGCCGCGCAGGGTGCGCGTGCGGGGTGCCAGGGCGGTGTCCTGCCCCTGCTCACCAGCGCCGGTGGGGTCGAGGATCTCGTGCAGTTCCATCGCGCCGTCCGTTCTCCGGAGCGGGAGCTCTCGTGCCGCAGTGTTCGGGATGCGAACAGGAGTGCTCTTGTCGAACGCGACGTTAGCCAGGTCACAGGGGCACGTCAACGGGCGACGGCGCGATGGCGCCGCCGCCCGTCGGACCGGCGGGAGAGGGGGTCAGGCCAGCGGGCTGCGGGGGAGCAGGCGGTTGCTGATGATCCGCTTCTGGATCTCGCTGGTGCCCTCGAAGATCGTGGTCAGCCGGGCGTCGCGCCAGTGCCGCTCGACCTGGCGCTCCGTGGTGTAGCCGTTGCCGCCGTGCAGCTGCATGGCCTGGTTGGTCACCCGCACGGCCATCTCGGTGGCCTGCAGCTTCACCATCGCCGCCTCCCGCTCGCAGGGCACGCCCTCGTCGAGCAGGTGCGCGACCTGGCGGTAGAAGGCGCGGGCCTGCTCGACGTCGGCGGCCATCTCGGCGAGGGTGAACCGCAGCGCCTGGAAGTCACCGATCGGGCGACCGAACTGCGCCCGCTCCTGCAGGTACCGCGTGGTGTCCTCCACCGCCGCCCGGGCCAGGCCCACCGCCCGGGCCGCGGTCTGCACCCGCGCGGTGTTGAGGAACGCCTGCGCCTCCCGGAAGCCCGCGCCGGAGTCCCCGCCGCCGCCCGTGCCGCCCTCGCCGGGGCCGACGATCAGGTCACCGGCCGGGATCCGCACCCCGTCGAAGGTGAGGTCCCAGGTGAGGAAGCCGTGGTAGCCGACCTTGTCGATGGCGTAGCCGGACAGCCCGGGCGGGAAGGCGCCGCGCTCCTTGACCAGCAGCAGGTTGCGCAGGCCGCGGGAGCGGGACTCCCCCGGCTGCGGGTCGGCGACCCGGACCAGCACCTGGATGAAGTCCGCGGCGAGCGCGTTGCCGGCCCAGCGCTTGTGACCGGTCACCACCCACTCGTCGCCGTCCAGCACGGCGCGGGTCTGCACGTTGGCGAGGTCCGAGCCCGCCTCGGGCTCGGACAGCGCCACGCTGCCGATCCACTCGCCCCGGGCGCTCCGGCGGAGCAACCCGGCCCGCCGGGCGGGGTCGGCGACCTGGGTGCCCATGCCCTGCGCGCGCGCCAGGATGCTCGCCACGCTCATCCACGCCCGCGCCAGCTCCTCGCTGACCAGGCAGTACTCGAAGACGCCGAGCCCCAGGCCGCCGTCGGCCGCGGGGATGGTCAGGCCGAACCAGCCGAGCTCGCCCAGCCGCGCGATCAGCTCGGGCGGGATCTGGCCCTTCTGCGGGTCGAGCTCGTCGGCGACCGGGAGCACCTCGTCCCGGGCGAAGGCCCGCGCCTGCTCCATCAGCGCCGCCCGGGCGGGGGTGTGCCACGGCGAGTGCAGCACCGGCGGCTGGGGCGGCCACGGCTCGGCGAGCACCGGCTCGGTGGGCACCGGCTCGGTCGGCTCGGTCGGCGCGGTCGGCTCGGTCGGCGCGGTCGGCGCGGTCTCGGGGCGGCGGGCGGTCGACGTCACTGTCGTCCTCCAGGGCTCGGGTGTCCGGATGTGGCGACCACTCTCCGGCACCGCCGCGGCCCCGCACAGCCCCGCTGGGCCGGCAGTGACCAGCGCAACACCCGGTCAGTCGACCGTGCAGGGTGGGCGCTCGACGTGCCAGCTGGTGCGCTGCTGGAACCAGGCCCCGGCGTCGAGCAGCAGGTCCTCCCCGCCGACGGCGGCCGTGAGCTGGGCGCCGACCGGCAGACCGGAGACGGGGTGCCGGCCGACCGGCAGGGCGAGCGTGGGCCCGGCGTGCAGCGACCACGGCGCGGTCAGCGTGCTCAGCCGGCGGGTGAGGGTGAGCACGTCGTCGGCGCCGACCGCCGTGGGGACGTCGCCGGGCAGGGTGGGCGTGAGCAGCACGTCGACGGAGCCGAAGAGCTCCTCCAGGCCGCGCTGGTACTCCGCGCGCACCTGCAGCGCCGCGGACCGGTCGCCCTCGGACACGCCCTCGCCCACCCGCAGCCGGGCGAGCGTCTCGGGCTGGAAGAGCTCCGGCTCGGCCAGGCGCTCGCGGTGCAGGTCGGCGATGGTGGAGTAGACGATCGTGTAGAGCACGTCCTGGGCGACGCTGATCCCCGGCACCGTCACCGGCACCAGCTCGGCGCCACCCTCGCCGAACACCGCGCCCGCGGCCGCGACCACCTCCGCGACGCCGGGGTCCAGGTCGTCGAACCAGGGTTCGGGGACGCCGATCCGCCGGGGCACGGCCGGGCGCAGCGTCCGGGGCGGCCGGCCGGCGAGGACGGCGAAGGCGCGGGCGGCCAGCTCGACCGTGCGGGCCAGCGGGCCGACCGTGTCGACCAGTTCGCAGACCGGGAAGGTGCCGGCGTCCGGGACGACGGAGATCCCCGGCCGCAGCCCGGTGACCCCGCAGGCCGCGGCGGGCAGCCGCACCGAGCCGCCGGTGTCGGTGCCCAGGGCGACGTCGACCAGGCCGGCGGCGACCGCGGCACCCGCGCCGCCACTGGAGCCCCCGGGCAGCCGGTCCAGGGCCCACGGGTTGCGGACCGGGCCGACGGCCGAGTTCTGGCTGGTCAGCCCGATGGCGAACTCCGACAGGTTCAGCTTGGCGACCATCTGCGCGCCGGCGTCGGCCAGCCGGGTGACGACGACCGCGTCGGTCTCGGGGACCCGGTCGGCGAAGAACGCCGATGCGCAGGTGGTGGGCACCCCGGCGGTGTCGATGTTGTCCTTCAGCCCGACCCGCACCCCGGCGAGCGGGCCGTCGGGGGCGTGCGCCAGCGGCGGGTCGATGCGGCGCAGCACCGCATTGGTGGCCGCGCGCACCTCCTCCTCCCGCCGAGCGCGCTCGGCGGCGTCCAGGGGTCCCACCTTCAGCACCCGGCGTCGGACGGGGGCGGCGAGGTCGGGACGGCGGTCACGGACGGTGAGACTGCCACCTCCGGGCCCGTCCGTCAGCAGGGCGGTCCAGCGGCCTGGACCAGGGGACACCGGACGGGGACCGCCGCATGCCCGGCCCCCGGCTGCCCACCCGGTGCGTCACGACGCGCCGCCGGGGGCCGTGGCCGGAGCCGGCCCGGGACGCGAGCGCCTTGACCGCCCTGCCGGCGGGGTCGAGGGTCCGTCTGGTCCGGAGGGCCGAGTGCCCTTCCGCCGGTGCCCCCGGAGGTCCGACATGGCCGTCTACCTGTACCGCTGCCGCGCTCACGGGCCGACCGAGGCCCGTTTCGCGATGGGCTCCGCGCCCGCTGCGGTGGCGTGCCCGGCCTGCGGTTCGACCGCGGCACGGGTGTTCACCGCCCCCCGGCTCTCATCCGGGTCCGCGGCGCGCCGCGCCCTGATCGAGCGCGCGGAGCGCAGCAGCGAGCAGCCCGACGTCGTCGCCGCGCCGCCGCCGGGACCGCGCTCCGCGCGGGGGGCCGACGTGCTGCGCAACCCGGCCCTGAGCCGGCTGCCCCGGCCCTGAGGTCGGCCCGTTCCCCGCCCTTCCGCAGCCGGCAACCCGCGAGCAGACCCGAGACCAGGAGGCAGACCATGCCCGAGCGACTGTTCCCCCTCGACTCCAGCAAGCCGTTCACCGAGCAGCAGCACATCGGTCACAACCGCTGGCACCCCGACATCCCGGCCCAGGTGACCGTCCGTCCCGGGGACACCTTCCGGGTCGACTGCCGCGAGTGGTTCGACGGGGCCATCCACGACGACGACTCGGCCGACGACGTCCGGGACGCCCCGCTGTCCACGGTGCACGTGCTGAGCGGCCCGTTCGCGGTGGAGGGCGCCGAGCCGGGTGACCTGCTGATCGTCGACATCCTCGACGTCGGGCCGATCCCGCAGGAGGACTCCGGGCCGCTGGCCGGGCAGGGCTGGGGCTACACCGGGATCTTCGCCACCCGGAACGGCGGCGGCTTCCTGACCGAGCAGTTCCCCGACGCGTACAAGGTCATCTGGGACTTCGCCGGGCAGACGGCGACCTCCCGGCACGTCCCGCACGTGTCCTTCACCGGGATCGTGCACCCCGGCCTGATGGGCACGGCGCCGTCCGCGGAGCTGCTGGCCCGCTGGAACCGCCGCGAGGGCGCGCTGATCGCCACCGACCCCGACCGGGTGCCGCCGCTGGCCCTGCCACCCCTCCCCCAGGACGCCATCCTCTCCGGCCTGACCGGCGCGGAGTACGACCGCGTCGCCGGGGAGGCCGCCCGCACCGCCCCGCCGCGGGAGAACGGCGGCAACCAGGACATCAAGAACCTGACCAAGGGCAGCCGGGTCTTCTACCCGGTGTTCGTGCCCGGGGCGAAGCTGTCGCTGGGCGACCTGCACTTCTCCCAGGGCGACGGCGAGATCACCTTCTGCGGGGCCATCGAGATGGGCGGCTTCGTCGACCTGCACGTCGACCTGATCAAGGGCGGCATGGAGACCTACGGGGTCGGCGAGAACGCCATCTTCATGCCGGGCAACGTCGACCCCCGGTACGAGAAGTGGCTGGCCTTCTCCGGGACGTCGGTGACGCTGGACGACGAGCAGCGCTACCTGGACTCGCACCTGTCCTACCAGCGGGCCTGCCTGCACGCGATCGACTACCTGACGAGGTTCGGCTGGTCGCCCGAGCAGGCGTACATGATCCTCGGCGCGGCGCCGATCGAGGGGCGGCTGTCCGGGGTGGTCGACATCCCGAACTCCTGCGCCACCGTCTACCTGCCCACCGGCATCTTCGACGTCGACGTCACCCCCGCGGCGTCCGGGCCGACGCGGATCGACCCCGGCATGGGCGTCCCCCGCTCCGGGTTCTGAGACCCCGGGCTCCTCGGCCGTCGGCCGAGGAGCACGACGGTCAGAGCTCCTCGGCCGGGCGCGGGTCGTCGACGGAGGGCTCGTCGGCGAACAGCGGCGGCAGGAACCGCAGCATCAGCACCGACCAGGTGGCGTGGGTGAGCATCGGCGCCTGGATCCCGCCGGTGACCCGTCGCTGGAAGGCGAACAGCAGCCCCATCGGCACCGAGGCGAGCACCAGCGCCGGGTTGCGGGTGGCGACGGTGGCCAGCGTGTAGACGGCGGAGGACTTCAGCACCGGGTGGTGCACGCCGGCCGCCGCGTACAGCGCACCGCGGAAGAAGACCTCCTCGGCGAGGCCGTTGGCCAGGGTGGTGGTGAGCACCAGCGGCGGCGAGCCCTGCTGGGCGTACCGCAGCACCCGGGAGATCGCTGCGTCCAGCGGTGGGATGCGCTTGGCGACCAGCGCGGCGCCGTAGAACAGCCCGAACGACGCCACCCCGCCCACGACCGGGGTGAGCAGCGGGCGGCGCAGCGTGGCCTTCGGGGTCTGCACCCAGCCCCGGTGGAGCGGGCCGGAGGCGATGCCCCCGGCGACCCAGGTGCCCGCCACGCCCATGGTCAGCGCGTAGAAGGCCGTCGAGTTCGGCTTCTGCGACAGCGACACCCCGAGCAGCCCGGCCCCGGCCAGCGACACCCCGGCGGTCACCCGGCGGCGGCGGCGGAAGGCCTCGTCGGACTCGCGGTGGTCGCGCGGCACCTTGTCCACCAGCCAGGACGGCGCCCAGGCCAGCAACCGGGCCAGCCGGGCGTCGGTCAGCAGGGACTGTCCGGGCCGTCGCACGGTGCGGGTCATCCCGGCTGCCCCGCGGCCTTCGTCGCCCGCGCGTCCCGGCGGGCCCGGGCCCGTTCGCCCAGGGCGGTCAGCACCGCATCGTCGTAGGACATCGGCTCGAACGGGACCACCCGACGGATCGAGTCGTCCTTCACCACCACCTCGTTGGTCATCGAGTCGATCAGCGACCGGCCGGTCTGCACGTCGACGTCGGTGACCAGCGACAGCCAGTAGGAGGAGAGCTTCGGGCTCAGCAGCGGCACCGGGACGATCAGCAGCCGGCGGCCCTGGATCTCCGCGACCCGGGTCAGCATCTCCAGGTACTCCAGCACCTCGCACCCGCCGACGTCGAACGCCCGCCCCTCGGCGTCCGGGGCCTCCAGCACCCCGACCAGGTACCGGACGACGTCGGCGATCGCGATCGGCTGGGTGCGGGTGTGCACCCAGCGCGGGGTGATCATCGCCGGCAGGTGGGCGACGAGCTGGCGCGTCATCTCCCAGGAGACGCCGCCGTGGCCGATCACGATGCCGGCCCGCAGCGTGGTGACCGGCACGCCGGTCTCGCCCAGCAGCCGCTCGACCTGGCGGCGGCTGCGCAGGTGCGCGGAGAGGTCGTCGTCGTCGCTGCCCAGCCCGCCGAGGTAGACGATCCGGCGGAGCCCGGCGTCGGCCGCGGCCCGGGCGAAGGAACGGGCGGCCGCGGCGTCCTTCTCCTGGAAGTCCGGCGAGTCCAGCGAGTGCACCAGGTAGTAGGCCGCCTCGCAGCCGGCCAGCGCGGCGCGCAGCGACGCCTCGTCGCCGACGTCCCCCTGCACCGGGGTGCCGGCGCCGGCGTAGGTGTCCGGGTGCCGGGTCATCGCCCGGACCTCGTGCCCGGCCTCCTCCAGGGCAGGCCCCAGCCTGCTGCCGACGAACCCCGACGCCCCGGTGACCAGTACTCGCACGCCCCCAGCCTCCCGGTGCGGCCGGTCGGGCGCGACTCAGAGGTGTCCGACCCACCGCGCGGCCCGGCCGGACCCGCGCGATGATCGGCCCATGAGCGCCCCCGGCGAGGACCGCAACGTGCTGGGCGGCCCGCTGGAGCCGTGCGGCACCGACCCGATGACCGGCTTCACCCGGGACGGCTCGTGCCGCACCGGGCCGGCCGACCTGGGCAGCCACACGGTGTGCGCCGTGGTCTCCGCGGAGTTCCTGGCGATGCAGCGCGAACTGGGCAACGACCTGGTCACCCCACGCCCCGAGTACGACTTCCCCGGCCTGCGCCCCGGTGACCGCTGGTGCGTCGTCGCCGTCCGCTGGTGGCAGGCGCTGCAGGCGGGCGCGCCGGCCGGGGTGGTGCTGGCCGCCACGAACGCCCGCGCCCTGGAGGTGGTCCCGCTCGAGGCCCTGCGGTCCCAGGCCGTGGACGTCCCCGACGACGCCTCCGCCCTGGGGGAACACCCCGGCGACGGCGACGGTTGAGCCGGCGTGACCGACCTCCTGGCGCTGCCCCTCACCACCCTCGACGGCGAGGAGACGAGCCTCGGTGCGCTGACCGGCGGCCGCGTGGCCCTCGTCGTCAACGTCGCCAGCCGCTGCGGGCTCACC
This sequence comes from Modestobacter roseus, assembly GCF_007994135.1. NCBI lineage: Bacteria > Bacillati > Actinomycetota > Actinomycetes > Geodermatophilales > Geodermatophilaceae > Modestobacter > Modestobacter roseus. The sequence continues at coordinate 3,372,881 of NZ_VLKF01000001.1, forward strand.
CCGCAGTACGAGCAGCTCGAGGCGCTGCACCGGGAGTACGCCGACCGCGGGTTCACCGTGCTCGGCGTGCCCTGCAACCAGTTCGCCGGCCAGGAGCCGGGCAGCGCCGAGGAGATCAGCACCTTCTGCTCGGCCACCTACGGCGTCACCTTCCCGCTGACCGCCAAGACCGAGGTCAACGGCGCGGATGCGGCGCCGCTCTACCGCGAGCTCACGTCGGTGCCCGACGCCGCCGGCGAGGCGGGGCCGGTGCAGTGGAACTTCGAGAAGTTCGTGCTCGCCCCCGACGGCGCCGTGGTGGCCCGCTTCCGGCCCCGGACCGAGCCGACCGCACCCGAGGTGCGCGCCGCCGTCGAGTCGGTGCTGCCCGGCTGATCCCGGGTCAGCTGGGCAGGGTCAGCTGGGCACGGTCTCCGGCACCGGGCCGGGCTCCGCCGCCGTCCGGGCGGTCTGGGCCAGCACGATGCCGGTCAGGACGACGGCCCCACCCGCGATCTGCCACCCGGTGAGCACCTGCTCGACCCACAGCCAGGCGACGATCGAGGCCAGCACCGGTTCGGCGGTCGCCAGGATGCCGGCGGTGGTCGGTGGCAGGTGGCGCAGCGCGGCCAGCGAGAGCCAGAACGGCAGGGCGGCGCCCAGCACGGCGATCCAGCCCACCAGCACCCAGAGCGGCAGCTGGGCGTTGCCCAGGGAGACCGGCACCCGCTCGGCAAGGACGCCGGCGTCGAACCGCCACCACGGCGCGGCGACCGCCCAGAAGACCGCGGCCGCCGCGAAGCTCCACGCGGTCACCGCCATCGGGTCGAGGCCGGCCGCGCTGCGCTCGCCCACCAGGTAGTAGGTGGCCAGGCAGACCGCGGCGGCGAGGGCCACGGCGACGCCGAGCGGGTCCAGCGACCCGCCACCGGACCAGACCTCGGCGACGAGCACCAGGCCCGACAGCGACAGGGCCAGCGCCCACCACAGCCGGTTGCGGACCTGCTCCCGGCGGACCAGCCACACGTAGAGCGCGATGAAGACCGGGGCGGTCATCTCGAAGACCAGCGCGATGCCCACGGGCAGCCGGCCGTCGATGGCGGTGTAGAAGAGGAACTGGGTCGCCGCGATGCCCACCACGCCCAGCAGCGCGACCAGCGGGACGTCGGCCCGCCGCAGCCGCAGCCGCCGCGGGGCGACGACGGCCAGCGCCAGCAGCAGGGCGATCGCCGCGCCGGTGCAGCGCAGCGCGGTCAGGTTGGTCGGCGGGATGCCGGCCTGCAGCGCCAGCGTGGAGACCGTGCCGTTGATCGCGAAGACGCCGGCCGCGGCGAGGGTGAGCAGGGAGCCGACGGCGGGGCGGGCGACGGGCACACCGGCAATGTAGCGGGTGAACGAGCCCTTGCCACCTACCCGGCGCTGCTCAGCCCTGCAGGGCGGCCGAGTCCATCCACGCGACCTCCCAGACGTTGCCGTCCGGGTCGGTGAAGCTGGTGCCGTACATGAAGCCGTGGTCCTGGGCCGGCTGCCAGGGCTTGCCGCCGGCGGCCAGCGCCCGGGCCAGCAGGTCGTCGCACTCCGCCCGGTCGGCCGCGGAGACCGCGTTGATCACCGAGGTCGCCTGCGCCGGGTCGCCGACCTCGCCCGCCACGAACCCGGCGAACTTCTCCCGGGTCAGCAGCATCACCAGGATGTTCTCCTCGACCACCACCGCGGCCGCCGTCTCGTCGGTGTACCGGTGGTCCGGCGTGAAGCCCAGCGCGGTGTAGAAGGCCACCGCCCGGTCCAGGTCGGTCACGGGCAGGTTGATGAAGACGGTGCGCACGGGGAGCTCCTCGATGGGTGGGGGACCGCCGTCGGGTCCCGTCCCCCCTCAGACCGGCCGGCGACGGAGAACTCATCGGCGGGCGGTCCCGGCGAGCACCACCGCGACGGTCTCCTCCGGGGCGTCCCACATCGGGAAGTGGCCCGACCCGGCGAACCAGTGCAGCTCCGCGTCCGGGAAGGCCCGCACCGCCCGCGCCGCCTGCCGGGCGAGGGTCACCCGGTCCCGCCGTCCCCAGCCGATGGTCAGCCGCCCCGGCAACGACCCGGCCGGCGCCCCCTGCTGGCGGGGCCCGCGGGCCAGGTCGGTGAGCGCCGCGTCGAAGGACGGCGACGCCACGTACCCGGTCAGCTCCCGGGTGACCACCCCGCCGTCCAGCGCCCACGGGTGGGCGGAGAACTGCGACAGCAGCGCCGTCCGCCCCACCGGGTTGTCCAGCAGAGCGGGCAGGGCAGGCCGGATCCGGCGGACCAGCGCCATGGAGGCGCGCAGGCTGGTGAGGAAGGCGGTGGCCTCCCGGTCGGTCCAGAAGCCGCCCGGGTCCAGCGCCACGTTGTCCCGGCCGAGCCCCCGCCGGGACAGCTCCAGCACCATCCGGGCCCCCAGCGAACTGCCGACCAGCGGGGCGTCGGCCAGCCCCGCCGTCTGCAGCCAGTCGGCCAGCACGTCGGTGAGCGAGCCGAAGCCCGCGTCCGGCAGCGGCGGGGTGGCGCCGGCGAAGCCGGGGAGGTCGACCGCCACCACCTCCCGGGAGGCGGCGAGCCCCGGCAGCACCGTCTCCCAGGAGCGCCACGAGCCGCCCAGGCCGTGGACGAGGACGAGGGGGTCGCCGGAGCCGGTCCGGTGCGCAGCCAGGTGCATGCCCTCCCCCCTACCCAGCCCGGCGGCTGGGCAGCCGCCGGCTGCCCAGGGACGTCCGGCGGGGGGTGGGACTGTGAGGATGTGCGCGGGGCGGGTGTGCGTGCGGGGACGCCGTCCGACAGCATGTGCTGGTCCGGCAGGAGCGCGGCAGGAGGAGTGCAGACGGTGAGCACGTCGAGGAGCAACCGGGTGCGTGCGGCCATCGGCACCGTCAGCCTGACCGGCGCGGCCATGGGGTTCATGACCGCCTGCGGCACCGGCTACGACGACGAGGAGGCCGAGGCCCGCACCGTCTACTGCGTCGACGAGCAGGACCAGGTCGTCGACGAGGACCTGTGCGAGGAGGCCGAGCGCAGCGGCGGGTACGTCGGCGGCTTCCCCTACTTCTTCCTGCTCGGTGGGTTCGGCGGCAACCGGTACTCGGTGGGCCAGACGATCCCGCAGCAGTACACCGGCGCGGCCAACCGGGTGAACCCCTCCGACACCTCGGCGCGGACGCGGGCCGGGCTGCCCGGCAGCGGCCGGGTCAGCTCCGGCAGCCGGATCTCCGGCGGGATCGGCTCCGGCCGGGTCGGCAGCGGCAGCGTCGGGTCGTGAGGCGGCTCTACGGCACGGCACGGCTCGGCTGGGAGGCCGAGATCGAGAGCCAGGGGCTGGTCTACAACAAGACGACCGTGCCCGGGGAGGACCCGCGCTCCTACTGGCGCGAGGACGTCTTCTACGACTTCACCGCCGACGAGGTCGACACCCTCGCCGACGTGACCGACCAGCTCTTCGCCGCGTGCGTGGAGGCCGGCGACGTCGCGCTGGCCGACGAGCGGCTGCTGGACCGGATGCGGATCCCGCGGGACGCCCGCGACGTCGTCCGGGCCACCTGGGACGCCGAGCCGCCCAGCGTCTACGGCCGGTTCGACCTGTGGTGGGACGGCAAGGACACACCCCGGCTGCTGGAGTTCAACGCCGACACCCCCACGTCGCTGGTCGAAGCCGCGGTCGTGCAGTGGGCCTGGCACCTGGAGACCGGGCAGGGCCGGGACCAGTGGAACCAGCTCGACGACCGGCTGGTGGCCGCCTGGCAGCGCAACCTCTCCCGCTGGGAGGGCCACCACCACCGCAAGCCCGTCGTGCACCTGGCCTGGACCGCCGGCGACCGCAGCGGCGAGGACTGGATGACGGTGGCCTACCTGGCCGACACCGTGCAGCGGGCCGGCTACGAGGCGGTGGTGATCACCACCGAGGAGATCGGGCTGGACACCGGCGACGCCCGGTTCTACGACCCGAAGGGCAACCGGATCGACGTCGTGTTCAAGCTCTACCCCTGGGAGTGGCTGCTCGCCGACGAGTACGGCCCGTCGGTGATCGCCGACATCCGCGACCCGGGCGGCACGACCTGGATCGAGCCGGTCTGGAAGCTGCTCTGGTCGAACAAGGGCCTGCTGCCGGTGCTGTGGCAGCGCTACGAGAACGACCCGGTGATCTCCCGGTACCTGCTGCCGGCGTTCTTCGCCGACGACCCGCGCGCCGGTGAGCTGGCCGCGACCGGGTACGCCCGCAAGCCGCTGTTCGGCCGGGAGGGCGGCAACGTCGAGCTGGTCGCGCCCGGCGGTGAGGTGCTGGCCGCGCAGGGCGGGCAGTACGGCGCGGAGGGGTGGATCGTGCAGCAGCTGTGCGCCCTGCCGGACTTCCCCGGCCCCGACGGCCCGCACCACCCGGTGCTCGGCGCGTGGGTGGTCGACGGCGAGGCCGCCGGGCTGGGCATCCGGGAGTCCGACGGGCTGATCACCGACGACCTGTCCTTCTTCGTCCCGCACACCATCGGCTACCAGCGCCCTCCGAACACCAGCTGGTCGGCCTGATCCAACAACAAGGGCCACGTGAGATTCTCACTCGTTGAGAATCCAAACAGCGCGGGGGTCCTTTGGCGACTTGCCGTTCCATCGAATGAGGTCCTCTGCCTCGAGCGCACGCAATCGTGCGGTCGTAGCAGGTCGACTGTATCCCAGAGCCTCCGCGATATCCCCAGTACCTAGCGCCCTGTCGGAAGCGCGCAAGATGTCGAGAACCTGCTGACTTCCCTTAGGTAGACGAGCGGCAACCCGCACATCAAGGCTGGGAACCGCCTGAAGGAAGAGGCGGACGCTTCCCCCACTCTGCTTGTAAACGGGGTCGGTCAAGCCCACGCGACGCATCTCTTCGAAGATTCTCTTGATCCCCTCCCCCAACTCTTGACCGATGCGCAGATCGGCACACACACGCGCCACACGAGGGTTGCGCGCGAACCGACTGATTTCCAAAGGCTTAGCTGGATTAGCAAGACCAGGGAAGCGCCCAGGACTCTCAATCTCCACACGGTTCGGGTAGATCTCAACCCTGATGTGATCCCCCGCGAGGCTGTAGGACCGGTGGATGACTGCGTTGACGAGCCCCTCGAGCCATGCGTCGCGCGGAACGATCGGGCGACCTTCGAAGCGCCCGCTCTCCACAAGTCGCCTACGTGAGGGAACCTCGCGCTCTATGATCCGACTCGCCTCTTGGATAGCCCACGGGATCGGGCCCTCAATCCGGTAGTCCGACCCCTCTTCGATGCCCAAACGAGCCCCGGTGCCGCGTTCAACATCCAGGAATTTTACTACTCGAATGAATGCTTGAGGGAACAGGTCCTGAGGGTTCTTGCCGAAAAGAAGATACCCAGCGTTCGTCATCTCCCCGGCGCGCGTCAGAAGACTGCGGGCTTGCAATAGGCCGGTGACCGTTCCAGTGGAACCTACGCGCTCGCGATAGTTCTCGAGCAGTCGACTATCGAGATCTGAAGCCGTGACACCCTTAGCGGCAAAGCCGTCGTATTGTGCTTGCCCCTTGTCGAACTCAAGCTCGGTGCGCTGCTGATAGTTGAGGCGGCGCGACTCGTCGCCGATCCGTAGGTAGCAATCCCCGTTCGGGAGTTCATGTACGCGCTCTCCAGGATCGATACGAGCCACCAGCAGCTCATCGTCCTCACCTGCATCGTTAACGCACGGAACCTCCTCGAACAGTGCGCGCACAGGGGGCACCGTGAAGTCGATCGGAGCCTGACGCAGGTCGTTGAGCTTCTTGCGGTTAGTGCGGGTTCCCTCAACCTTGCCGTTGTGGAGACCGATCACCAGGGTGCCACCCTCCGCGTTGGCGAAGGCAGTCAGAGGTACGGCCACGTCCTTCGCGGCTAGCTTGATGCTCTTGCGGTCGAACCACTGGTCTTCGATAAGCCCGAGAAGTCGCTTCCCCACCTCGGCGCGAGGCGCTGACAGCGCGGCATCTACCTCGTTCGCGGTCATGGCCCCTACTCTAAACTCTTGCAAGTAGCAGCTTCCCGGGGTTCGACGCGCCGAGCTTCGTCGAAGTTGCAAGTAGTGCTTCATGTAGACGGGGCAAGGATGAAAAACTGCAGGTCAGAGGCCTGCGAACGCTGTTCGATCACCTTGCAAGCGGCTTACATGCAGCGAGAATCGCCCAAGCTGAACCCTCGCGCACTCCTGCAGTGACGAGTCAACCCCCTAGGCAGGGCCTACAACCCTGGTCGCCGCCCCCACCAACGCGTCCTGGCGCCGACAGCGCGGTAGATCAAGACTCGAACACCACCTGGTCGGCCTGATCCGCCCTGCCTGACCCGGGCCGGTTCCGGTCCCCGCCGGCGCTGCCGAGAACTGCTGGAGCAGGTACTCGGCGATGAGGAGCGGCACACGGTGACGACGGCGGGGACGACGGCCCGGGACCAGCGGCGGGCGGTGCGCCCCACCGGGCAGGAGCGGGTGCTGGAGCCCGACGACCTGATCGTCTCCAAGACCGATCCGCGCGGGGTGATCACCTACGCCAACGAGGCGTTCCTGCGGGTGTCACGGTACGAGGAGGACGAGGTCCTCGGGCAGCCGCACAACCTGATCCGGCACCCCGACATGCCCAAGGCCGTCTTCGCACTGCTGTGGGACACCGTCGCCGCCGGCCAGGAGGTCTTCGCCTACGTCAACAACCTCGCCGCCGACGGCGCGTACTACTGGGTGCTGGCCAACGTGACCCCCAGCTACGACGCCCGCGGCCGGATCGTCGGCTACCACTCCAGCCGCCGCGCGCCGACCCGCCCGGCCATCGCCGCGGTGAGCGCGGTGTACGACCAGCTGCGCGCCGTCGAGCGCGCCCAGCCCAACGGCCGGGCGGCGGTCGAGGCCTCCACCGCGCTGCTGGGCACGCTGCTCGCCGCCCGCGGGGAGTCCTACGACGAGTTCGTCTGGTCGCTGATCTCCGAGGGAGGTTTCTGAGGTGGGGTTCCGTCCCTCGCCGGGCACGTCGGCCGAGCAGGAGCTGGCGGTCTACCGGGCGTTCGTGTCCGAGCTCAGCCGGGTGTGCCGCGCGGCGGCCGCCGGCGACCTGGAGGCGCGCAGCCGCGCGGTGGCCGGCTCCCGCGGGGTGCCCGAGCTGCGCGAGCTGCAGGACGGCGTCAACCAGCTGCTCGACGTCTCCGACACCTTCGTCCGCGAAGCCGGCGCTGCGCTGACCTCCGCCGCCGACGGGCGGTTCCACCGGCGGGTGCTGGAGCGCGGCCTGCCGGGCGCGTACCGGCGCGCCGCCGGCATCCTCAACCAGGCCGGTGCGGCGATGCGCGCGTCGGCCGACCGGGTCACCGAGGCGCAGGCGGCCCGGCTGGCGCTGGCCGACGAGTTCGAGTCGGTCGTCCTGGCCATGTCCGAGCAGGTGGCGACGGCGGCGACCGAGCTGAGTGCCTCCGCCGCCGGGCTGACCGGGGCCGCTGCCTCGGCCGGCACCGAGGTCGGCCGGGCCGAGGACAGCGTGGTCTCCCTCGACCGGTCCTCCACCGAGATCAAGGAGGTCATCGCGCTGATCGACTCGGTGGCCGCGCAGACCCGGCTGCTGGCGCTCAACGCCACGATCGAGGCCGCGCGGGCGGGACAGGCCGGCCTGGGCTTCGCCGTCGTCGCCTCGGAGGTCAAGGACCTCGCCGACCAGACCGCGAGCGCCACGGAGCGGGTGACCGCCCAGGTCGCGTCGGTGCGCGCCGCCTGCGGCGACGTCTCGGACGTGATGACCAACGTGGGGACGACGGTGGCGGACATGACCGGCCTGGTCGACGGGATCACCACCGCCGTCGACGGCGCGGCGGCCGACCCGCTGGGGACGACGTCGCCGGGGCTGTCCCAGCTGGCCGAGAAGCTGCGCGCGGAGATGACCACGTTCCTGGCCCACATGCGCAGCTGAGGAAGGACCCCGTCCCCCTCATCCCTCGCACGCTCGGGACGAGCCTCTGGACGGGGCCTGGCGACCACCGGCTCGGGCCAGGGCGGCCGCGGCGGGGAGCCAGTCGATGCGGCCGCCGTGCGGGTCGGTGTACGCCAGCGGCTCGCCGTCCAGCGCCAGCAGGAACCGGCGTTCCCCCGCGGCCGGGGCCTCCGGCAGCCGCGCCGCCACCGCGGGCAGCACCCCGACGCCCTCTTGGGAGACCCACCGCACCGGCAGCCCGCCGACCAGCTCGACGAAGGCCTCCTTCGCCGCCGCCGGCAGGTAGGCGAGCACCGCGGTGTGGACGACGACGACGGTGCAGTCGGCGGGCATCGCCGCGACCAGGCCGGGCAGCTCCGCCAGCAGGTCACCGCGCACGATCGACGCGGGCTCCCGGGCGGCGATCGCGGCCGCGGCGGTGAGCCGGTCGCGGCGGGCGTCCATGCCGGGCCAGACCAGCGCCTGCAGCCACGCGACGTCGTCGGGGTCGGCCGGGTCCAGCGGGTTCAGGTCGATGCCGGCCCGGCGCACCACCCGCGGCACCGCGGCCGGCACCGGCCCCCGTCCGGTGACCTCACAGCTCAGCTGGACCGGGCTGGACGCCGACCCGACCCGGACGCCGCCCTCGTCGTCGTCCCGGTGGTACTCGTAGCCGTACCGGTCGGGGTACAGGCACAGCCCGGCCGAGGCGCCCACCTCGATCAGCGCCAGCGGCCCGGGCAGGCCGGCCAGCAGCGGCAGCAGAGCGGCACAGCGGGCGGCCTCGTTGGTCTGGGTGGCCCGGGCGAGCATCGTCGCCCGCAGCCGGTCGGCGTCGCCCAGCACCCGCTCGTGCAGCTCGGCGCCGTCGCGCGGTGGGCCGCCGTGCAGGTACTGCAGCGCGCCCAGCAGCAGGTTGGCCTGCCGCTTCGGCGTCGGCAGCGTGCCCAGGAAGGCGAGCACGTCGTCGTCCCTGGCCACCGCGGCGGCCAGCTCCGCGTACCGCGGGGAGACCGGCGCGGCCTCCACCCCGGCGAACCACCGGTAGTGGTCGGCCAGGTCGGTGAGCTCCTCGTCGAGCGATCTCACGTGGTGGTCAGGTCCCGTGCCGTGCCGGCGAACCGGGCCAGGTCGTCGCGGGTGGGCTCGACGAGCACCCGCCCGTCGGGGGTGAGCACCACCGGGGACGTCGCGTCCTCCGCGCCGATCTCGGCCAGCAGCCGGCGGGCGGCGTCGTCGTCGGCGGGGTCGAGCCACTGGTGCGGCACGCCGTCCTCGGCCAGCTGCTCGCGCAGCGCGACGCTCGCCGGCCAGCGCCGGTCGCCGACCACCCGCAGGCCGCTGGCCTGCCCGATGAGCATCGCCCGGCGCAGCAGGAACGACCGGGTGACGACGTCGGCCAGGCTCCGGTCGCGGACGAAGGCGGCGCGCAGCTGCTCCAGGCTGAGCACGATCACCTCGCCGTCCTCGGCGGCCACCAGCGACCGCACCGGCCGCTGCCCGGCCAGCATGTTCAGCCCACCCAGGAACCGGCCCGGGCCGTTGACCGCCACCACCCGCTTGCCGCCGTCCGCGCCGTGCTCGAGCGAGCCCTCGACCACCGCGACGGCGCCGGACACGACGACGAAGAAGTCGAACTCCGCCTGCCCCGAGCGCAGCAGCACCTGGCCGCGCACCGTGCTCATCCGCCGCCCCATCCGGCGGAACACCGCGATGTGCTCGTCGGAGAGCCGGGGCGAGGAGCCGTCGTCGGGCGTCTCGGGGAGCGGGCCGCCGGGCAGCACGTCGATCGCCGGCATCTGCACCGGCGGGGAGAGGATCCGCAGCTGCTGCGCCGGCGCCACCGGCTCGGCCGGCGGCAGCAGGCCGCCGTGGCCCGGTCCGCGCGGGTCGGAGGCGACCAGCGCCGCGGCCAGCGACTCGGTGGTGGTCGGCCCCTCGTGCCGGACGCCGTTGACGAAGAACGTCGGGGTGCCCTGCACGCCGCTCGCCTCGGCCCCGACGACGTCGGCGCGCACGCGGGCGGCGTGCACGCCGGACCCCAGCTCCTCGGCGAACCGGCCGAGGTCCAGGCCCAGGGCGGCGGCGTGGTCGAGCAGCTCGTCGGCCTCCAGCTGGTCCTGGTGGGCGTAGAGCCGGTCGTGCATCGCCCAGAACGCCCCCTGGGCGCCGGCGGCCTCGGTGGCCTCGGCGGCGAGCTCGGCGTGCGGGTGCACGTCGGGCAGCGGCAGGTGGCGGAACACGTAGCGCAGGTCGTCGCCGAACCGGCGGCGCAGCTCCTCGACGACCCCGGTGGCGCGGCCGCAGAACGGGCACTCGACGTCGCCGTACTCCACCAGGGTCAGCGGCGCGTCGGCCCGGCCGCGCAGGTGGTCGGCCTCCGGGTCGACGGGCGGGTCGAGCTCGCGGGCCCCGGTCTCGGTGACCTGGGGCGCGCGGCGGCCCAGCACCCAGAACCAGACGGCGCCCAGGACGGCGGCGACCACCCCGGCGGCGAGGACGCCGATCATCGCCTCCTCGCGGAGGACCGCGTCGTCGAAGGCCAGGTCGGCGACGAACAGCGAGACGGTGAACCCCAGACCGGAGAAGGCTGCGCCGCCCCACACGCTGGGCAGGGCCACGCCCGGCGGCAGGGAGCCCATGCCGAACTTCACCGCCAGCGTGGAGACCAGCCCGATGCCGACGAACTTGCCGACGACGAGGCCGAGGAAGACCCCGATCGTCACCGGCGAGGTGAGCGCCCGGTCCAGCACCTCGCCGCTGAACTGCACCCCGGCGTTGGCCAGGGCGAAGACCGGGACGACGACGTAGCCGCTCCACGGCACCAGCAGCGCGCCGATCCGCTCGTTGGGCGAGATCGCCCGCTCGACGGAGAGCTTCGCCCGCCGGGCCAGGGCGACGTCCGGGGCCTGCCGGAAGGCGCGGGCCAGCGTGCCGGCGGACTCGACCTCGGCGCGGCGCGGGGTGTAGGCGCTGACCAGCAGGCCCAGCACCACGCCGCCGATCGTCGCGTGCACGCCGGAGGCGTGCATCGCCAGCCACATGACCACGCCGACGGCGAAGTAGGCCGGGCCCCGCCACACCTGCAGCCGGGTGAGCCACCCGAAGGCGACCACGCACAGCGCGGCGATCCCGAGGGCTACCAGGTCGATGTCCGCGGAGTAGAAGACCGCGATCACGGTGAGCGCGCCGATGTCGTCGACCACGGACAGGGAGAGCAGGAAGACCCGCAGCTGGGTGGGGGCGCGGGAGCCGACCAGGGCGAGCGCGCCGAGCACGAAGGCGGTGTCGGTGGCCATCGGGATGCCCCAGCCGTGCGCGCCCGGGCCGCCGGCGTTGATCACCAGGTAGATGCCGGCGGGCACCACCAGTCCGGCGATCGCGCCGAGGGCCGGCACCGAGAGCCGGCTGCGCTGGGTCAGCTCGCCCATCGACAGCTCCCGGCGCACCTCCATCCCGATCAGGAAGAAGAAGAACACCATCAGGCCGTCGTTGACCCAGTGCCGCAGGTCCATCGCGACCTCGGTCGAGCCCAGCTGCACGGCGAACTCGGTGTGCCACACCCGCTCGTAGGAGTCGCCCCACGGGGAGTTGGCCCACAGCAGGGCCAGCAGCGTGCCGGCGACCAGCAGCACCGCGCTGGAGGCCTCGGTGCGCAGGAACCGGCGGGCCGGGGTGGAGAGCTGGGCGAGCAGGTGCCCGGTCCGCGAAGACCGGCTCTGCGTGCGGGACGGGGGCGTCACGCGGTCTTCCTACCTCCCCGATGTGACGACGGGGAAACCGTCTGCGCCCCGCCGTCAGCCCAGGACGGCGAGCAGGTCACCGCCCTCGACCTGCTGGACGGCGCCGATCGCCACCCGCGTCACCGTCCCGGCCCGCGGTGCGGTGATCGCGGCCTCCATCTTCATCGCCTCGATGGTGGCGATCGCCGCCCCCGCCTCGACCGCGTCACCCTCGCCGACCTGCAGCGTGACCACCCCGGCGAAGGGTGCGGCGACCTGGCCGGGGTCGGTGCGGTCGGCCTTCTCGGCGGGCTGCACCTCCGACGTGACGGACCGGTCCCGCACGCTGACCGGCCGGAGCTGGCCGTTGAGGGAGCACATCACCGTGCGCATCCCGCGCTCGTCGGCGTCGGACACCGCCTCGATGCCGATCAGCAGCCGCACGCCGGGCTCCAGGTCGACCGAGTGCTCGGTACCGGACCGCAGCCCGTACAGGAACTCCTTGCTGGGCAGCACCGACACGTCGCCGTAGGACTCGGCGTGCGCCTCGAACTCCGCCGTCGGGCCGGGGAAGAGCAGCCGGTTCAGCGTGCGCCGCGGCTCCGCCGCCAGCCCGGCGAGGTCGGCGTCGGACAGCTCGGCCGGGGGCTGCGCCTCCCGCCGGCCCGCCAGCGCCTTCGACCGGAACGGCTCCGGCCAGCCGCCGGGCGGGTCGCCCAGCTCGCCGCGGAGGAAGCCGACGACGGAGTCGGGCAGGTCGAACCGGTTGGGCTCGGCGGCGAACTCCGCGACGTCCACGCCGGCGCCGACCAGCTGCAGCGCGAGGTCGCCGACGACCTTCGACGACGGGGTGACCTTGACCAGGTGGCCGAGCAGCCGGTCGGCGGCGGCGTACATCGCCTCCACCTCCTCGAACCGCTGCCCCAGGCCCAGCGCGATCGCCTGCTGGCGGAGGTTGGACAGCTGCCCGCCGGGGATCTCGTGGGTGTAGACCCGCCCGGTCGGCGCCGGCAGCCCCGACTCGAACGGCGCGTAGACCCGGCGGACCGCCTCCCAGTAGGGCTCCAGGTCGTTGACCGCCCGCAGGTCCAGGCCGGTGGCCCGGTCGGTGTGGTCGGTGGCCGCGACGATGCTCGACAGCGCCGGCTGCGACGTCGTCCCGGCCAGGGCGGCGCTGGCGCCGTCCACCGCGTCCACGCCGGCCGACCAGGCCGCCAGCAGGGTGGCCAGCTGCCCGCCGGGGGTGTCGTGGGTGTGCAGGTGCACCGGCAGGTCGAACCGCTCGCGCAGCGCCCGCACCAGCGTGGCCGCGGCGGGTGGACGGAGCAGCCCGGCCATGTCCTTGATCGCCAGCACGTGCGCCCCGGCGTCGACGATCTGCTCGGCCAGCGCGAGGTAGTAGTCCAGGGTGTACAGCGGCTCGGCCGGGTCGGAGAGGTCGCCGGTGTAGCAGAGCGCGACCTCGGCCACCGCCGTCCCCGTCTCCCGGACGGCGTCGATCGCCGGGCGCATCTGGCCGACGTCGTTGAGCGCGTCGAACACCCGGAAGACGTCGATGCCGGTGCGCGCGGCCTCGGCGACGAACGCCGTGGTCACCTGCTCCGGGTAGGGGGTGTAGCCGACGGTGTTGCGGCCGCGCAGCAGCATCTGCAGGCACACGTTGGGCACCGCCTCGCGCAGCGCGGCCAGCCGCTCCCACGGGTCCTCGTGCAGGAAGCGCAGCGCGACGTCGTAGGTGGCCCCGCCCCAGGCCTCGATCGACCACAGCTGCGGCAGCAGCCGTGCCTGGTGCCCGGCGACGGCGACCAGGTCCTTGGTGCGCACCCGGGTGGCCAGCAGCGACTGGTGCGCGTCCCGGAAGGTGGTGTCGGTGACCGCCAGCGCGGTCTGCGCGCGCAGGTCCGCGGCGAACCGCTCGGGGCCCAGCTCCCGCAGCCGGTCGCGGGAGCCGTCCAGCGGCGCCAGGTTCAGGTCGACGGCGGGCAGCTTCTCGGCCGGGTCGACCAGGTGCGGGCGCTCGCCGTGCGGGGCGTTGACGGTCACGTCGGCCAGGTAGCTGAGCAGCTTGGTGCCCCGGTCGGCGGACTGCCGGGCGGTGAGCAGCCCGGGCCGCTCCTCGATGAACGACGTCGTCACCCGGCCCGCGGCGAAGTCCGGGTCGTCCAGCACCGCCTGCAGGAACGGGATGTTGGTGGAGACGCCACGGATGCGGAACTCGGCGACCGCCCGCCGGGCCCGGGCCACCGCGATGTCCCAGGTGCGGCCGCGACAGGTGAGCTTGACCAGCATCGAGTCGAAGTGCGCCCCCACCTCCGCGCCCAGCGACGCCCCGCCGTCCAGCCGCACCCCGGCGCCGCCGGGCGAGCGGTAGGCGGTGATCCGGCCGGTGTCCGGGCGGAAGCCGTTGGCCGGGTCCTCGGTGGTGATCCGGCACTGCAGGGCCGCGCCGCGCAGCTGCACCGTCTCCTGGGACAGGCCCAGGTCGGCCAGCGTCGCCCCCGCGGCGATCCGCAGCTGGCTCTGCACCAGGTCGACGTCGGTGACCTCCTCGGTCACCGTGTGCTCGACCTGGATGCGCGGGTTCATCTCGATGAACACGTGCCGGCCCTCGCGGTCGAGCAGGAACTCCACGGTGCCGGCGCAGGAGTAGCCGATGTGGCGGGCGAAGGCGACGGCGTCGGCGCAGATCCGCTCGCGCAGCGCCGGGTCCAGATTCGGTGCCGGCGCCAGCTCGACCACCTTCTGGTGCCGGCGCTGCACGGAGCAGTCCCGCTCGAACAGGTGGATCACGTTCCCGGCGCCGTCGGCCAGGATCTGGACCTCGATGTGCCGCGGGTCGACCACGGCCTGCTCGCAGAAGACGGTGGCGTCGCCGAACGCCGACTCCGCCTCCCGCATCGCCGCCTCGATCGCCCCGCGCAGCTGGGCCCGGTCGTCGACCCGGCGCATGCCCCGCCCGCCACCACCGGCGACGGCCTTGACGAAGACCGGCCCGTCGATCTGCCCGGCGGCGGCGATCAGCGCGTCGACGTCGGTGCCGGGCTCGGTGCCCTGCAGCACCGGCAGGCCGGCCTCCCGCGCCGCGGCGATCGCCCGGGACTTGTCCCCGGTCAGCTCCAGGACGGCGGCGCTCGGGCCGACGAAGGTGATCCCCGCCCGGGCGCAGGCCTCGGCGAGCTCCGGGTTCTCCGACAGGAAGCCGTAGCCGGGGTAGACGGCGTCGGCGCCGGCGCGCTGCGCGGCCCGGACGATCTCGGTGACGTCGAGGTAGGCGCGCACCGGGTGGCCGGGTTCGCCGATCTGGTAGCTCTCGTCGGCCTTGAGCCGGTGGACGGAGTTGCGGTCCTCGTGCGGGAAGACCGCGACCGTCCCGGCGCCCAGCTCGTAGGCGGCCCGGAAGGCCCGGACGGCGATCTCCCCGCGGTTGGCGACCAGGACCTTCTCGAACACGGGCGCGTCCTCTCGGCTCACCGGGCGGCCGGCGCCGGCCCCTCGTGCCGCCCGACCGTAGCGGCGGGGAGGGGAGGACGGCGGGCGCAGCGAGCCGGTTGTGCACGACAGGCGTGCGCCCGGGACGCTCCGGGTAGCGGGGGAGCGTGACTGCCGAAGAGACCGCAGACCGGACCCGCGAGGTCGTCCTCGTCACCGGCGCCTCCTCCGGGATCGGGCGCGCCTCGGCGGTGCAGTTCGCCGAACGCGGCGCCGCCCTGGTCCTGGTCGCCCGCAGCCGGGAGTCCCTCGAGCAGGCCGCCGCCGAGTGCCGGGCCGCCGGGGCGCGCGAGGTGCAGGTGTGCCCGGCCGACGTGCTCGACGGCGCCGCGGTGCAGGCCGCCGTGGACCGCGCCGTGACCTCCCACGGCCGGCTGGACGTCGTCGTCCACTCCGCCACCGTGATGGCCTACGGGTCGATCGAGGACCTCCAGCCGGAGGTGTTCGAGCGGGTGGTGGACACCGCCATCAAGGGCACCTTCCACGTCTTCCGGGCCGTGCTGCCGCAGTTCCGCGCCCAGCAGCGCGGGTCGCTCGTCGTCGTCAGCTCGCTGCTGGCGTCGGTGACCACGCCGACGATGGGCGCCTACAACACCGGCAAGTGGGGCCAGCTGGGCCTGATCCGCACCGTGCAGCAGGAGCTGCGCGACCTGCCCGACGTGCACGTCTCCGCCGTCGCCCCGGGCGGGACGTCGACCCCGATCTACCGGCAGGCGGCCACCGTGCTGGGCAACACCGGCCACCCGCCGCCGCCGGTCTACACCCCCGAGCGGGTGGCCCGCGCCGTCGTCGCCCGGGTGGCCGACCCGCGCCGGCTGAAGCAGTCCGGCTTCGCGAACCCGCTGATCATCGCCGGGTTCCGGCTGCTGCCGCCGGTGTACGACGCGCTGGTCGGGCCGCTGCTGAAGGTGTTCGGCTACGCCCGCGACTCGGTGCCGCCGACCACCGGCAACGTCTTCGCCCCGGTGCCGGAGAAGGAGGCCACCCGCGGGCCGTTCGTCGGCATCTGACCCCGCGCCGGGACGGCGAGTGCGCAGTTGCGGTCGTCGACACGCACCGCCACGCCGAGGCAGGCGACCACCACTGACCACTCGGCGCCGGCGGGGCATCGGGGAGGATGGGCCGGTGACCGACGTCCGCACCTCGTTCTCCGCGGAGGTCTCCGACGCCGTCCGACGGCTCGCCGGGGTCGCCGAGCGGACCCCGCTGCAGCGCAACGCCCGCCTGTCCGAGCTGACCGGCGCCGAGGTGTGGGTGAAGCGGGAGGACCTCCAGGTCGGCCGCTCCTACAAGGTGCGCGGCGCCTACAACACGATCAGCCAGCTCGACGCCGCCGGCCGGGCCGCCGGGGCGGTCTGCGCCAGCGCCGGCAACCACGGGCAGGGCGTGGCCTACGCCTGCCGGGTCCTCGGCGTCCACGGCCGGGTGTTCGTGCCCGGGACGACGCCCCGGCAGAAGCGGCAGCGGATCGCCGCCCTCGGCGGGGACATGGTGGAGCTGGTGGTCACCGGCGACACCTACGACGACGCCGCCGCCGCGGCCGCCGCCTCGGCGCAGATGACCGGGGCGACCCTGGTGCCGGCGTTCGACGCGCTGTCCACGGTGGTCGGGCAGGCCACGGTGGCCGTGGAGGTGCTCGACCAGCTCGGCGGCGCCCCGGACGTCGTCGTCCTGCCGGTCGGGGGCGGTGGGCTGCTGGCCGGCTGCGGCACCTGGCTGCGGGAGCACAGCCCCGGCACCCGGCTGGTCGGCGTCGAGCCGGCGGGCGCGGCGAGCATGGCCGCGGCGCTGGCCGCCGGCGCACCGGTCGAGCTGCCCGAGATCGACACGTTCGTCGACGGCGCCGCGGTGCGCCGGGTCGGCGCGGTCACCCACCCGCTGGTGCGTGACGCCGGCGCGGAGCTGGTCGCGGTCGCGGAGGGGCAGATCTGCACCGAGATGCTGGAGCTCTACCAGGTCGACGGGGTGATCGCCGAGCCCGCGGGGGCGCTGGCCACCGCGGCGCTGACCGGGGGTGTGGTCCGCGTCGAGCCGGGCCAGACCGTCGTCTGCCTGCTGTCGGGCGGCAACAACGACGTCAGCCGCTACGCCGAGATCGTCGAGCGTTCCCTGGTGCACCAGGGGCTCAAGCACTACTTCCTGGTCGAGTTCCCGCAGGAGCCCGGGGCGCTGCGCCGCTTCCTGGACGAGGTGCTCGGCCCGGACGACGACATCGTGCTGTTCGAGTACGTCAAGCGGGACAACCGGGAGACCGGTGCGGCGCTGACCGGGATCGAGCTGGGCAGCCCCGAGGGCCTGGCGCCACTGCTGGCCCGGATCGAGGCGGGTCCGCTGAAGATCCAGCACCTCGCCCCTGGCACCACGGCCTACCGCTTCCTCGTCTGAGGCCCCGCCGCCCTCCGGCACTGTGCGCGGAGTGCCCGCTCCGGCATTGGAACGGGCACCCCGCGCACAGTGCCGGAGGGTTCGAGCCGGTCAGGGTTCGACGGTCACCTTGATCGCTTCACCGTTCTGCACGATGGAGAAGGCGTCGAGCACCCGGTCCAGCGGGATGTGCTCGGTGATCAGGTCCTTGACCGGCACCTGACCGGTGGAGATGTACTCCAGGGCGCGCTTGTTGTGCTCGGGAGCGGAGCCGTTCGCGCCGTGGATGTGCAGCTGCCGGTAGTGCACGACGTTGGAGTCGCAGGTGATCGTGGGGTTCGTCTTCGGCAGGCCGCCGAAGAAGGAGATCCGCCCGTTGCGGGCGGCCATCGCGATGGCCTGCTCCTGGGTCACGTTCGCCGCGGTCGCGGTGATGATGACGTCGGCGCCCCGCCCGCCGGTGAGCTCCATGACCCGGGCGACGACGTCGACCTCGGCGCCGTTGATCACCTCGTCGGGCTGCACGGCGTCGGCGGACATCTTCAGCCGCTGGGCGTTGACGTCGACCAGGATGACCCGGCCGACCTTGTGCACCCCGCGGGCGATGCGGATGTGCATGCACCCGATCGGACCGGCGCCGAAGACGACGAGGGTGTCGCCCTCCTCGATGCCGAGCAGCTCCTGGGCGTTGATGGCGCAGGCGAACGGCTCGGCGGCGGACGCCTCGTCGTAGCCGACGTTGTCCGGGATGCGGTTCAGGCCGTCCACCTTGAGCACCTGCTCCGGGACGATCATGTACTCGGCGAACCCGCCGTCGTACTGGTAGCCGACGGAGGTCTGGTTCTCGCAGACCGCCATCCAGCCCTTCCGGCACTCGTGGCAGTGCCCGCACGGCACCGCCGCGATGACCTGCACCCGGTCACCCGGCGCCCAGCTGCTGCCGTGGGTGGCGTTGACGTCGGCGCCGACCTCCACGACCTCGCCGGCGATCTCGTGCCCGATGGTGCGCGGCGGCGTCAGGTTCTGGTGACCGTTGTGGAAGATCTTGACGTCGGTGCCGCAGGTCGAGGTGTTCTTCACCTTGATCTTGACCTCGCCCGGGCCGCACTCGGGCTCCGGGACGTCCTCGAGCCGTACGTCCTCCGGGGCGTAGAACCGCAACGCCTTCATGTCGTCCTCCGGGGTGCTGTGTCGATGAGTGACGCCGTCCGGCGCCGGGGGCTGCCCACTGGCTGGATGCGTCGATCACTGTAGGACGGCGTCGCCGCACCCGGATGAGTGGATCTCTCTGCGTTCACGTTTGTTTGGACCCCTTGACCCGGCCTACGCGGGCGGATATACAGGCATACGCAGATTCTGGTGATCGGCGTCACAGCACCGCACACACAGTCCACCCGCCCGAACGACCCCTGTCGATCGCGGTTGCAGATCCAGCCCAGGAGGGTCCTTCATGGCCACGACCACCCGTCCAGCCGCGCGCTCGGGAGGGATGCGACTGCACGTCCAGCGGTTCGGCACCTTCCTGTCCAACATGGTGCTGCCCAACATCGGCGCGTTCATCGCCTGGGGGCTGATCACCGCCCTCTTCATCGAGACCGGCTGGATCACCCTGATCGGTGACGCGCTGGGCTACACCGGTGGCTACGGCTTCGTCGAGGACCTCGGCGCCTGGGGCTCCGGCGCCGAGGGCACCGGGATCGTCGGCCCGATGATCACCTACCTCCTGCCGCTGCTCATCGGCTACACCGGCGGCCGGATGATGTACGACGACAACCTCCGCGGCGGCGTCGTCGGTGCCATCGCCACCATGGGCGCCATCACCGGCGCCGAGGGCACGCCGATGTTTCTGGGCGCCATGATCATGGGGCCGCTCGGCGGCTGGTCGATGAAGAAGCTCGATGCACTGTGGGCGCACAAGATCCGCCCCGGCTTCGAGATGCTGGTCAACAACTTCTCCGCCGGCATCTGGGGCGGCTTCCTCGCCGTCATCGGCTTCGTGCTCGCCGGCCCGCTGGTGCAGGCCTTCAGCAACCTCGCCTCCGACCTCGTCGACGTCCTGGTCGAGAACAGCCTGCTGCCGCTGACCTCGATCTTCATCGAGCCGGCCAAGGTCCTGTTCCTGAACAACGCGATCAACCAGGGCATCCTCACCCCGCTGGGCACCACCGAGGCGGCCGAGGTCGGCCAGTCGATCCTGTTCCTGCTGGAGGCCAACCCCGGCCCCGGCCTGGGCCTGCTGCTCGCCTTCGCCGTCTTCGGCCGCGGCGTCGCCAAGGCCTCGGCGCCCGGCGCGATCCTCATCCAGTTCGTCGGTGGGATCCACGAGATCTACTTCCCCTACGTGCTGGCCAAGCCGAAGCTGATCGCCGCGGTCATCCTCGGCGGCATGGCCGGCGTGGCCACCAACCTGCTCTTCGGCTCGGGCCTGCGCTCGCCGGCCTCCCCCGGCTCGATCATCGCCGTCTGGGCGGCCTCCCCACCCAGCGCCCTGCTCGGCGTCACCGCCTCGGTGATCGTCGCCGCCGGTGTCACCTTCGTCGTCGCCGCCTTCCTGCTGAAGCTGGACAAGGACGACGACGGTGATCTGACCGCCGCGACCGCGGCGATGGAGGCCAACAAGGGGAAGAAGTCCTCGGTCGCCTCGGCCCTGGCCGGCGCCGGGGCGGCCCGCACCGACGGCCCGATCCGCTCGATCGTGTTCGCCTGCGACGCCGGCATGGGCTCCTCCGCCATGGGCGCCTCGGTGCTCCGCAAGAAGGTGCACAGCGCCGGCTTCGACGACGTCACCGTGGTCAACAAGGCCATCTCCAACCTGACCGACGACTACGACCTCGTCGTCACCCACGAGGACCTGACCGACCGGGCCCAGCAGAAGACCGGGTCGGCGGTGCACGTGTCGGTGTCGGACTTCATGTCCAGCCCGCGCTACGACGAGATCGTCGAGATGCTGAAGCGGACCAACGCCGCGCCCACGGCCGAGGCGGCCACCGCCGCCGCCGCGCCCGACGGTGCCGCCGTCCCCGGGCGCCATGCCACCGCCCCTGCCGCGGACGGCGGCCTCGGCCGGCTGACCGGCGACGGGCACGACGCCGGCAGCGAGGTGCTCGCCGTCGAGAGCATCGTGCTGGAGGGCACGGCCACGAGCCGCGACGAGGCGATCACCGAGGCCGGCGAGCTGCTGGTCGCAGCCGGCGCCGTCGACCCTGCCTACGTGCAGGCCATGCACGAGCGGGAGACCTCGGTGTCGACCTACATGGGCAACGGGCTGGCGCTGCCGCACGGCACGAACGAGGCGAAGCCGGCCATCCGGCGCACCGCGATCTCCTTCGTGCGCCACGCCCGGGGCGTCGACTGGAACGGCAAGGAGGTCTCGTTCGTGATCGGCGTCGCCGGCGCCGGGGACGACCACCTCAAGCTGCTCGGCCGGATCGCGGAGGTGTTCGTCGACCCCGCGCAGGTCGCTCGGCTGGAGGCGGCGCAGAGCCCGGCCGACGTCCTGGCCGTGCTCGGTTCGCTGCAGCCCGCGTAGGCGACCAGCACCCACGACGCCACCGGCCCGGTCCCCCGAGGGGGGCCGGGCCGGTGGCGTCAGCGGGCGTAGCGGGCCGCAGAGCGGGCGCGGGCCTGGGCGGCGAGCACCTCGCGGTCCCGGGGCGGCGCGGTGGTGACCAGGTCGGCGAGCAGGTGCTCGGTGGCGTGCGCGATCTCCTCGACCGCCCGGTCGAACGCCGCCTGGTTCGCCTGCGAGGGCTTGGCCGACCCGCTGACCTTGCGCACGTACTGCAGCGCCGCCGCCCGGACCTCGTCGGAGGTGGTGGCGGGCGCCAGGTTGTGCAGGACGTGGATGTTCCGACACATGCCCGGCAGCGTAGGACTCAGCGGGTGACGACGGTGGTCCGCTCGTCGCCGCCACGGGCCAGGGCGCGGCTGATCACCAGGCGCTGGATCTGGTTGGTGCCCTCGAAGATCTGCATGACCTTCGCCTCGCGCATGTACCGCTCGACCGGGAAGTCGCGGGTGTAGCCGTAGCCGCCGAGCACCTGGACGGCGTCGGTGGTCACCTTCATCGCGTTGTCGGTGGCCACCAGCTTGGCGATCGAGGCCTGCCGCCCGTACGGCCGGCCGGCGTCGCGCAGCCGGGCGGCGGCCAGGTAGGTGGCCCGGGCGGTCTCCACGGCGGCGGCCATGTCGGCGAGCAGGAACCCCAGCCCCTGGTGCTCGATGATCGGTTTGCCGAAGGTCTCCCGCTCCGCGGCGTAGGCGACCGCGTCGTCCAGCGCTCGCTGGGCGAGGCCGGTGGCGACGGCGGCGATCCCCAGCCGCCCGGCATCCAGCCCGGCGAGGGCGATCGACAGCCCCTCGCCCTCCGCGCCCACCCGGCGGCCGGCGTCGACCCGCACGCCGTCGAACCGCATGGTGGCCGTGGTCGAGCCGGTGAGCCCCATCTTGCGCTCGGCGGGGTCCGCGGACAGCCCGGCGGCGTCCGCGGGCACGAGGAAGCAGGAGATGCCGCGGGCGCCGTCGTCGGAGGTGCGGGCCATCACCGTGTAGAAGTCGGCGTGGCCGCCGTGGGTGGTCCAGGCCTTCTCGCCGGTGAGCACGTACGAGTCGCCGTCCCGCACGGCCCGGGTGCGCATCGCCGCGGGGTCGGAGCCGGCGTGCGGCTCGGAGAGGCAGTAGGCGCCCAGCTGCTCACCGCCCAGCAGGTCGGGCAGCCACGCCTGCTGCTCGGGCGTGCCCCGGGTGGCCAGCGCGAAGCAGGACAGCCCGTGCACGCTCACCCCGACGCCGACGCTGGCCCAGGCGGCGGCGATCTCCTCGAGCACCTGCAGGTACACCTCGAGGGACTGCCCGCCGCCGCCCAGCTCCTCGGGGTAGGGCAGGCCGAGCAGCCCGGCCCGGCCGAGGGTGCGGAACACCTCGCGCGGGAACTCCTCGTCGGCCTCCGCGGCCGCGGCCCGGGGAGCCAGCTCGGCGCGGGCCAGCTCCCGGGTCAGGTCGAGCAGGTCCGCGGCCTCCTGGGTGGGCACGAGACGGGCGACGGGCACGGGCGATACCTCCGGGACGACGGTGTCCTGCCAGCAGTACTGCAGGACGGTACGCAGTACTGGCAGCGGTCGTCGAGGTCAGCGCCGTTGTTACCCTCCGGTACCCCCGAGGGAGGCACGATGACGTCGCTGGACACCCGCAGCCCCCGCGCCACGGCCCGGCGCGCGGAGCTGCTGGACCACCTGGTCGAGCTGATGCTCGCCGAGGGGTTCGCGGCGTTCACCCTCGACGAGCTGGCCCGCCGGCTGCACTGCTCCAAGAGCACGCTCTACGGCATCGCGGCCAGCAAGGAGCAACTGGTCGTCGCCGGGGTGAAGCGGTTCTTCCAGCGCGCGACCACCGCCGTCGAGGAGCAGGCCGCCGCTCCGGCCGACCACCGCGAGCGGATCAGTGCCTACCTGCTCGCCGTCGCCGCGCAGCTGCAGCCGGCCTCCCCCACCTTCTTCGCCGATCTCGCCGCCTTCGCCCCCGCGCGGGACATCTACCAGCACAACACCCGCACGGCCGCCGCCCGGGTGCAGCGCCTGGTCGCCGAGGGGGTGGCCGCCGGCACCATCCGCCCGGTGCACGCCTCGTTCGTCGGGACGGCGGTGGCGCAGGTGATGGCCGCGATCCACCGGGGCGACGTCCGCGCCGCGACCGGCCTGGACGACGCCGCCGCCTACCGGGAGCTCGCCGACCTCGTCGTCGCCGGCGTCGCCCCGCGCTGACCCGGCCGAAGGGCCCCGCGGGCGGGCGCGGAGCCGTCTCGCCCACCCCACCGGCTGCCGCCCGGCCCGACCGGTGGGTAAGGTGAGCCTTCCCTGCCTGTCCGGGGTGTCGGCACGCCCCAGTCCACCGCCCCAGGAGCAGCCCGTGGCGCAGCGCACCGCCACCGCCGTTCCCTCGGCGGCCGCCGAACCCCGCCGCGGACTGCTCCACGGCGCGTTCACCCGCACGCTGGGGCTGTGGCTGCTGCTGGCCCTGACCGTGGTGGCCTGCGTCCTCAGCATCACCGTCGGCACCCGGTCCATCGGCCTGGGCACCGTCTGGCAGGCGCTGACCGACGCCTCCACCCCGGGCGACGAGACGCTGATCATCCGGGAGCTGCGGGTGCCGCGCACGCTGCTGGGCGTGCTCGCCGGGGTCAGCCTGGGTGTCGCCGGCGCGCTCATGCAGGGGCACACCCGCAACCCCCTGGGCGACCCGGGGCTGCTCGGGGTGACCGCGGGCGCGTCGTTCGCCGTGGTGCTCTCCATCTGGCTGCTGGGGCTCAGCACGCCGGGGGGCTACGTCTGGTTCGCCCTGGTCGGCGCCCTGCTGGGCAGCGTCACCGTCTACGCGATCGGCTCCGCCGGCCCGGGCGGGTCCACCCCGGTGACCCTGGCGCTGGCCGGCGCCGCGCTGACCGCGCTGCTCTACGCCCTGATCCAGGCGATCACCATCCGCGAGACGACGGCGCTGGACGCCTACCGCTTCTGGGTGGTCGGCGCGCTGGCCGGCCGGGACGCCGAGGTCGCCGCACAGGTCGCCCCGTTCATCGTCGTCGGCCTGGTGCTCGCCCTGGTCAACGCGCCGGCGCTCAACCTGCTCGGGCTGGGTGAGGACGTCGCCCGCGGGCTGGGCACCCGGATCTGGCTGGCCCGCAGCGTCGGGCTGGCGTCGATCACGCTGCTGGCCGGCGCGGCGACCGCCGCCTGCGGGCCGATCGTCTTCGTCGGGCTGGTCGTGCCGCACGTCGCCCGCGCGGTCACCGGCCCCGACCACCGCTGGCTGATCCCGTACTCCGCCCTGCTGGGCGCGATCTTCCTGCTGCTGGCCGACGTGCTCGGCCGCGTCGTCGCCCGCCCCGGCGAGCTGCAGGTCGGCATCGTGCTCGCCGTCGTCGGCGCACCGTTCTTCATCGCCCTGGTCCGCCGGCGGAAGCTGGCCGCGCTGTGACGCTCGCGCCGCCCACCCGTGCCCCCGAGCGCTCCCCCGCCCGGCGGGCGGTGCGGGTGGGGCCGTTCTCCGCCGTCTACCGGCCCCGGCAGCTCGCCGTCCCGGTGGCGGTGCTCGCCGCGCTGGTCGTGGTCAGCGCGCTCAACCTGGGCCGCGGCGACTACCCGATCAGCGTGCCGGAGGTGCTCGGCACCCTGGTCGGCGCCGGCGACGACACCCAGCGGTTCATCGTGCTGGAGCTGCGGGCGCCCCGGATCGCCGTCGGGCTGCTGGTCGGGGTGGCCCTGGGGGTCTCCGGGGCGCTGTTCCAGACCTTCGCCCGCAACCCGCTGGCCAGCCCGGACATCCTCGGGGTCACCGGCGGGGCGGCGGTCGGCGCCGTCGGGGTCATCGTGCTGGGCGGCACCGGCGCCGGGGCACTGCTGGGCGGGGTCGGGATCCCGGCCGCGGCGCTGCTCAGCGGCCTGCTCACCGCCGGGTTGATCTTCGGGCTGGCCTGGCGCAAGGGCATCGACGGCTACCGGCTGGTGCTGGTCGGCATCGGGCTGGCCGCGTTCGCCCAGGCCCTGATCGCCTACCTGCTCACCCGCAGCGACATCAACGACGCCGCCGCGGCCAACGTGTGGCTCACCGGATCGCTGAACGGCCGGGGCTGGGACCAGGCCGCGCCGCTGGCGCTGGCCCTGGTGGTGCTGCTGCCCGCCGCGCTCGCCCTGAGCCGGGCGCTCGGCGTGCTGCAGTTCGGCGACGACACCGCCCGGGCGCTCGGCGTGCGGGTGGGTCCGGCGCAGGGCGTGGTCGTGCTCGTCGCCGTGGCGCTGGCCGCCTTCGCCGTCTCCGCCGCCGGCCCGATCAACTTCGTCGCGCTGGTGGTGCCGCAGGTGGCCCTGCGCCTCACCGGCGGCTCCCGCCCCCCGGTGGTCGCCTCGGCGCTGCTCGGCGCCCTGCTGCTGATCGGCAGCGACCTGGTGGCCCGCACCGTGCTGCCCGACTCGTTCCCCGTGGGGGTGGTGACCGCCGTGGTCGGCGCCCCCTACCTGCTCTGGCTCCTCGTCCGCGGAAGGCGGCGATCGACCCTGTGACTGCCTCACCCACCCTCGCCCGCGACGCCTCCCGCCCCGACGCGCCCCCGGTGCGGCTCGCCGCCGACGGCGTCCGGCTCGCCTACGGCGAGAAGGTCGTCGTCGACTCCCTCGACCTCGAGCTCACCGACGGGTCGTTCACCGCGATCGTCGGCCCGAACGGCTGCGGCAAGTCCACCCTGCTCAAGGCGCTCGGCCGGCTGCTGCGCCCCACCGGCGGCACGGTGCTGCTCGACGGCCGGGCGATCACCGCCACCCCGACCCGCGAGGTGGCCAAGGTCCTCGGCCTGCTGCCGCAGACCCCGCTGGCCCCGGAGGGGCTGACCGTCGCCGACCTGGTGGCCCGGGGCCGGCACCCGCACCAGAGCTGGCTGCGGCAGTGGTCCTCCGACGACGAGGCGGTGGTCGCCGAGGCGCTGCGCTGGACCGACATGGCCGAGCTGGCCGACTCCCCCGTCGACGCGCTGTCGGGCGGGCAGCGGCAGCGGGCGTGGATATCCATGGCCCTGGCCCAGGGCACCGACCTGCTGCTGCTCGACGAACCGACCACCTACCTCGACCTCGCCCACCAGGTCGACGTCCTCGAGCTGGTCGGCCGGCTGCACGCCGAGCGCGGCCGCACGGTGGTCGTGGTGCTGCACGACCTCAACCTGGCGGCGCGCTACGCGCAGCGGCTGGTGGCGATGAAGGACGGCGTGCTGGTTGCGGCCGGCACGCCGGCGGAGGTGCTCACCGAGGAGTTGCTCGCCGACGTCTTCGAGCTGGAGGCCCGGGTCGTGCCCGACCCGGTCACCGGCACCCCGATGGTGGTGCCGGTCCGCCGACTGCGGTGACCTCGCCCCGCCGGTCAGTACCTGAAGGTGCTCACCGCGGTCCGCAGCTCGGCCGCCATCCGGGACAGCTCGTCGACGGCCTGCCGGGTCTGCCCGAGCGCCTCGGTGGTGGACGACGCCGCGGCCGACACCCCGGTGATGTTGACGGCGATCTCCGTCGAGCCGCCCGCGGCCTCCTGCACCGACCGGGACATCTCGTTGGTGGTGGCCGTCTGCTCCTCCACCGCGCTGGCGATGGTCAGCTGGTAGTCGTTGATCGACCCGATGACCTCGGAGATGCGGCCGATCGCGGCCACCGCGCCGCTCGTGTCGCCCTGGATGGCCTCCACCCGGCGCGCGATGTCCTCGGTGGCCCGCGCGGTCTCCTGGGCCAGCTCCTTCACCTCGTTCGCGACGACGGCGAACCCCTTGCCCGCCTCACCCGCGCGCGCGGCCTCGATCGTGGCGTTCAGCGCCAGCAGGTTCGTCTGCTCCGCGATGCTCGTGATGACCTTGACCACCGCGCCGATCTCCTGCGAGCTGGCGCCCAGCTTCTGGATCGTCCCGGTCGTCGTCTGGGCCTCGGTCACCGCCTGAGCGGCGACCCGGGTGGCCTCGTTCACGCTCTGGCTGATCTCCCGGATCGCCGAGTTCATCTCATCCGCCCCCGCCGCGACCGTGGCCACGCTGCGCGACACCTCCGCCGCCGCCGCCGAGACGACCCCGGACTGGGCCGAGGTCTCCTCCGCCGACGCCGAGATCTGGCCGGCCGACGCCGACAGCTGCTCGGATGCGGCCGCGACGGCGTCGGAGGAGGCGGTGACCGAACCGATCACCCCGCGCAGGTGCACCTGCGCGGTGTCGAGGGCCGCGGCCATCTGGCCGACCTCGTCGCGCGCCGTGACCCCGGCCGACCGGGTGAGGTCACCGACCGCCATCGCCTCCAGCGTGCGCTTGACGCGGCCCAGCGGGCCGGCGATCGACCGCTGCAGCAGCAGGCAGATGCCCGCGACCAGCAAGGTGCCCACCACGGCGGTCAGCACGGCGACCCGGTCGGCGGTGGAGATGGCGGACTGCAGCTCGCCCTGCGCACCGCTGGCCAGCGCGGCGAGGTCGTCCTTGGCGGCGCTGACCGCGGCGTCGGAGACGTCGTTGGCCTGCTGCACCTCCTCGTAGCGCAGGCGCATCCCGGCCTGGTCGGTGACCGCGCCCTGGATGAAGACCCCGATGGCACCCGTGTAGCCGGCGAAGGCCTCCGGGAGCGCGACGACGTCGGCGGCGATCGCCCCGTCGAGCGGGACGGCCGCCAGTTCGGCGAGCAGCTCCTCGGTCGTGGCCGTGTCGTCGGCCAGGTCCTGCAGCTGGGCCGTCGGGTCCTCGCTGACCAGGGCCTTGAGCGCGTCGACCTTGAGCTCGCTGGCCCGGGTGTCGAGCTGGAGCACCAGCGCCTGGGCGTCGGCGAGATCGCCCGCGATGCGGCTCTCCTCGCGGACGACACCGTGCGCGACCAGGGTGCTGGTCAGCAGCGCGGCGAACGCCACCGCGACGACGCCGAGCAGGATGCCGAACCGCACGGCCAGCCGGAGGTCGGCGAACCGCCCGGCCCGGTGCGGGTGGGACGGGGACGCGGTGCGCGACGCTGCCATGGGTGCTCCAGCTGACCTGTGGGGGGACGTGCCTGTCTCCGGACGGATCGGTTGTGCACCACCGGCTCTTGAGGCCGACGGGCGGACAACCCACGATCGGGCGAATCCGGGGCCCGGCCGTCCGTTCAACTGAACCGGTGGTTCTCGGTTCTGCCGTCCACATCGGCACCGTCGCGCCGGACTGGAGGGGACGGAGGTCCCGATCTCGTCCCGACGGCACCACCCGGCGCGTGCGCCCCACGCGCACGCGCCGGGGGAGTCACCCGCCGCCCGGACCCGCCCGGGACGACGACGACCCGTCCACCCGGGGAGGGTGGACGGGCCGTCGTCGGGACCG
Source organism: Modestobacter roseus (assembly GCF_007994135.1). Lineage (NCBI taxonomy): Bacteria > Bacillati > Actinomycetota > Actinomycetes > Geodermatophilales > Geodermatophilaceae > Modestobacter > Modestobacter roseus. Next base: position 3,401,211 of record NZ_VLKF01000001.1, read on the forward strand.
GTGCTCAGTCGCGGGCGTCCTGGGGCCGCCCCGCGGTGAGCTCCTCGCGCTCGGCCGGAGCCGGGCCGGCCACCCCGTTCCCGTCGACCGGGCTCGGCGTGGTGGCCCCGGCGGGCGCCGGCTCGACCACGATGACGAAGTCGTCGCCGTGCCGGCTGATCCCCTCGACCACCGCCTGCTCGACGGCCTCCGCGGCGTAGGCACGGCGCAGCACCATCGGGTCCGACCGCAGGTCCTTGGCCAGCGAGACGGCCAGGCCGATCATCACCACCGCGAACGGCAGCGCCGCGATGATGGTCAGGTTCTGCAGCCCGGTGAGCGCCTCGTCACCGCCGACCAGCAGCATGATCGCCGCGACCGCGGCGATGGTCAGCCCCCAGAAGACGACGATGAACCGGCTGGGGTGCACGGTGCCGCGCTGGGAGAGCGAGCCCATCACGATCGACGCCGAGTCGGCGCCGGTGACGAAGAAGATGCCGACCAGCAGCATGACCAGCACCGTGGCGATGGTCGAGAGCGGGAACTGCTCCAGGACGCCGAACAGCTGCCCCTCCGCGGTCGACTGACCGGCGACGTCCACCCCGTCGCGCTGGGCGTAGATGCCGGCGCCGCCGAAGACGGCGAACCAGACCAGGCTGACCACGCTGGGCACCAGCAGCACGCCGGTGACGAACTGCCGGACCGTGCGGCCGCGGCTGATGCGGGCGATGAACAGCCCGACGAACGGCGTCCAGCTGATCCACCAGGCCCAGTAGAAGACCGTCCAGCCGCGCAGCCAGGCGGCCATGGCGTCCCCGCCGGTGGCCTCGGTGCGGCCGACCATGTCGCCCAGCTGGGAGAAGTACGCGCCCACGGCCTCGGGCACCAGGTTGAGGATGAAGACCGTCGGGCCGACGACGAAGACGAACACCGCGAGGATGCCGGCCAGCACGACGTTGGTGTTGGACAGGTACTGGATGCCCTTGGCCACGCCGGAGACGGCGGAGGCGACGAAGGCGGCGGTGAGCACCGCGATGATCGCGATCAGCACGCCGTTGCCGACGCTGCCGGCCCAGCCGATGATCTCCACGCCGCTGCCGATCTGCAGCGCCCCGAGCCCGAGGGAGGCGGCCGAGCCGAAGAGGGTGGCGAAGATCGCCAGCACGTCGATGAGCTTGCCGGCCGGGCCGTCGGTGCGACGGGTGCCCAGCAGCGGCGCGAACGTCGAGCTGATCAGCTGCCGGCGACCGCGCCGGAAGCTGCTGTAGGCGATCGCCAGGCCGACGACGGCGTAGATGGCCCACGGGTGCAGGGTCCAGTGAAACAGGGTGGTGGCCATCGCCGTCTGGACCGCCTCGGGGGTCACCCCCTCGACCGTGCCGGGCGGCGGCGACGTGTAGTGCGACAGCGGCTCGCTGACGCCGTAGAACATCAGCCCGATGCCCATGCCGGCGCTGAACATCATCGCGATCCACGAGATGGTGCGGAACTCCGGCGGCTCACCGTCGCGGCCCAGCGGGATCCGGCCGTACTTGCTGGCGGCCAGCCAGATCACGTAGACCACCAGCGCGCTGGTCAGCACGACGAACAGCCAGCCGAGGTTGGCCTCGATCCAGGTCAGCGCCGAGGAGCTGACGTCGCCGAGGTTGCCCGGGCTGCTGACCCCCCAGGCGACGAAGGCCAGCGCGAGGACGGCGGAGATGCCGAAGACGACGGTGTCCAGCCGACCCGTCCCTTCGGCCTCGCTGACCGGTGGCTGGGCGAGGGCGGGGTGCGTGACGGCCTTGCTGCGGTCCCGCTTGGGGAAGTGCGGGCGGCGCGGACGGCCGGGTGGTTCGGCAGGTGTGCTCACAGTCGATACGGCCCGGCGTGCGGGCGCTCTCCTCTCCGGTCGGGGGGCAGCGGTCGTCGGTCGCGGTGGCGCTCCCTGAGCTCAGGACGGTCGCCAACGCTCCACGCTCCCTCGCACAGCTGCCCCACGGCAAATCGGGGAACATCACGATCTGATGACCACGGGTGAGAACGGTCACCCGCCGCAGGCTGCAGCGCCGTCCCCGGCAGGCCAGACTGGGCAGTGATGGACGCGCTCGTGGATCTCTGGAACTGGCTGCGCAGCGCGGGGCTCGAGGCGCTGCTCATCGTGCTCGGCGCGGTGCTGCTCGCCCGCTTCGTCAGCTGGGCGGGCACCCGGATCACCGACCGGATCGACGCCACCGCCCGGGAGTCCGACGCCCTGGTGCGGTCGGAGGCGGCGAAGCACCGGCACTCGCTGACCCAGGTGGTCACCTGGGCGGCGATCGTGCTGGTCTGGTCGATCGCGGTGTTCTTTGTGCTGGAGCGGCTCGGCGTCCCGATCACCGGCCTGGTCGCCCCGGCGACGGTGCTCGGCGTCGGGCTGGGCTTCGGTGCCCAGCGCGTCGTCGGTGACGTGCTGGCCGGCTTCTTCCTGATCACCGAGCGCCAGTACGGCTTCGGCGACGTCGTCTCCATCCAGGTGGTCGGGGGATGGAGCCCGCGTCCGGGACGGTGGAGGACGTCACACTGCGGATCACCCGGGTGCGCTCCGTCGACGGTGAGGTCGTGATCGTGCCCAACGGCCAGATCGTGAAGGTGACCAACCTGTCCCGCGACTGGGCCCGGGCGGTGGTCGACGTGCCGGTGCCGGCGACCACCGACGTCACCCGCGTTCAGGAGGTGCTGCGGGAGGTCGGGCAGCGGGCCTTCGCCGACCCGCGGCTGCACCAGCTGCTGCTGGACGAACCCAGCGTCATGGGCGTGGAGAGCATCACGCTGGACGAGGTGAACCTGCGGATGGTGGCCCGGACGCTGCCCGGCAAGCAGTTCGAGGTCGGGCGTGACCTGCGGGCCCGGGTCGCGCTCGCGCTGTCCCGCGAGGGCGTGTCGCTGCGGGCCACCACCACCGACGCCCCCAGCGCGCAGGACGAGGCGATGGCCGAGGACCGGGCCCGGGCTGGAGGAGCAGCATGAGCACCCCCGACGAGCAGCCGACCACCGTGCAGAACCGCACCGCCGAGCAGCCCGACATCGCCACCGCCCCGGAGTCCGCCAGGACCCCGGTCTGGCGACGCCGGCCGCCCGCCCGCCTCGGCCGCGCGCGCACCTCGACCGTCGTGCTCGGCGTGCTCTTCGTGACGTTCTTCGCGCTCTGGCTGGGCATCCGCCCCGAGTACGTCGACGTCCCGCTGCCCGGCGGGGGACTGCCCGGGTGGCGTGCTCGCAGGTGAGCACCTGCGGCGAGCCGACGCCGAGCGAGACGCCGGCGCCCAGCGAATCCCCCACGGAGCCGGTGGTCCCCACCGAGAGCAGCAGCGTGCCCCCGCCCACCAGCCGGGCACCGCAGCCCACCGGTGACGACGACGAGACGCCGACCACCACCCCGCGGACCAGCCGCGCGCCGTCGCCGACCACCGGGAGCACCCCGACGACGACCGACGAGGAGCCGACGACCAGCCCCGACGAGGACGAGCCCGACGCGTCGCCGACCGACGGGGCGACGACCGGCTGACCGGGGTCAGTCCCGGGAGCTGCTCTGGGTGAGCCCCCACGCCGCGGTTCCCAGGAACAGCACGACGCCCACGACGAAGAGCCAGAACAGGCCCTCGACGAGGGCCCCGATCACGGTCACCACCAGCCAGGCGACCAGCAGCAGTGCGATGAGCGCCAGCACGGTGCCCTCCTCAGCTCGATGTCGGTGCCCGGGTACCCATCGTCGTGCCCCGGCAGGCGGCTGAGCGGGGAGGTCACCAGAACGTCATGTCCCGCACGGGCGGACGACGGCGATCCCCGGCGCGCGGCCGACCGCGGCCAGCGCGGCACCGGCGTCGTCGAGGCCGAGCTCGCGGGTGACCAGCAGGTCGGGCGGAGCCGGCCGGCGGAGATGAGCGAGAGCATCGCCGGGTAGTCGCCGGCCGCCATGCCGTGGCTGCCGAGCACGGCCAGCTCGCGGGCGATGACCAACTCCATCGGGATCTCCGGCCGGCCCGTCGCCGGCGGCAGCAGCCCGACCTGCACGTGCCGTCCGCGCGGGCGCAGGCTGCGGATCGAGTTGGTGCACGTGCCCACCGAGCCGAGCGCGTCCAGCGAGAGGTGGGCGCCCCACCGGTCAGCGCGGCGACGGCGGCGGGCACGTCGGGAGCGGCCCCGTCGACCACGTGCTCGGCGCCCATCCGGCGGGCGTGGTCGAGCGCGCCGGGGGCCACGTCGACCGCGACCACCCGGGCGCCGGCGGCGACCGCGACCTGCACGGCCGACAGCCCCACCCCGCCGCAGCCGTGCACCGCGACCCACTCCCCGGGACGCACCCGGCCCACCCCGGTGAGCGCCCGGAAGGCGGTGGCGAATCGGCAGCCCAGACTGGCCGCGGTGGTGGCCGGCAGCCCCTCGGGCAGGGCGACGAGGTTGACGTCGGCGGCGTCCAGGGCGACGGACTCAGCCAACGACCCCCAGTGCGTGAACCCCGGCTGGGTCTGGTTCAGGCAGACCTGCCCGTTGCCCTCCCGGCAGGGCGCGCACCGGCCGCAGGCGCAGACGAAGGGCACGGTCACCCGGTCGCCGACCGCCCAGCGGCGCACCTCGGGGCCGGCGGCGGCGACCGTGCCGGCCAGCTCGTGCCCGGGGACGTGCGGGAGGACGACGTCGGGGTCGTGCCCGGACCAGGCGTGCCAGTCGCTGCGGCAGATGCCGCTGGCCTCGACCCGCACCACCACCCCGGCGGGCGCCGGCCGCGGGTCGGGCACCTCCCGGACCTCGAGCGGACCACCGAAGGACTCGAACACCAGCGCGCGCACGCCGACAGCCTGCCCCGCCGCGGGCTCAGCGGCCGAGCAGGTCGCCCAGCAACGCGTCGGTGCCACCGTCGACCTCCACCACCTTGGTGCGGGACGTCGCCCCGGTGACCAGCGTGACGGCCGACCGGCGCACGCCGAAGGCGCCGGCGACGGCGGCCAGCGCCGCCTCGGTGGCCTTGCCGTCGACGGCCCGGGCGGACACCCGCACGAGGAGGGCACCGTCGTGCTCCCCACCGACCGCCGTCCGACCGGCCCCGGGCCGGACCCGGATGGTGATGCGCACCCGCTGATCCTGCCCGGTCAGTCGGTCAGCCGGCCCGATCGACCGGTGATCAGCTCACGGTGAGGGCGACGAGGACGGCGACCGCCAGCAGGAAGGACAGCAGCGCGACCAGCCCGGCCCGGTGCAGCCGCTGGGACCGCCGGGCGTCCCGCACGGTCGCCGCCAGGTCGGGGTCCGGCGGCCCGGTCACCGCGGCGAGCGCGGCCAGGTGCCGGTCGAGCTGCCCGGCCACGTCGTCGTCCGCACCGCCCAGCCGTGCGCCGAGGCGGGCGAGGGCAGCGCGGTCCTCCTCGGCCACCGCGGCGGCGTCCCCGCCGACGGCGTCGGCGACGTCCGCGTCGCTCAGGTGTTCCCCGTGCCGCAGCACGAGCACGGCGCGGGACCGGGCCGGCAGCTGCGCCAGCGCCTGGCCGACCGGGGTGCGGGGTGTGACTGCAGCGGACCCTCGGGCCAGGCCGTTCAGCGCGGGGACGGCGGACACCGTCTCCCCCACCCGGGTGCGCCGGTGCCAGGCGGCGTGCGCGGCCACCAGAGCACGGCGGAGGGTCCGGTCGTCGGTGCGGGCGTCCCGGCCGGCGACGCCGGTCAGCGCCTCGACGACCAGCTCCCGGGCCTGCACGTCGTCGCCGGTGAGCAGGTGCGCGATCCGGAGGAGAGCGGGGCCGCGGTCGGCGAGGAGGACGGCGAGCTCGGCGTCGGTCACGTCGACGACGGGTCCGGCCAGCCGGCCAGGTGTCCGATCCAGGCCAGCGCCAGCCACGCACCGGACAGCTGGCCGTTGGTCGCCCCGTCGGTCAGGGTCAGCGTCCAGCCGGCCTCGGCCCAGCGGGCCGGCTCCGACCCGTCCGGGACGGCGGTGACCACCCGCAGCTCGCCGACCGGCACCGGACGCGGCGGCCGCCCCGCGCCGGTCGCCCAGACCCCACGCCGGCTCGCCTGCACCTGTTCGGCCGGGGCGTCCTGCGGCCAGCGCAGCCGCACCGCGCCGAGCCCCAGGTACGCGTCGGGGTCGTGCGGCGCCGCCCAGCTGGGTCGCTGGGCGCCGATCGCGGCGTCCGCGCCGAACGTGGCCACCGTCGAGGCCAGGTGGAACAACCCACCCAGCGCCCGGCCGGCCCGCGCCCGCAGCGGTGGGTCGGTGACCGGCCACTCGACCTGGTCCCGGAGCTCGGCCTCGGACACCGGCGCTACTCCACGCGGCGGACGGCGCGGTGGGCGTCCAGCCGGTCGGTGTAGCTGACCGCGTTCGCCCGGATCGCCGCGACGTCGTCGTCGGTCGTCTGTCGTCGCACCTTCGCCGGCACCCCGGCGACCAGCGAGTTCGGCGGCACCACGGTGCCCTGGGTGACCACGGCCCCGGCCGCGATGATCGACCCGGTCCCGATGTGCGCGCCGTTCAGCACGGTGCTGCCCATCCCGACGAGCACCTCGTCGTCGACCCGGCAGCCGTGCAGCACCACGCCGTGGCCGACGGTGACCCGCTCGCCCAGCACCAGCGGGAAGCCGGGGTCACTGTGCAGCGTCGAGCCGTCCTGCACGTTGGAGTCGGCGCCGATCTCGATCACCTCGGCGTCGGCCCGGGCGACCGCGCCGTACCAGATGCTGGCCCGCGGCCCCAGCGTCACCCGGCCGACGACGACCGCCGTCGGCGCCACGAACGCCTCCTCGTCGATGGTCGGCGAGCCGTAGGCCAGCTCGCCGACGAACGCGCCGTCCCCGACCGTCACAGGTCCACCTCCGCGAGCACCCGCGGTACCTCCCGGGGCAGCTCCCGGGCCAGGAAGCCCAGGCGGCCGATCTGCGCGGCCAGCCGCTCCCCGGCCCGGCCGTGCAGGTGCGAGGCCCACACCGCGGCCTGCGCCGGCTCGGCGCCCCGGGCGAGCAGCCCGGCCACGATCCCGGCCCGCACGTCGCCGGACCCGGAGACCCCCAGCCCCGCGCCGCCGTTCTCGTCCTCCCAGGCCCGGCCGTCCGGCGCGACGACCCAGCTCGTGCCGCCGCCGAGCCCGACCACCGCCTGGGCCGACTCGGCGAGCCGCCGGGCGGAGCCGACCGGGTCGTCGGCGACCTCGTCGTGTGCCACGTGCAACGCGATGGCCAGCTCGGTCGGGTTCGGCGTCAGCACCACCTGCCCGCCGAGGTGGTGCAGGCACGCGGGTGCAGCGGTGACCGCGGCCAGGCCGAGGGCGTCCAGCGCGACCGGGCCCTCGAGGTCGGGCAGCAGCTGCTCGACCAGGCCGCGGGTCTCCGCCTCGTCGGCCATCCCCGGGCCGATCAGCACCGCCGACGCGCCCTGCGCGAGTTCCAGCACCAGCTCCGCCGCCGACGCCCGGATCGCGCCCGCCTCGGTGTGCGGCACACCCCGCACCAGCGCTTCCGGCAGCGAGATCGACACGTGCGGGGCGACCTTCGAGGGGACGACGACCTGCAGCTTGCCGGCGCCGGAGCGCAGCGCCGCCTCGGCGGCCAGCAGCACCGCGCCCACCGTCTCGGTGCTGCCGCCGACGACGAGGATGGAGCCGCGGGACTCCTTGCCCCCGGTCGGCTCCGGCAGCCGCCAGTCCCGCAGCACCTGCGGGGTGACCAGGGTGGGCTCAGGCCGGGCTGGGGACATCGGTCTCCTCGGTGACGGGTGTGTCGGCCCGACCGTCGTCGGTCAGGTGGTGCACGCCGTTGAACTCGACCAGCCGCAGGTCGCCGTCGTCGTCGCGCCGGTAACGGGTGACCGAGGTGTTGGCGACCTGGTCGGTGCGGTCGATCTCCAGCAGCTGCTGCTCGGTGAGCTCCTCGAGCACGTACCGGAACACCATGATCACCGCTTGGTGGGCGACGCAGAGCAGCCGCTCGCCGTCGTGGCGCAGCGCCTCGGTGGCCAGCAGGCTGCGGATGCGCAGCGCGACGTCGGCCCAGCTCTCCCCGCCTGGCGGCCGGTAGTAGAACTTGCCCAGCAGCTCGCGGCGCTCGGCCTCCTCCGGGTGCTCGGCGCGGATGCCCGAGCGGGTCATGCCGTCGAAGACCCCGAAGTCGCGTTCCCGCAGCCGCTCGTCGTGCCGAATCGGCAGCTGCAGCCCAGCCGCTGCGACCGCCCGCTCCGCGGTACCGAGCGCCCGGGCGAACGGCGAGCTCAGCACGGCCGTCGGCCGCTCATCGGCCGGCAGGCCGGCCAGCCAGGCGCCCAGCGCGTCGGCCTGCTGCTCCCCGGTGCCCGACAGCCGGACGTCGGGGTCGCGGACGTCGAGCTCCAGCCGCCCGGACCCCGTCTCGTGCGCCTGCGCGTCGGCCAGGTTGCCCACGCTCTCCCCGTGGCGGACCAGCCAGAGCGCGGAGGGCCCGGGTGTCTGTGGCATCGCCGTCCCGTCGTCCTGCGGCGCCCCTGCTGAGCGCCGTCCAGTCAGCCGTTAGCCGACCACCTCGGCGACCAAACCGCGACCCCTGCACGTCCAGCCCCCTGGACGCCGACGGCCGGACTGCGGACGATGACCGGGTGGCCGACGAGGACTTCCCGGTGCTGCCCTTCGCCACGGCCGCGGACTTCGACACCTGGCTGACCGCCGAGCACGACCGGGCGCCCGGGTTGTTCGTGAAGCTGGCACGGAAGTCATCCGGCATCCCGTCGATCACCGCACCGGAGGCGGTCGAGGTCGCGCTGTGCCACGGCTGGATCGACGGCCGCAGCAACCGGGTCGACGACACGTGGTTCACCGTTCGCTACACCCCGCGGCGTCCCCGCAGCGTGTGGTCGCAGAAGAACGTGGCGACGGTCGCCCGGCTGGTCGCCGCGGGGCGGATGCGCCCGGCCGGGCTCGTGCAGGTCGAGGCGGCCCGGGCCGACGGGCGGTGGGACCGCGCCTACGCCGGCCCGGCCACGATCACCGTGCCGGCGGACCTCGCCGCGGCCCTGGCGGAGATCCCCGGTGCCGCCGCGGCGTTCGAGGCGCTGCGGTCGCAGGACCGGTACGCCGTCCTCTACGGGGTGCACGCGGCGAGGACCCCGCAGACCCGCGCGCGGCGGATCGCCGCCGCCGTCCAGCAGTTGGCCGGCGGGTGACCGTCAGCCGGTGACGCGGCGGGCACCGACGTAGCCGCCCTGGTCCACGCTGGTGACGGCGACGGGCTTGCCGGTCACGCTGGCGTGCACCATCTGGCCGTTGCCGATGTACATGCCCACGTGGCTGATCGGGGAGTAGAAGAAGACCAGGTCCCCGGGCTGCAGCTCGCTGCGCGACACCGGCACGCCCAGCTGGGCCTGCGCGCGGCTGGAGTGCGGCAGCGAGATGCCCGCCGCGGCGTAGGCGTACTGGGTCAGACCGGAGCAGTCGAAGCGGTCCGGCCCGCTCCCGCCGGGCAGGTACATGTCCCCGACCTGGGCCAGCGCGGTCTGCACCGCCTCGCCGGCGGCCGCGGTGGGCGCGGGGGCCGGCGCGGCGACGACGTCGGGGCCGGCGATCGCGGTCTGCACGCGCACCCGGTCGGCGGCGGAGAGCCGGGCGAAGTCCGCCTCGTAGCGGTCCATCTCGTCCTCGAGCTCGTCGGCCCGACGCTGCAGGTCGGCGGCGGCCTGCTCGGCGGCGGCCGCCGCGGCGGTCGCATCGGCCTGCGCCTGGTCCGCGGCTGCCCGCGCGGCGGCGGCCTCGCCGACGACGGCGTCGGCGTGCGAGGCCAGCTGGTCGAGGGTGTTCATCTGCTGCACCAGGTCGTCGGCCGACCCGCTGGTCAGGAAGGCCGCCAGCCGGCCGCGCGTGGTGCCCACGAACCCGGACTGGGCGATGGAGCGCAGCTGGGGCTCCAGCGCGTCCAGCTGCACCTGCGCCTGGGCGGCGGCCGCTGAGGCCGCCTCGGCGGCGGCCCGCTCCTGCTCGGCGGTGGCGGTGGCCTGGTGCACCTCCTCGTCCAGCGCGCTGAGCTTCCGGCCGGTCTCGGTGACCGCCTGGCGGGCCTCGTCGGCGGTGGTCGGGGCCGCGGAGGCCGTCGCGGGGACGAGCGTGAGCGCCGCACCGGCACCCAGCGCCAGCGCTGCGCCCCGGGTCCACCGGCGGGTGGTCGATCGGGTCACCGTGCCTCCGTCTGCGCGTGGCGGCCCGGGGAAGGGGCGACGTGGTCCATGCGCGTCGAGCACGGAACGTAAGGAGACTTCGACGGCGCGTCGCCCTCGGCGCGCCGGGGGACGACCGGTCCGCTCGTCGAGTTGGTCCCACCGACCCCGCTCGTCACTCCCGTCCCACGCGGGCGCGGCGGTGACGGTAGAGCGCGCCGTCCCACCCCGGACATGCGACGAGGCCGCCCGCCGGTTCCCCCCGGCGGACGGCCTCGAGTCGAGCAGGGCCGAGCAGTGCTCAGCCGGCGAGCGGCTCCTGGCACTCCAGGGCCTCGACGACGGCGACGTCGCGCAGGATCGCGGCGAGCTCGGCGGAGGTCCACGCCTCGCAGCAGTCGCAGGTGCCGGAGTCGGTGAAGCTGCGCAGACCCAGGCTGCCGCCGGCCTGGTCCTCGGCGAGGGCGAGCTGCCCGTCGGCCGGGTTCCGGTGACAGCGGCAGGAGGCGGCGCACATGCCCAGACCCCACCCGGAGACGATCACGGACGGGCCGTTCTCGTGGACCTTGCCCAGCTGGAAGATCGAGGGCTTCTGTCGGTACGTCATGGCTTGGCTCCCCTCGCCGTCCTGCCGGAGCAGGGGGTCGTCGTCGGCGTCAGGAGAAAAAGTAGTCGGCATCTTGTTTCGAGTCAGTTACTCCGGGGAATGACAGGCCGATTCGCCCGTGGACCGTGCGCACCAGTCCCACGGGGCGCGCTCACCCCACGCGTTCCGGTGTGCGGGGCGCCGGCTGGTCACAGCGACCGGTAGAGGTCCAGGTGCGCCCGCGCTGCGGCGTCCCAGCTGTGCCCGGCGGCCAGCGCCCGCCCGGCGGCCCGCTGCGCCGGGGAGCCGCCGGCCAGCAGCCCGGCGGCCAGCCCCGCCGGGTCGTCGGCGAAGGCCGCCGCGCCGTCGAACACCTCGCGCAGCACCGGGAGGTCCCGGGTGACCACCGGGACGCCGGCGGCGAGCGCCTCCATCGCGGCCAGCCCGAAGCCCTCCTTGGTGGAGGGGAAGGCGAAGGCCTCGGCCGCGGCGACCAGGGTGGGCAGCGCGTCGTGGTCGACCGGCCCGAGGACGACGGGTGCCACCCCGAGCTGCGCCGCCCGGTCGAACACCCGCGTCCGGTAGTCGCGGTAGTCGAACAGCGTCTCGCCCCCGGCGACCACGAGCGAGAGCTCCGGCCGCTGCCGCTGGACCAGCGCGAACGCCTCCACCAGGTCCAGCGTCCCCTTGCGGGGCTCGATCCCGCCGACCGCGAGCACGTACCGTCCGAGCCGCTCCCGCCAGGCCCGCCGTCCGGCCGCCCCCGCCGGACCGGCCGCCGCCGCGAACCGGCCGGCGTCCACCCCGTTGGGGATCACGGTCGCGACCCGCCCCCAGCCGGTGGCCACCTCGGCGGCGACCGCGGCCGAGACGCAGACCAGCGCCCGGGGCGCGACGACCGCCCGCTCGTGGCAGGCGGCCAGCTCCGGGGTGGTGAAGGTGTCCAGGTGGTGCACCGTGCGCACGCAGTCACCGACGGCGTTGGCGCTGATGCAGTCCTGGGCGTGCACGACGTCGGCGTCCCCGGCGGTGAACGCCGCACCGAGCACCTCGATCGAGCGCAGGATCCGCGCGCCGACGTCCTCACCGGGCACGTCGGGGAAGGGCACCAGCCGCAGCCGGACCGCCGGGGCGACCGGGCGGAAGAACGCCGCGTCGCCGCCGCGGCCCAGCGACCAGACGGTCACCTGCTGCCCGGCGCGGGCCAGCGCCTCGGCCAGCGCGAGGGTGTGCACGACCCCGCCGCGGGGCCGGGTCGAGTAGGTGAGCAGGGAGATCCTCACGCGTACGCCCCGGGACGGCGCTCACGCAGGTGGTCCAGGACCAGCCGGGCCCGGCTCACCTCCGCGGCGACGTCCAGCTCGGCCAGCGCCAGCCCGGCCTTCGCCCAGGTGCGGGCCAGCACGTCGCCACCCGGGCCCACCACCTTGGACTGACCCAGGAAGCGGAGCCGGCCCATCGCGCCGGTCTGGTTCGCCGACACCCAGACCACCTGGTTCTCCGCGGCGCGGGCGCAGTCGTAGAGGTCGAACAACCGCGACTGCCGGTCCTGCACCAGCCGCGGCGCCCGGTTGGTGAGGCTGGCCGGCCACGCCGAGAGGCAGGCGACCAGCTGTGCGCCGTCGGCGGCCAGGGTGCGGGCGGACTCGGGGAAGGTCTTGTCGTAGTCGATGAGCATGCCGATCCGGCCCAGCGGGGTGTCGAAGGCGGCGAACCGGTCGCCTGCGGCGTAGGCGGGCAGCTCCCCCACCGGCTGGTGCACCTTGCGGTGCCGGCCGAGCACGCCGTCCCCGCCCAGGCAGACGGCGCTGTTGAAGAACCGGCCGTCCGCGGCCTCCCGGTAGCCCACGCAGACCACCGTCTCCCCCGCGGCGGCGGCGATCCGCGCCAGCTCCGGGGCGTCGCCGTCCAGCGCGGGCGGCAGCCCGGTGTCGCCCGCGCGCCCCAGGTCGCCGAGGTACCCGCCCAGGGTGGCGTCGGGGAAGACCAGCAGGTCGACTCCGCGGCTGCGGGCGTCGGCGACGATCGCCTCGACCCGGGTCAGGCACGCGGCGACGTCCCGCCCGAAGTGCGCCGCGACCGCCGCGACCCTCACGCGGGCCCCCCGCCGCGCCAGCTTTCGGCGCCGAAACCCGGCCGGGTTTCGGCGCCGAAACCTGGGGGGACGGCGCGCCTCACGCCATGGGGGCCGCGGACGCCGCGGCCAGCCCACCCCGCGCGCCGGTGAGCTCGGTGATCCGGTCGGCGAGGAACTCCGCGTCCCGGGCGACCCCGGAGAACCGGCCCGACCCCCAGGTGTGCAGCCAGGGCAGCCCCAGCAGGTAGAGCCCCGGCGCGGCGGTGACCCCGCGGGCGTGCGCCGGCCGGCCGGCGCCGTCGAAGACCGGCACGTGCACCCAGCTCCAGTCGGCGCGGAACCCGATCGCCCAGACGACGGCGGCGACCCGGTCCACCGGGAGCGCCGTGGGCTCGACCGACGGCGTCCACACCGGCGTGTACCGCGGCTCGGTGGGGGCATCCAGACCGGCGCGCTCGATGTGCGCGTCGACGAGGTCCTTGCAGTTCTCGCTGACCCGGTCGGCGTGGTCGAGGTTGGCGGCGAGCTCGGGGGCGAAGGTCAGCACGCCGTCCCGGACGCCGGTCAGCGGCCCGTAGAGCTGCATGCCCTCGAGGGCGAACTGCCGCAGGTCGATGTCGCGCCCGCCGCCCCGTCCGGTGACGTAGTGGTTCGTACCGGTCCGGGCCGCCTCGCCGTCGCGGTGCTGCTCGATCGGCATCTCGTAGTGGCCCATGTCGTGCAGCCAGGCGACGACGTCGCGCCCGCGGTACCGCCGGGCGATCCGGGGGGCGCCGCCCACGGCCAGGTGCACCCGCCGCCCGGTCAGGTGCAGGTCCTCGGCGATCTGCGCGCCCGACTGCCCCGATCCCACGACCAGCACGTCACCGTCAGGGAGCTGCTCGGGGTTGCGGTACTGCTGGGAGTGCAGCTGGACCACCCCGGCGGGCAGCGCGCCGGCCCAGGGCGGGACGACGGGCAGGTGGTAGCCGCCGACGGCGAGCACCACCTGGTCGGCGGTCAGCTCCCCCGCGCTGGTGGTCAGCCGGTAGCCGCCGGCCGGGTCCGCCGCGAGCCGGGTGACGGCGACCCCCTCGTGCACCGGCGGACCGAAGGAGGCCGCGTAGCCGCGCACGTACTCCACGATCTCCTCGCGCAGCATGAAGCCGTCGGGGTCGTCGCCGGCGTAGGGCCAGCCGGGCAGCTGGCACTGCCAGTTCGGGGTGACCAGGCAGAAGCTGTCCCAGCGGGCGTCGGCCCACTCGTGCCCGACGGTGTCGCGCTCCAGCACCACGTGCTCGATGCCGCGCTGCACCAGGTGCCAGGAGATCGACAGCCCGGCCTGCCCGCCGCCGACGACGGCGACCGGCACGTGCGCGGGGAGCGGTGGGGTGCCCTCGGTGGCGGTCATGCCATCGCCCCGGCGCGCACCCCGTAGGCGTCCGGACGGCGGTCGCGCAGGTGCGCCATCGACCGGCGCGCGCCGTCCAGCAGGCCGCGGACGTCGACCTCGGCGACCGCCGTGCCGGGCGCGACCCCGGTGGTGGCCAGCACCTCGCCGCCGGGGCCGACCACCTTGGCGCTGCAGACGAACCGCAGCGACCCGAAGGTGCCGGCCTGGTTCGCCGACAGCCAGACCACCTGGTTCTCCAGCGCGCGGGCGGCGTCGAACAGGTCGAAGCGCCGGGTCCAGCGGTCCTGCGCCAGGTCCGGGTCGCTCATGGTGCGCGCCGCCGGCCAGGCGGACATGCAGGCGATCACCTCGGCGCCGTCCATCGCCAGGGTGCGGGCGGACTCGGGGAAGGCCTTGTCGTAGCAGATCAGCATGCCCATCCGGCCGATCGGTGAGTCGAAGGCGCGGAAGCCGTCGCCGGCCGCGTACGAGGCGTTCTCCCCCAGCGGCTGGTGCACCTTGCGGTGCACGCCGAGGACGCCGTCCCCGGTCACCGCGACCGCGGTGTTGTACCGCTGCGCGCCGTCGGACTCGCAGAGCCCGGCGGTGACCACCATGTCCCCGGCGATCGCGGCCAGCCGGGCGACCTCCGGGCCGTCGACGTCCAGCGCCGGTGGCAGGTCGGGCGTCCCGTCGCCACTGAGGTCGGCCAGGTAGCCGCCCAGCGCGGCCTCGGGCAGGGCGAGCAGCCGGACGCCGCGCGCCCGGGCCTGCGCGACGAGCTCGGCGACCAGCGCGAAGCCCGCCTCCAGGTCGCGCCCGAAGGGCGCCGCGACGGCGGCGACGGAGATGGTCATGGGGTCTCCCTGGGGGTGGCGGCGCCCAGGCCGGTGACCGGCCCGGGGACGGCGGGGGTGAGCGACCCGTCGGGCCAGCGCAGCTGCACGCCGGCGCCGGGGACGAGCTCGCCGCAGACGGCGGTGGTGGCCGGCCCCGCGTCGGCGACGGCGCGGCCGGGGACGTCGGTGGTGAGGAACGCGGTGCCGGGGAAGCAGCTGAACCAGTCGCCGACGGTGGCGACGGTGGGGCGGGGGACGGCGGCGACGTCGAGCACCGCGCCGCAGCCACTGGCCTCGGCGAGCATGCCGAGGGTGCCGACCAGCCCGGCCATGCTCACGTCCTTCGCCGCCGCCGGGGCGGTGCGGGCGACGGCCGAGCCCATCCGCTGCAGCTCGGCGGTGGTGCGGGCACTGGTGGAGTCCCACTGCCGGCCGGTCTGGCCGGGCCGCCAGCCGCCGCCGAGGTCGGCGGTGAGCCGCACCTGCTGGCCCGGGCGGCCACCGCCGGCGGGCACCGGCCACGCCGTCCGCCCCAGCGCGGTCACCGACAGCGCCGCCGGCACGCCGAACTGGGTGTGCCCGCCGAGCACCGGCACGCCCCAGGCGTCCGCCGCCGCGCGCAGCCCGGACAGCACCCGGGCGGCGAACGAGGCGTCCCGCGCCCCGACCGCGTCGAGCAGGCCGAGCGGAGCAGCACCCATCGCGGAGAGGTCGTTGACGTTGACCAGCACCCCGCACCAGCCGGCCCACTCCGGGTCGCGCTCGACCATCGCGGGCAGGATCGCGTCGCAGGCGGCGATCACGTCGGTACCGGGCACCGGGGCGCCGTCGTCGCCGACGAAGCCGGCGCCACCGAGCTGGAACCCGGTCAGCAGCCCGCCCAGCGGAGCCTTGGTGGCGGCGGCCAGCGCGGCCAGCCGGCCGATCGGCCAGGTCACCGCCGTGTGCGCCCGCCCGCCGACCTCCGCCGGCCCGGTCACGTGCCAGCCCAGCCGGGTGAACATCCGGGCGTAGCGGTCCTGCACGGTCGCGTCGAACCGCAGCGCCCCGGCGGCCTCCGCGCGGGCGCAGGCGGCCCGGACCAGCGCGGGCCCCAGGCCGGCCGGCGACCCGGGCGCGACGACCAGCCGGGAGCCGGTCCACCAGCCGACGTCGGGGCCGGCCGGGTCGGCGGGGCCCAGCCGCACGCCGCCCAGCACCGCCCCTCCTGTTCCACGTGCAACAAGGGTCACGCCGCGCGGGTCGTCGTCGGCGTCGTCCCGGTCGGTGCCGGCGAACAGGCCCTGGTCGTCGACGAACGCCGCGCGGCGGAGCTCGTGGTGGGCGGCGAGACCAACGGCGTCCGCGGGTTCGATCCGCCAGGCGGGGGCGGTCGGCGGGGTCCGGAAGTCGACGAGCAGCACGTTCCGGTCCAGCGCGAGCCGGTCCGGGTCGACGGCCCTCATCCGCCGGCCGCCTGCAGCGCGCTGCACGCCCCGCACGCCGCGCAACCGGCGCCCTGGTCGGCGCCGCGCATGTCCAGCCGGCGCAGCCCCGCGGCGACCCGCTCGGTCACGTCCCGCAGGACGGCGGGGTCCGGGGCTCCGACACCGTCGGCCATCGCGAGCGTCCCGGCCAGCGGCCGGTAGGGGACGACGAAGGGGTAGACGCCCCGCCCGGCCAGCCGCAGCGCCCCGGTGACCAGCTCGTCCGGGTCCTCCCCCAGCCCGACCAGCAGGTAGGTCGAGACCCGGTTGCGACCGAAGACGCGCACCGCCTCGTCCCACGCCGCCTCGTACTGGGCCAGCGGCACGGTCGCCTTGCCCGGCATCCAGCGCCGGCGGACGTCGTCGTCCAGCGACTCGACGTGGATGCCGATCGCGGTGGCCCCGGCGTCGTGCAGCTCCTGCAGCACCCCGAGGTCGGCCGGCGACGGCGGCTCGCACTGCACCTGGACCGGCAGCCCGGGCACCGCGGCGGTGACCGCCCGCACGCAGCGGGCCAGGTGGCGGGCGCCGCGGTCGCGCCCGTTCGTCGTCCCGGTGGTCAGCACCATCTGCCGCACACCGTCGAGCCGGACGGCGGCCTCGGCGACCTCGGCCAGCTGCGCCGGGGTCTTCACCGCGGTGGTGGCGCCGGCGGCCAGCGACGCCTCGATGGCGCAGAACCGGCAGCGGTCGGCCTCGGCGTACCGGATGCAGGTCTGCACGACGGTGGTCGCCAGCACGTCCCGCCCGTGCAGCCGGGCGAGCTTGTCGTACGGCACGCCGTCGGCGGTGGCCAGGTCGTAGAACCGGGGCCGCTCGATCGCCTCGGCCTCGAGGCCGAGGTCGGCGCCGTCGAGCAGCAGCCGGCCGCCGGAGATCGA
Organism: Modestobacter roseus; assembly: GCF_007994135.1. Taxonomy (NCBI): domain Bacteria; kingdom Bacillati; phylum Actinomycetota; class Actinomycetes; order Geodermatophilales; family Geodermatophilaceae; genus Modestobacter; species Modestobacter roseus. The sequence continues at coordinate 3,418,534 of NZ_VLKF01000001.1, forward strand.
GTAGGGCGAGTCGGGGTTCAGCGGCAGCGCCGCGCCGTGCCCGCCGAGCAGCACGTGCCCGTCGTCGCTCGGCCCGGCCCCGGCGCGGCGCTGCACCGGGGCGTCGACCCGGACCCCGAGGATGGCGACGTCGACCCGGGTCGACGCCCGCGTCGGCGTCAGCGTCATCAGAGGTTGTAGGTGGAGTTGATGATCGCGCCCTTGCGCGCGTAGTGGATCAGCGCGTCCTGCACGTCGAGCGGGTGGCAGGGGATGCAGCCGGCGATGAGGTCCTCCTCGCGCAGGCCGTGCAGCGAGAGGCCGAACCGGCAGACGTAGACCGTGCCGCCCTCCTCGATGAACTTCTCGATCTGGCTGTTGATGTTCTGCTCGCCGGGGAAGGCGGAGTCACCGGTGGTCGGGAAGCCGCGGGTGGCCATCGCGTTCATCGCCGCCGGGCCGTAGAAGTACAGGACCGACTCGTAGCCCTTGCGCAGCGCGCGCAGCGCCTGCAGGCAGGCGACGAAGCTGACCGAGGACTCGTGCGCGATGCCGTGCACCAGGGTGAAGTACGACTCGCCCTCGCCGGCCTGGTAGTCGGGGAAGATCTTGGTCGAGCCGTACAGGTTGCTGCCCGGGGGCAGCGAGGGGTGCGGGATCTCGCCGAGGCTCTCGGCCTGCTTGGCCTTGAGGTCCGCGTCGCTGATCAGCGGGGTGCCGGTGGTCGCGGGCAGGGTCTGGGTCATCTCGGTGCTCCTTCTGTCGGGGTTCAGCGGCCGTGCAGGGTCTGGAAGTTCGTGCGGAAGACGAGGTCGGTGAGCTCGGTGCCGGCGACGGCGGCGAGCAGCCGGGCGTGCTCGCCGGCGAAGTCGCCCCAGGGCTGGTCGGAGGCGAACAGCACCCGGTCGGCGCCGATGCCGTGGCGTTCGATCTCGGCGGCCAGCCAGCGCGGCGCGAAGCCGATGGCCCAGCTGGTGTCGGTGTAGACCCGCTTGCCGGCGGCGACCCAGTCGAAGAACCGGGAGCCGATCAGCTTGATGTGGCCGCTCATCCCGCCGCCCAGGTGCACCAGGTGCACGGCGACGTCGTCGGCGTACCGGTCGACCAGCCGGCCGACCTGGTCGATGTCGCTGGCCGCGCCGGGGCTGGTGTGCACGTGCACGACCAGGCCGTGCGCCCGGGCCGCGTCGAAGATCGCGTCCAGCTGCGGGCGGCAGGCCTCGTCGTCGACGCCGCCGCCGAGCAGGAAGGAGAGCTTCAGCGCGGTGACGCCGTCCTCACCGGCGAGCGCGAGGGCCTTGTCGGTGTGTGCGGCGTCCTGCGGGCGGGGGCTGGTCCACAGCCCGGCGCGGACCCGCTCGTCGCGCTGGGCCGCTTCGACCACGAGCTCGTTGAGCGCGAAGGAGGCGCTGACGTCGGGGACGCCGTAGTTGGGGATGACCAGCGCCCGCTCGGTGCCCTCGGCGTCCAGGTCGGCGATCAGCTGGTCGATCGTGGCCCGGGCGGTGGTGTCGGGGTTGACCGGCGGGCCGCCGTAGAAGGGGTGCGCGGGCAGCACGCCGAGGTGGCGGTGCGCGTCGTGCACCCGTCCCGGGGCCCGCGTCGTCATGCCGAGAACGCTCTCGGCCTGCGGTTTCCCCGTGGTGACGGTCGGAACGAGTTGTCGTTACGAACCGCTCACCGGCGGGGTCCCCGGTTACGCCCCGGTGGCCGGACCCGCACGGTCGGGCCGCCTACCGGCGCCCGACGAGGGCGGTGACCGGCACGTCCTCCTGCATCGGCGCGTCCACGAAGGGGTTGAGCACCGCACGGAGCCCGTCCTCGAATCGGGGCCGGTGAGCCGTCGGGAGGACGTCGGCGTCGAGCGCGGAGTAGAGGTGACCGATCACGTGGTCGGCGTCGACGTCCGCCTGGTAGTGGTGGCGGAGCACCGCCACGTCGGCGAACCCCGCAGCTTCCAGCTGACCCTGCCGGTCGCGCAGCGCCTCCTCGTCACTGCCACAGCCCGCCGTCAGGGGACGGCCGAACCAGTCGGCCAGGTACGCGTTGACCGCCTTCGCCCAGGCGGCTCCGCCCAGCCAGAGCGGGATCCCGTGCGTGATGACCGCGATCGCTCCGCTCGGGGCGAGACCCCGGTGCGCTGCTTCGAAGAGGGCGGGTGCGTCCATCCAGTGCAGCGCGTTGGCGACCGTGAGCAGGTCGCACCGGCCCAGGGTGCCCAGCAGAGTCGGCACGTCCCGATCAGCGGCCAGCACGCACAGCAGTGTCCGGAGGCCTTCCTCCTCGCCGCGCCGGCGCAGCTGAGCCAGCATGTCCGGTTCCGGTTCGACGGCCAGCACCGCACCGGCGCGGGCGGTGAGGGGGACGGCGACCTGGCCGGTGCCGGCTCCGAGATCCAGGACGACGGCGTCGCCGGCGAGCCCGACGTGAGCCGCCAACCGGTCGAGCAGCGGACCCGGGACGTCACGGCGGTGACGCCGGTAGTGCGAGGCGGTCGGACCGGCGAAGGCGGGGCTCACCCCCTGACCGTCCCCGATCGGCGTCAGGTCGCGTGCGCGTTTCGCGCAGGGCGCAGCGCGACCGGCGGCCCGGCACGCCTACCGCGGGTCGGCCGCCTGGACGCCGACGGAGGACCCACCGAACCGGACTCCGGGCACATCCGGGTACGCCTGACCCCCCAGCACGAGCGAGATGCTGGCCTCCGGCCCGGGGCGCACGGCTGCGACCTCCTCCGCCGTCAGTGTCGACGACACCGCCGTCGTCGTCGACACTGACGGCCCAGCCGCCGGCCGCCGCGTCCCACGCGACCGCGCCGGCCCGGAGCAACGCCTGCTCGTCCACGATCTCGACGGTGTAGGTGACCGTCACCTCACAGGTCGCCACGGACCGATCGTGCCAGCTCAGCGGCCGGTGAGGTCGACAGCAGGGTGTGTTGTTCTGTGCGCAAGTCCCGCTACGTCCCGCGAGAGAACCGGGCGCGGCCGACCGCGGTCGGCACGCGCAGCGGAGACGATGGACCACCCAGGCCCGGAAGCAGCCTCCTCGTGGTTCTCGGCGGTTCAACGGCTCGGTGGTGTGCGTTCGTGGCGGCTTCCGCGTCCAGAACCCGCCATGACCGCACATTGCTCGGGCCCGCCGTCGGCGGACGGCCGAGCTGTGCGGCCGTGGCCCCCTGGCGAACTGCTCCTCCTGCGGGCCGCCGTCCACGCCGCGTGACTAGTGAACGACAGCGGGACTCACGCACATCTGCCACACCTTGCTGCCGAACTCAGCGGCCGGTGAGGTCGACCTCGGGGTAGAGCGGGTGGGCGCCGACGATCTCGGCGGCCCGGGCGCGCACGCGCCCGGCCACGGCCTCGTCGAGCCGGTACTTGACCTTCGAGTCGCCCTCGGCCTGGGTGTTGTCCAGCACGTCGGCGATCAGGTCACCGACCTCGGCCATCTCGGCCTCGCCGAACCCGCGGGTGGTCAGCGCGGGGGTGCCCAGCCGGACGCCGGTGGTGTACCAGGGGCCGTTCGGGTCGGCCGGGACGGCGTTGCGGTTGGTGACCAGGCCGGCGTCCAGCAGCGCGGACTCGGCCTGCCGGCCGGTGAGCCCGGAGCTGCGCACGTCCATCAGGACGAGGTGGTTGTCGGTGCCACCGGTGACCAGCCGGACGCCGCGCTTCTGCAGCCCCTCGGCCAGCGCCTGCGCGTTGTCGACGATCTGCTGGGCGTAGCCGGCGAAGTCGGGCCGGCGGGCCTCGGCGAACGCGACCGCCTTCGCGGCCATGACGTGCGGCAGCGGGCCACCGAGCACCATCGGGCAGCCGCGGTCGACCGAGGGGGCGTACTCCTCGGTGCACAGCACCATGCCGCCGCGCGGCCCGCGCAGGGACTTGTGCGTGGTGGTGGTGACGACGTCGGCGTGCGGCACCGGGTCGAAGTCGCCGGTGAGCACCTTCCCGGCGACCAGGCCGGCGAAGTGGGCCATGTCGACCAGCAGGGTCGCGCCGACCTCGTCGGCGATCTCGCGCATCTTCGCGAAGTCGACCCGGCGCGGGTAGGCGGAGTAGCCGGCGACCAGGATCAGCGGGCGGAACTCGCGGGCCCGCTCGCGCAGCGCGGCGTAGTCGATCAGCCCGGTCTCCGGGTCGGTGCCGTAGCTGGACTGCTCGAACATCTTGCCGGAGATGTTCGGCCGGAAGCCGTGGGTGAGATGGCCGCCGGCGTCCAGGGCCATGCCGAGCATCCGCTGCGTGCCGAACGACCGGCGCAGCCGCTCCCAGTCCTCCGGGGTCATCGCGTCGACGTTCTTCACCCCGGCCTCGGCGAGCGCGGGGGTCTCGACCCGGTGGGCGAGGATCGACCAGAAGGCGACCAGGTTGGCGTCGATGCCCGAGTGCGGCTGCACGTAGGCGTGGTCGGCGCCGAACAGCTCGCGGGCGTGCTCGGCGGCCAGGCGCTCCACGGTGTCGACGTTCTGGCAGGCGGCGTAGAACCGGCGCCCGGCGGTGCCCTCGGCGTACTTGTCGCTGAACCAGTTGCCCATGGCCAGCAGCACCGCCGGGGAGGCGTAGTTCTCGCTGGCGATGAGCTTGAGGCTCTCGCGCTGGTCGGTGAGCTCCTGGCCGATGGCGGCGGCGACCCGCGGCTCGACCTGGGCGATGACGTCGAGGGCGCTGGTGAAGGCGGCTGTCTCACGGGTGACGGTGCTGGTCATGGCTCTCCTCCGGGAGGACGACGGGGAGCCCAGGCGCGCGGCACGGCTTCGGAGCCGCTCCCCGGTGGTCGTCCACCTGTCTGCGCCAGTCACGGCCCGGTTCCCAGGGTAGCCAGCCCGCGGGCCGGGGGACAGCGCGGTGCTCCTCGCCGGCGGCCGACGTGGCGACGGTCACCCACGGGGACCCGGGTGCTTGACAAACCGGTTTGCCGGAGCGGCAATGGACCGGTGACGGACGACGCCGCGCTGCCCCAGGAGGTGCTCGACGCCGTCGGGCCGCGGCTGCGGGCGCTGCGCCAGCAGCGCCAGGTCACCCTCACCCAGCTGTCGGCGGCCACCGGCATCTCGGTGAGCACCCTGTCCCGGCTCGAGTCCGGCGGACGCCGGCCCACGCTGGAGCTGCTGCTGCCGCTGGCGCGGGTGCACCAGGTGACGCTCGACGAGCTGGTCGACGCCCCGCCCACCGGCGACCCGCGGGTGCACCCGCGACCCGTCGTCCGGCACGGGCTGACCATGCTGCCGCTCACCCGCCGCCCGGGCGGCGTGCAGGCCTACAAGATGATCTTCCCGCCGCACGCCCGGACCGAGGACCGATCGCAGAAGACGCACGAGGGCCACGAGTGGCTCTACGTGCTGTCCGGCCGGCTGCAGCTGCTGCTCGGCGAGCACGACATCGACCTGGGGCCCGGCGAGGTGGTCGAGTTCGACACCCGCACGCCGCACTGGTTCGGCAACACCGGCAGCGCGCCGGCCGAGGCGCTGGCCCTGTTCGGCCCGCAGGGCGAGCGGATGCACGTCCGCGCCCGCCCGGCTCGCGACGCGGACTGACCCGCCGGGGCCGCCGCACCCCGGGTGTTCCGGCGGGGTCGCCGGGTAGTGGGGGCGCATGTCGATGAGCGCACCGATCGAGCCGGACCTGCCGAACCGCGACCAGGGGATCCCCGCCGCCGACCCCGGCGCGGGCGCCCCGGACACCGCCGAGGGCTTCGGCATCGGTGGCGAGCAGCCGGACACCGCCGAGGGCGCCGCCGACCAGCAGGCCGGGGAGCAGCAGCGGGAGGCCGCGGAGCCCGAGCGGACGCCCTTCCACACCCCCGACCCCGACGAGGTCGGCCCCGCGCGCTGAGCCCTCCGGTCGAATGGTTAGGTGAGGCTCACCTTGCCCCTGACCACTCGACCGAGGAGCCACCGTGTCCCGCCGCACCACCCTGCTCGCCGCACTCGCCGTCGGCGTCACCCTCGTCCCGCTGACCGCCTGCGGCAGTGAGGACGCCGCCGCCGAGAACGCTGCCGCGGACGGCGCCGCCGCCGGGGCCTTCCCGGTCACGATCGACCACCTGTGGGGCAGCACGACGATCGAGGAGGAGCCCGAGCGGGTCGTCGTCCTCGGGGTCACCGACTCCGACCCGGTGCTCGCGCTGGGCACGGTCCCGGTCGCCGTCCAGCCGTACACCTTCTACAGCGAGACCGGCGTCGGCCCGTGGGCCGAGGAGTACCTGCAGGGGCAGGAGCTGGAGGTCATCCCGTCCACGGGCGAGGTCGACGTGGAGCAGGTGGCCGCCTACGACCCCGACCTGATCGTCGGCGTCTCGGCCGGTTTCGACGAGGCCGTGTACGAGCAGCTGTCGCAGATCGCCCCCACGCTGGTCCGCCCGGCGGGCACCCGCGCCTACGGCGTCCCGCGGGACGACGCGACCCGGATGATCGCCCGGGCCCTCGGCAAGGAGGACGAGGCCGAGGAGCTCATCGCGGAGGCCGACGCCGCCGTCGCCGACGCGGTCGCCGAGAACCCGCAGTTCCAGGGCGCCACCGCCACCGTGCTGCTGCCGTTCAGCGGCGTCTACGGCGCCTACCTCCCCGCCGACGCCCGCGGCCAGTTCATGACCGAGCTCGGCTTCGAGGTGCCGGCCCCGATCCTGGCCGAGGACGACGGGGAGACCTTCTACGTGGAGCTGTCCCAGGAGCGGCTCGACCTCGCCGACGGCGACGTGCTCGTCGTCCTCACCGACGAGGCCAGCCGGGCCGTGGTCGAGCAGGACGCCGTCCTGCAGCAGCTGCCGGTCGTGCAGGACGGCGGCCTGGTGCTGCCGGACCTGGACGTGCGCGGGGCGATGACCTACAACACCGTGCTCTCCGCCCCGTATGCGGTCGAGGAGCTCACCCCGCTGCTCCGGGACGCGCTCGCCGCCACCAGCTGACGAGACCGCGCCACCGTTGTGCACTGATCGTCGTTCGGCCCGCGGCAGACCGACGATCAGTGCACGACGGGTGAGGTCAGCTGGCGGGCGACACCGAGCTCATGTTGAAGTCAGGCACCCGCAGCGTCGGCATCGCGGCCCGGGTGAACCAGTCGTTCCACTCCCGCGGCAGCGTCCGCTCGGTGACGCTGGCCTGGGTGGCCCGGGCGAGCAGGTCGACCGGCGACTCGTTGAACCGGAAGTTGTTCACCGCGCCGGTGACCTCCCCGTTCTCGACCAGGAAGACGCCGTCGCGGGTGAGCCCGGTGAGCAGCAGGGTCTGCGGGTCGACCTCCCGGATGTACCAGAGCGTGGTGAGCAGCAGCCCCCGCTCGGTGCCGGCGATCATCTCCGCCTGCGTGGCGGTGGCGTTCGGGTCGGCCAGGATGAGGTTGTCGACGGCGGCGGTGGCCGGCGCGGTCTGCTTCAGCGCCCACGCCCGGGGCCGGATCAGGTTGGTCAGCACGCCGTCGCGGATCCAGTCGACCGCCGGCGTCGCCATGCCGTTGTCGAAGACCGACGACGAGCCCGAGGAGCCGCCGACCACCTGGAACGGCGCCGACTCGAGGCCGGGGGCGAAGGGGTCGCTGCGCAGCGTCAGCGGCAGCTGCGCCAGCCGGTCACCGATCCGGTTGCCCCCGCCGGCCCGTGCGTAGACGTTGCGGCCCTCGTCGGCGTCCCGCGCCTCCATCGTCCAGTAGGCGTAGATCATCAGGTCGCTCACCGCCGACGGCGGCAGCAGCGTCTCGTACCGCCCGGCCGGGAGCTCGACCCGCCGCTGCGACCAGGCCATCTTCTGCTGCACCTCGGCGGCCAGCGCCGCGACCGAGACGTCGGCGAAGTCGCGGGTGCCGACGCCGGCCCACACCGACCGGCCGAAGTCGCGGTCCTTGCCGTTGAGCTCGACCCGCCCGGTCGGCTGGTCGTGCCGCAGCCGCAGCCCGGTCGAGCTGCCCAGGTAGGTGGTGGTCATCGCGTGCTCGGCGAAGCCGAACAGCAGCTCCTCGCGCCCCTGCGCCTCGGCGAACGCCTCGCCCAGCGCGGGGGCGAACTCGCCGAACACCCCGATCGAGGTCTCCGCCGGGGGCGCGTCCCAGTCGCCCGCGCCGGGGGCGCCGTGCCGTCTCCGGGGGCGACCAGCGGCATCGCGTCCTCGGCCGGGCCGGCGTCACGGGCGGCCTGCTCGCTCATCGCGACCAGCTCGGCGACGTCCGGGGTGCCGGTGCGGGCGACCGTGCCCACGGCCATCCCGGCGCCGCCGTCGACGAAGCTGATGACGACGACCTGACGGGACCGCATCGACCCGTTGGTGGTGAGGCTGTTGGAGGCCCAGCGCAGGTTGGCCTCCGAGCCCTCCACCACGTAGGTGACCTGCCCGTCGACGGTGGAGGCCGCCAGCGCCTGCTCGACGATCTCCTGAGGGGTGAGCTGGCTCATCGGCCGGACTCCTGCGCGGTGTTGAGGATCGTGGTGTTCTCGAACAGCGCGACCGGGCAGCCGTGGCTGACCGCCGCGACCTGGCCGGGCTGGGCCTTGCCGCAGTTGAGCGCGCCGCCGAGCTGGTAGGTCTGCGGGCCGCCGACGACGCTCATCGAGCCCCAGAAGTCCGTCGTCGTCGCCTGGTAGGCGACGTCGCGCAGCTGGCCGGCGAGCCGGCCGTTCTCGATGGCGTAGAAGCGCTGCCCGGTGAACTGGAAGTTGTACCGCTGCATGTCGATCGACCAGCTCTTGTCACCGAGCACGTAGATCCCGCGCTCGACGCCGCCGATGAGCTCCTCGGTGGAGGGCCCGGCCGGGTCGGGCTGCAGCGAGACGTTGGCCATCCGCTGCACCGGCACGTGCGCGGCGGAGTCGGCGTACGCGCAGCCGTTCGAGCGGTCCATGCCCCGCAACCGGGCCATGTTGCGGTCGACCTGGTAGCCGACGAGGACGCCGTCGCGGACCAGGTCCCACTGCTGGCCGGCGACGCCCTCGTCGTCCCAGCCGACCGTGGACAGCCCGTGCTCCACGGTGCGGTCACCGGTGACGTGCATCAGCGGGGAGCCGTACTGCAGGCTGCCCAGCTTGTCCACGGTGGCGAAGGAGGTGCCGGCGTAGGCGGCCTCGTAGCCCAGCGCGCGGTCGAGCTCGGTGGCGTGGCCGATCGACTCGTGGATGGTCAGCCACAGGTTGGTCGGGTCAACGACGAGGTCGTAGCGCCCGGCCTGCACCGACGGGGCCTTGGTCTTCTCCCGCAGCAGCTCGGGGATCTCGGCCAGCTCACCGCGCCAGTCCCAGTGGGCGCCGGTCAGGTACTCCCAGCCGCGGCCCACCGGCGGGGCCAGGGTGCGCATCGACTCGAACGCCCCGGTGGCCCGGTCGACGGTGAGCGCGGTGAGCTCCGGCTCGATCCGCACCCGCTGCTGGCGGGTGCGGGTGCCGGCGGTGTCGGCGTAGAACTTCTGCTCCTTGACCTGCACCACGCTGCTCTGCACGTGCTCGACGCCGTCGCCGGCCAGCAGCCGCTCGGACAGCTCGGTCATCAGCGCGGTCTTCTCCGCGTCCGGGACGGCGAACGGGTCGACCTCGTAGGCGGACACCCACTCGCCGTCGTAGCTGGGTTCGGGGGCCAGCTCCACCCGGTCGGTGTTGATCGCCGCGGACACCTGGGCGACGGCGACCGCCTGCTCGGCGAGCCGCACCGCCTCGGCCGCGGTGAGCACCACGCCGGCGGCGAAGCCCCAGGTGCCCTCGAGCACGACCCGGACGGCGAGGCCGAGGTCCTCCCCGTCCGAGAGCGACTCCAGCCGGGCGTCGCGCAGCCGCAGCGACTGGGTGCGGATCCGCTCGACCCGCAGGTCGGCGTGCTCGCACCCCAGGTCGACGGCGCGGGTCAGCGCCGCGTCGGCCAGCGCGGACAGCGGGAGGGCGAGGAAGGACTCGTCGACGGAACGGGGTTCTGCCACGGGTCCGTGTCTACCAGGCGGGCCCGACAGCGCACGACGGAGATCCTGAGCACGGCTACGGATCGCCTGGGCCCACCGTTGTGCACTTCTCGTCGGTCCGCGGGCGGCAGACCGACGGAAAGTGCACAACGGCGTCGCCGGCCGGGACGGGATGGCCGCGCATCGCCGACGCTCCCGCCGGGTAGCCGACCGGGCATGACCGCACCGGCAGACGACGTCACGCTCACGTTCGGCGGCACCGCGACGACGCTGCTGCGACTGGGCCCGTTCACCCTGCTCACCGACCCGAACTTCCTGCACCGGGGGCAGCGGGCGCACCTGGGCTACGGGCTGCGCAGCAAGCGGCTGACCGACCCGGCCCTGGTGCCCGCCCTGCTGCCGGAGCTGGACGCCGTCCTGCTCAGCCACATGCACGGCGACCACTGGGACCGGGTCGCCACCCGGTCGCTGCCGAAGGAGACCCCGGTGGTCACCACCCCGGAGGCCGCCGGCTGCCTGGCGAAGCGGGGGTTCACCCAGACCTCCGACCTGCGCCCCTGGCAGACCCACGAGATCGGCGCCGGCGACGACGTCCTGCGGATCACCAGCGTGCCCGGGGTGCACGGGCCCGGCCCGCTCGCCCGGCTGCTGCCGGAGGTGATGGGCAGCGTGCTGGAGCTGGTCCGCGGCGGCCAGGTGACCTGGCGCGGCTACGTCACCGGCGACACGCTGTACCGGCCGGCGCTGGGCGAGGTGCTGCAGCGGTGCGGGCCGCTGGACGTGCTGGTGCCCCACCTGGGCGGCACCAAGGTCTTCGGGGTCACGGTCACCATGGACGCCGGGCAGGGGGCCGACCTGGTCGAGCTGGTGGAGCCCCCGGTGACCGTGCCGGTGCACTACGACGACTACCCGGTGTTCCGCGACCCGCTGGGGAACTTCGTCGCCGAGGTCGCGGCCCGCCGGCTGCCCGGGGAGGTCCGCGTCGTCGGCCGCGGGCAGACGGTCTCGCTGCGCGCCTGAGGCTCAGCCCAGGAGCGGGCGCAGGTTCTCCGTCCAGACGTCCCAGCCGAGCCGGCCGATCAGTGCGGTGACGACGACCAGGAAGACCACCCGGATGAACCGGCTGCCGCGCGCGGTCGCCGTCCGGGCGCCCAGGTAGGCCCCGAGCACGTTGGCCGCGCCGAGGAGGAGCCCCAGGCCCCAGAGGACGGCGCCGTACGGCGCGAAGAAGAGCAGCGCGCCCAGGTTGGTGGCGACGTTGACGATCTTGGCCTTGGCGCTGGCGTTGAGGAAGTCGTAGCCCAGCAGCGAGACCAGGGCGAACACCAGGAACGACCCGGTGCCCGGCCCGAGGATCCCGTCGTAGAAGCCGATCGCCGCGCCCGTCGCCGCGGCGACGCCGTGGTGGCGACGGCCGGTGTGGCGCAGGGCGGTCACCTCCCCGAGCGAGGGGCGCAGCACGGTGAACGCCGCGATCGCGACGAGCGCGACGACGATGACCGGCTTGAACACCGCGGCCGGCAGCGCGGCGGCCACCGAGGCACCGGCGAAGCTGCAGGCCAGCGCCACCCCGGCCATCGGGAGGGCGGTCCGCAGGTCGGGGCGCACCCGGCGCTGGTAGGTGACGGCGCTCGTCGTGGTGCCGAAGATCGACGCCAGCTTGTTCGTCGCCAGCGCCTGGACCGGGCTCAGCCCCGGCACCAGCAGCAACGCGGGCAGCTGCACGAGGCCGCCACCCCCGACGACGGCGTCGATCCACCCGGCCGTCAGCGCGGCGACCAGCACGAGCGCGAGCACCGCGGGGGTCAGCCCGTCGGGCAGCAGGTCGCCCGGGAACGCGTCCGTCATCGCGGGGAGTCTGTTCTCCACCCGCCCCGGCAGCCCGCGCCGACGCGCGAGAGATCGGCGACACCCGCCGACCAGCGACTGCTCCGGCCGGCCCGTCGGTCCCCGGGATGACCCGTCGGGCTGCGCGGATCACCCCGGCGGCCGATGCCCGCTGACGCCGGCCGGCCCGACGCTGATCGCGGTCACCGGGCGGTGTCCGACGAGACGCGGAGGTCGACGTGAACAAGGTCCTGCTGGGTGTGGCCGGTGCGGTGCTCGCGATCGGCGCTGCCGTGGTCGGCGGCGTCGTCGTCGCGATGCCGGTGGGTGTGTCGGGACCGGGCGCGGTGCTCGCCGAGCTGCAGGGCCACACCGACACCGACAGCTTCGCCGACGCCGGTGACGCCCCCGACGGCTGGCTGCCCGGCTGGGTGAGCGGCAGTGACGTCGTCGTCGTGCGGCCGGGGGAGGCCGCCGGCGACGACAGCGGCGCCATCCGGGCCGACCTGGTGCTCGACCCGGGCACCGAGCTGCCGGCCGACTGCACGCCCGCGGACTCGATCAGCATGCCGTGGGACGGCGGCGGTTCCTGGCCCGAGCTGACCGATCAGCAGCGCTGCGGTGACTGGGTGGCCGTCCAGCTCGGGGACCACCTCTACCTCTGGGGCGAGACCTCCGCCGGGGTGTGACCAGCGTTCAGCACTGTGCGCTGGGTGCCCGTTCCGGCCACCGAGTGGGCAGTCAGTGCACAGTGCTCGCGGCTCGGGCGCGGTACACCGCAGCGATCTCCGCCTGGCACGCCGCGGGTTCACGGGTGAGCCGGGCGCAGCTGAAGCGCAGCACCAGCCAGCCACGGGCAGCGAGCGCCGCATCGCGCCGCAGGTCGCGTTCCCGGGCCTCCCGGCTGCCGTGGAATGCCGCACCGTCCAGCTCCACGGCCAGCAGCAGGTCCGGCCAGCAGGCGTCGAGGAACGCCACGCCGTAGGGGAGTCGCACGCGGTACTGCTGCCGGCACGGGGGCAGTCCGGGGACGTCCAGGACGTGCCGCATGCCCCAGATCTCCAACTCGCTCTGCGACCCGCCGTCCACCAGGGCCAGTAGGGCGGCCAGGGCCGCGCGACCGGGCAGCTCCGGACGCCGGGCCAGTTCGCGCCGGATGGCCGGCACGCCGGCCCGGCGGGTGCGGACCGCCGTGATGACCGCCGCCCGGGCGACGCCCGGGAAGCGGAGTGACCGTCGTCCGCCGTGCGCCTGCCCCCAGGCGTCCACCAGCGTCCGGGCCGGCCGGGTCACCGTCAGGCCGTCGACCCGGGTGCCGGACAGCTCGGTCACCCGGTGGACGGTCAGCTGCCGGGCCCGGGCCGGTGCCCGGCGCCGGGCGTCGATGGAGACGTGCACACGGTCGGCCTCGGGCGCCAGCTGCCAGGTGGACAGCGCGGTGTGGTGGCTCAGCACGCCCCCGGTCGACAGGACGGCGGCGACCGCCCGGGTGCGCCACCGATCGGCGCACTCCGGCAGGACGACGACGTGCGGCAGCGGGCGGATCAGTCGCCCTTGGGCAACCCACCGCGACACGCTCGTCGAGCTGGTCCGGCCCACGAGGTCGTCGATGCGGCGGACGCCGTCCGTGCCCATCACGCCGCGCAGGTCGACCGCCACACCCCGGAGCCTGCCGACCGGGCCGCCCGGTCAGGAGGCCGCGAGCGGATCTGTGGACAGCCCACCGCACGCCCCGCGAGGCACTGTGCGGCTGGTGCCCAGATCACCGCCGAACTGGGCACTCAGCGCACAGTGCCAGGCCGCGGGGGCGTCTCAGCGGCCGGCGAGCCGCATCGCCCGGGTCTGCACGTCGGCGCGCAGCTCCGCCTCGTCGACGGTGGTCGACACCCCGTCACGGACGACCTGCCGCCCGGCGACCCAGGTGTCCCGCACGTGCCGCGAACCGACCGACCACACCAGGTGGGTGAGCAGGTCGGTGGGCTCGCCGACCGGGACGAACGCGATGTCCTCGCTGTCCACGTGCACCAGGTCCGCCCGCCGCCCGGCGGTGAGCTGCCCCAGGTCCTCGCGGTCGATCGCCGCGGCCGCGGCCCCGGTGGCCAGCCAGAACGCCTCCGGCGCGGTCAGCGCGGTGGCGTCCCGCTCGCGCAGCCGGGCCAGCTGGGCGGCCAGCCGCAGGTCCTCGAACAGGTCGAGGTTGTCGTTGGACGCCGGCCCGTCGGTGCCCATGCCGACCCGGATGCCCAGGTCGAGCATGTCCCGCAGCCGGGCGGTGCCGCTGGCCAGCTTGGTGTTGCTGCCCGGGCAGTGGGCGACGGCGACGTCGTACTCGCGCCACAGCTCCAGGTCGCCGTCGTCCATGTGCACGCAGTGGTTCGCCAGCACCCGGCCGCCGAGCACGTCGTGCGCGGCCAGCAGCTGCGGCACGCTCTGCCCGTGCTGGGCGAGCAGCTCGTTCCCCTCGGTCGCGGTCTCCGCGACGTGGGTGGTCAGCAGCATCCCGTGCTCGCGGGCCACCTCGGCGGCCTGGGTGAGCACCGGCAGCGGCACGGTGTAGGCCGCGTGCGGGCCGATGCCCCACTCGACCTGGTCGTCGCCGGTGCCGCCGGACGCCGCCGCAGCGGCCAGCTGCTCGTCGAAGCTGCCGAACCCGGGCAGGCCCAGCAGCGGGTGGGTGATCACGCCGCGCGCGCCGGTGCGCCGCACCGCGGCGGCCATCCGGTCGGGGTGGAAGTACATCTCCACGCTGGTGGTCACGCCGTGGCGCAGCATCTCCGCCGACGCCGCGGTCATCGCCACCTCGACGTCCTCGGGCGTCAGCCGGGCCTCCCGCGGCCACATGACCTCGTTCAGCCACCGGTCCAGCGGCAGCCCCTCGCCCTGGCCGCGGAACAGCAGCATCGGCGCGTGCGAGTGGGTGTTGACCATGCCGGGGGTGAGCACCCCGGGCAGGGCGGTGACCTCGGCGTCCGGGGCCTCCGGGGCGTCGGCCGCCCGGCCGACCCAGCGGATGACGCCGTCCTCGACGTCCAGCACGGCGTCGGGGACCACGGTGCCGGTCCGGTCCCCGACGACGACGGCCCGGGCGGTGAAGCGCTGCAGCATGAGAGCTGAACCTAGTGCCGCCGGCCCTCGCGGGCAGAGCGACGACACAGCGAGCCCGGATACCGTGACGCCATGCTGCCTCTCGCCGCGGCCGCCTCGGACGAGGGCGGCATCACCGGCTTCCTGCTCGACCTCATCGACTCCCTCGGCGCGGTGGGGGTCGGCCTGACCATCTTCATCGAGACGGTGATCCCGCCGATCCCCAGCGAGGCGGTGCTCGGCGCCGCGGGGGTGCTGATCAACGACGGCCGGATGTCGATCGTCCCGGTGATCATCTGGGCGACGATCGGGTCGGTGCTCGGTGCCACGATGCTCTACTGGGTCGGGCGGCTGCTCGGCCCGCGCCGGTCGCACGCCTTCCTCGACCGGTTGCCGCTGGTGGAGACCTCCGACGTCGACCGCTCGTTCGAGTGGTTCGCCCGGCACGGGCGAGGGGCGGTCTTCTTCGGCCGGATGGTGCCGATCGTGCGCAGCTTCGTCTCCGTCCCCGCGGGCGTGGTGAAGATGCCGTTCTGGCAGTTCCTGCTGTTCACCGCCGGCGGCAGCCTGCTGTGGAACTGCCTGCTGATCGGGCTGGGCGTCGCGGCCGGCGACTTCGTGCAGGCCAACCTGCACTACCTGGACTACGCGGTCGTCGCCGTCGTGGTCGTCGCCGTGGCCTGGTTCGTCTACAAGAAGGCGACCGGGCAGTACCGCCGGCCGCCGGACGCCGGGGAGAACCTGCCGATCGAGCACCAGGAGGCCGAGCGCGGGGAGCAGGCATGACCTCCGGCGGTCGCACCCGGCCCGACGTCGTCGCCTTCGACGTCAACGAGACGCTGCTGGACCTCGCGCCGGTGCAGGCGGCCATGGTCGAGCGCGGTCAGCCCGGCCACCTGCTGGCCACGGTCTTCTCCCGCACGCTGGTCACCGGGTTCGCCGCCGCGACCGTGGGCACCTGGTGCCGGTTCCGCGACGCGTTCGAGGCATCGCTGGCGCAGGTGACCGGGCTGCCGGCCGCCGAGTGCTCGGCGGTCGCCGACGCGTTCATGGAGCTGTCGCCGCACCCGGACGTCGAGCCCGCGCTGCGCCGCCTCGCCGAGGGCGGGGTGCGGGCGGTCACCCTGAGCCACGGGTCCCCCGGCGTCGCCGAGGCCGGGCTCTCCCGCGGCGGGGTGACGCCGCTGGTCGAGCGGACGCTCAGCACCGAGTCGATCCGGGCGTGGAAGCCGAACCGGGAGGCCTACCTGTGGGCCGCCGGCGTCTGCGACGTGGCCCCGGAGCGGATGGCGCTGGTGGCGGCCCACTCCTGGGACGTGCTGGGCGCCGGGCGGGCCGGGTTGACCACCGGCTGGGTCGCGCGCACCGAGCAGGAGCCCGCCGCGGTGTTCGCCCCGCCGCACGTGCAGGGCCGCTCGCTGCCCGAGGTGGTCGACGCCCTGCTCGCCCTGCCCGCGGCGTGACGGCGCTCGACGTCCCCACCCCGCTCGGCCCGGCCCGGGTGCACCGCGCGGAACCGGACACGTCCCCCCGCGGCACGCTGGTGCTCGGCCACGGCGCCGGTGGCGGCGTGGGGTCGCCCGACCTGGTCGCGGTGACCGGCGCCGCGTGCGCGGCGGGCTGGCGGGTGCTGCGGGTCGAGCAGCCGTGGCGGGTGGCCGGCAAGCGGATCGCCCCGGCGCCGGCCCGGCTCGACGAGGGCTGGACGGCGGTGCTCGCGCACCTGCGGGACGACGGCGCGCTGACCGGCCCACTGGTTTTCGGCGGCCGCAGCGCCGGCGCCCGGGTCGCCTGCCGCACCGCGGAGGCCTCGGGCGCCGCCGGTGTGCTGGGGCTGGCGTTCCCGCTGCACCCGCCGGGGAAGCCGGAGAAGAGCCGGGCGGCCGAGCTGCTGGGCGTGTCGGTTCCCCTGCTCGTGGTGCAGGGCGAGACCGACGCGTTCGGCACCCCCGCCGAGGTGGCCGCCGTCCGGGAAGGGGTGGTGCGCGCCGTCCCCGGCGACCACGCCCTGAAGAAGGACCCTGCCGCCGTCGCCGCCGCCGTCGCCGCCTGGCTCGGCACGCTCCCCGCCTGAGCCGCCGTCCCCCTGCACCAAAGCGCGTCCCCCTGCACCAGCATTGGTGCGGGGGGACGCGCTTCGATCAGGTCACCTGATCAAAGCCGGCGGACGGTCAGCGCTTGCGGCGGCGGCGGAGCAGCAGGGTGAGGAGCACCAGCACCGCGGCGACCCCGGCGGCCGGGGCCGCGTAGCGGGCCACTGCCGCGCCGCCGGCGACCTCGAGCAGGTCGATCGGCTCGGGCTCGGGCGCCGGGGAGGCGGCCGGCCGGGGCGCGGGCGGGCCGGCGGTGGGCGTGCTCTTGGCCGGTCCCCGCCGGCGGGCCGGTTCGGCGGTGCGGTGGTGCCCGCCGGCGGCCGGCTGGGGGCGGCCTTCGCCGGCGCGGACGTCGAGCGGCTCGGCGGGGCCAGCGGGTCCGGCACCGGTGCGGTCTCCGGAGCCGCCTTCGCCGCCTTGGCCGCCTTCGCGGGAGCCGCCTTGGTCGGGGCTGCCTTCGCGGGAGCCGCCTTGTCTGCTGCGGCCGCGGCCGTCTTCTTCGCCGCAGCGGCGGCCTTCTTCGCCGGGCCCTCGCCCGCGGCGCCCTCGGCGGACATCGCCGCCTCCTCCACCACGCCCGCGGTCGTGGCGGCCGCCCCGGCCGCTGCGGCGGCGGTCTTCTTCGCCACCGTCGGCTCCTGGGAGGTCGCGGCGGCCTCCTCGTCCACGGCCACGTCGTCCGCGCCGGTGGCCAGCTGGGCGGCGAGCTTGTCGGCGAACTGGCCGAGCAGCTTGTTGCCGACGTCGGTCATCACGCCGCGGCCGAACTGTGCCGGGCGGCCGGTGATGTTGAGGTCGGTGAGCACGTCGACCCGGGTGGTGCTGCCCTCGGCGGCCAGGGTGGCGGTGATGGTCGCCGCCGCGGTGCCGTTGCCCCGCTGGTCCTTGCCCTTGGCGTCGATGACCGCGCGGTGCGCCGCCTCGTCCTTCTCCACGAACGACGCCTTGCCCTGGTACGTCAGGTTGATCGGGCCGAGCTTCACCTTCACCCGGCCGGTGAAGTCGTCGCCGGTGACCGAGTCGAGGGCGGCGCCGGGCATGCACGGGGCGATCCGCTCGATGTCCAGCAGCACCCGCCAGGCGTCGTCGATCGGCACCGGGACGATGAACGAGTTCTCCAGCTGCACTGCGGGACCTCCGGGTACGGGTTGCTCGACGACCTCCATCCGACCACGTCAGGGGGCCGTGTGCAGGAGATCGGCCCGCGGCACGCCGGACGGCGGCCCGGACGTGACGGACCGGTCCGGCCTGCGGGGGGGCTACAAGCCGACCGCCACGGCGACCGCCCGCCGGGTGAGCACGGTGGCCAGGTGCTGGCGGTAGTCGGCCTGGGCGTTGAGGTCGCTGCTCGGGCTGGTGCCCTCGGCGGCCTGCGCGGCGGCGGCGGTGACCGTCTCCAGGCTGACGTCGACCCCGACGAGGGCGGCCTCGGTGGCCCGGGCCCGCAGCGGCGTGGGCCCCATGTTGGTCAGCCCGATCCGGGCCTCGGCGATCCGGCCGCCCTCGCGGCGGACGGCGGCGGCCACCGCGACGATCGACCAGGCCTGGGCGACGCGGTTGAACTTCTCGTACCGCACCCCCCAGTCGTTCCCGAGCTTGGGCAGCCGGACCTCGACCAGCAGCTCCCCCTCCGCCAGCGCCGTGGTCAGGTAGTCGACGAAGAAGTCGGCGGCACCGACGGTGCGTCGGCCGCCCGGCCCGGCGATCACGAACTCGGCGTCCAGCGCCAGCGCCACCGCGGGCAGGTCCCCGGCCGGGTCGGCGTGCGCGAGCGCGCCGCCGAACGTGCCGCGCCGGCGCACCTGCCGGTCGGCGACGGTCGCGGTGGCCTGCACCAGCAGCCGGCCGTACCGGGCCAGCAGCGGGTCGGTGAGCACGTCGGCGTGGGTGGTCATCGCCCCGATCACCAGCGAGTCGCCGTCCTCCCGGACGCCGCGCAGCTCGGGCACCCGGGTGAGGTCGACGAGGGTCTCCGGCGCGGCCAGCCGCAGCCGCATCACCGGGATCAGCGACTGCCCACCGGCGAGGACCTTCACGTCCTCCCCGCCGTCGGCGACCGCCTGCAGCGCCTCCTCGACGGTGGTGGGCCGCGCGTAGGCGAAGGGTGCGGGTATCACTGGCCTGCCTCCTCGTGGTCTGCGGACTCGTAGCCGGACTCCGTGGTGCGGGCCCCGCCGTAGGCGTTGCTGCCCTCGGCGGCCCGGTCGCCGCCGTCGCCGCCGGTGTGCAGCGCCCGCCACACCCGCTCCGGGGTGAGCGGCATCCGGATGTCGGTCACGCCGAGGTGCCGGACGGCGTCGAGCGCGGCGTTGACCACCGCGGGTGTGCTGGCGATGCACCCGGCCTCGCCGACGCCCTTGGCGCCCAGCGGGTTGCCGGTGGCCGGGTGCACGGTGGTGCCGGTGTCGAAGTGCGGCAGGTCGGTGGCCGAGGGCAGCAGGTAGTCGACGAACGTGCCGGTGGTCAGGTTGCCCTCGGCGTCGTAGACCGCCTCCTCGTACAGCGCCTGCGCGATGCCCTGGGCCAGGCCGCCGTGCACCTGCCCCTCCACGATCGTCGGGTTGACGATCGTGCCGACGTCGTCGACGCAGGCGTACCTGCGGATCTTCACGAAGCCGGTCTCGGTGTCGACCTCCATCGCGCAGATGTGCGTGCCGTGCGGGAAGGAGAAGTTGTCCGGGTCGAAGGTGGCCTCGGCGTCGATGGAGGGCTCGATCCCCTCCGGGTAGTCGTGCGCGGCGAAGACCGCCAGCGCGATCTCCTGGATGTCCATGCCGGCGCCCGGCGTCCCGCGGACGGCGAAGCGGCCGCCGGAGAACTCCAGGTCCTCCTCGCTGGCCTCCAGCAGGTGCGCGGCGACCCGGCGGGCCTTGGCGACCACCTTCTCCGCGGCCTTGACCACCGCGGTGCCGCCGACCACCAGGGAGCGGGAGCCGTAGGTGTCCATGCCGCGGGGGGAGACCGAGGTGTCCCCGTGCAGCACCTCGACGTCCTCGAACGGGACACCGAGGGAGTCGGCGACGATCTGGCTCCACGCCGTCTCGTGCCCCTGCCCGTGCGGGGTGGAGCCGGTGACCACCTCGACCTTGCCGGTGGGCAGCATCCGGATCGATGCGGACTCCCAGCCGCCGGCGCCGTAGGCGAGCGAGCCGAGCACCCGGGAGGGCGCCAGGCCGCACATCTCGGTGAAGGTGGAGAAGCCGATGCCCAGCTGCACCGGGTCGTTCGTGTCGCGGCGGCGGCGCTGCTCGGCGCGCAGCTCGTCGTAGCCGATCAGCGCCAGCGCCTGCTCGGTGGCGGTGGCGTAGTCACCGGAGTCGTACTCCAGCCCGGCGACGGTGGTGAACGGGAACTCCTCGGCGCCGATCCAGTTCTTCCGGCGCAGCTCCAGCGGGTCCATGCCGAGGGTGACGGCGAGCTCGTCCATGATCCGCTCGATCGCGAAGGTGGCCTCCGGCCGCCCTGCGCCGCGGTAGGCGTCGGTGGGCACCTTGTTGGTGAAGACGCCGTCGCACTCGAACCGGTAGGCCGGGAACTTGTAGATGCCGGGGAACATGAACGCGCCCAGCACCGGCACGCCCGGGGTGATCAGCCGCAGGTACGCGCCCATGTCGGCGAGCAGCCGCACCCGCAAGCCCTTGACGTTGCCCGCGCGGTCGCTGGCGACGTCGACGAACTGCACCTGGTCGCGGCCGTGGTGGGCGGTCATCAGCGACTCGCTGCGGGTCTCGGTCCACTTGACCGGCTTGCCCAGCCGGCGGGCGATCAGCAGGCAGAGGATCTCCTCCGGGTTGACCTGCAGCTTCCCGCCGAACCCACCGCCGACGTCGGGGGCGATGACGCGCAGCTTGTGCTCCGGGATGCCGGTGACCATCGCCGCCATCACCCGCAGGATGTGCGGCACCTGGGTGGCCGACCACATCGTGTAGTTGTCGCCGAGGGGCTGGACGACGACCGAGCGGGGCTCCATGAACGCCGGGATCAGCCGCTGCTGCACGAACCGGCGGCTGACCACCACCTCGGCGTCGGCGAAGGCGGCGTCGGTGTCCGCGCCGGTGCCGGCGTCGCCTGCGTCGAAGACGAAGTGGTAGCTGGTGTTGGACGTGGTGTGCTCGTGCACCAGCGGCGAGCCGTCCTGCACCGCCTGCTCCATGTCGAGCACCACCGGCAGCGGCTCGTAGTCGATCTCGATCGCCTCGAGCGCGTCCGCGGCCGCCGTCCGGCTGCGGGCGACGACGACCGCCACCGCCTCACCGACGTGGTTGACCCGGTCGACGGCGATCGAGGGGTGCCCGGGGTTGACCATGTCGGTGGTGACCGGCCAGGCGCACGGCAGCGAGCCCTGCTCGTCGGCGAGGTCGCGGCCGGTGTAGACGGCGACCACCCCGGGCCGCTCGCGGGCGGCGGCGACGTCGATCGCGGTGATCCGCGCGTGCGCCATCGGGCTGCGCAGCACCGCGAGGTGCAGCATCCCGGGCAGCACCGTGTTGTCGGTCCACGTCGTCCGCCCGGTGATCAGCCGGGCGTCCTCCTTGCGCCGGCGCGCCTGCCCGATCTCGGGGGCGGGGGCGCCGGGCTCCTCGGTGACGGTCATGCCTGGGCCACCCGCTCGTCCGCCCCGGCCTGCTCGACGATCCCGGCGTCCACGAGCCCGGGCACGGTCACCTCGTGCTCCGCGCGCATCTCCGCGGCGGCGGAGCGCACCGCCTTGACGATGTTCTGGTAGCCGGTGCAGCGGCAGAGGTTGCCCTCGATGCCCTCCCGGACCTCGTCGTCGCTGGGGTCGGGGTTCTCCTGCAGCAGGTCGATCGAGGCCATGATCATCCCCGGTGTGCAGAAGCCGCACTGCAGGCCGTGCATCTCGGTGAACGCCCGCTGGACCGGGTGCAGCACCCCGGATCCACCCGGCCCACCCGACCCACCCGACAGGCCCTCCACGGTGGTGACCTCGCAGCCGTCGGCCTGGACGGCGAAGACGGTGCAGGACTTCACCGCGTGCCCGTCGAGGTGCACGGTGCAGGCGCCGCAGTTGCTGGTGTCGCAGCCCACGACGGTGCCGACCTTGCCCAGCTGTTCCCGCAGGTGGTGCACGAGCAGGGTCCGTGGTTCGACGTCGTCCGTGTAGGACACCCCGTCGACCCGCAGGTTGATCTGGGTCACCGAGTCCTCCGCTCCATTGCGTGGCAGGTGTGGCCGGGGTCACCCGGCGAGGTGAGTGTGGCAACGGTCACGCCGATCCGCCAGACCACGGGACGCGCGCATTCCTGCCCCACCGGCGGCCATCCGTGCCCTAGCCTGCCGCGATGGACATCGCGCGTTCCCGCGCCCTGCAGGCCGTCGGTGGGGTGGCCATCGCCGGTGGGCTGCTGCTGGGTGGCGCCTCGATGCCGCTGGGGGACTACGGGTGCGGCGCGGCGTTCGGGTCCTCCCCGTACATCGGCGACAACACCACCGACGTCGTGATCGCCTGCGCCGAGCAGCGCGCGGATCGCCAGGAGGTCGCGATCGGCTTCCTCGTGCTCGGGACGGGCGCGGGGCTCGGCGCCCAGGTGCACCTGTGGTCGAGCCGGCGCCCGGCCCGGGCGGAGGACCCGGTCCGTCCGCGGCGCTGACCGGCCGTGCTCAGCGGGCGTGCCGTCCTGGGTCCGAACCCGTGAACCGGGCACTGCGCGTGCTGGTCACCGCGCTCGCCATCGAGGACGGGGCGGTCCGGCCACCGGTTGTCGGTCGGGTGGAGGCCTACCCGCTGGGCTTCACCGAGGTCGACGGCGACCCGGCCGCCTCGGTGCTGCGGGCCCGGGCCGAGCCGCTGACCGGAGATCGAGCCGACGGGGTACCGATGGGCCCCGGACGCATCTGGCCGACCCTGCTGGCCGGCGCCGGGTGGCAGGCGATCTGGCCGGCGCCGCGTCCGGTCGTGGGGGAGGTGGAGCTGCGCGGCACCCTCCTGGTCGACCTGCTGCTCGGCACCGACGGCTGGCCCACCCGCGGCCGGGTGACCCGGGTGCAGGTGGTCGCGGTGACCCGGGACCCGGCGGAGTCGGAGATCTGGCGCCCGCTGCCGGGCGGCCACCGGCTGCGGGACGTGGAGACCGCACCGCGCTGGTTCGACTCCGGGGTGCGTCCACCGCCGGGCATGGAGCCCGGCCGCTGGTACGCCCCCGTCC
This sequence comes from Modestobacter roseus, assembly GCF_007994135.1. Lineage (NCBI taxonomy): Bacteria > Bacillati > Actinomycetota > Actinomycetes > Geodermatophilales > Geodermatophilaceae > Modestobacter > Modestobacter roseus. Next base: position 3,441,547 of record NZ_VLKF01000001.1, read on the forward strand.
ACGCCGACCCGTGGGTGCAGGAGACCGGCGTCCTGGTGGACCTGGACCTCGACGACGTCCCGCCGCTCCCGCTCCGCCCAGCACTGCTGCCCGGGGCGGTCGGCGGGTACGGCGACGACCTCTGGGTGGCCGACGAGCGGTTGCCGCTGCTCGTCCGGCTGCACGGTGGCCGCACCAGGATGGAGGTCGTGGCCGAGCACCCCTGGCCCGGCGAGATCCTCCCCGCCGGGCAGGAACGCGGGCGGACCCTGCACACCGACGCCAGCGGCTGCTGGCTCACCGGTCCGGACGGCACGCACCGCTGCGAGCGGGACGGCCCGGTGCACCTGGTGGACGACGTCCCGGTGTGGCTGGCGGCGGCATCGGGCGGGACGCTGGCCACCGTGTCGCGCCGCGATCCCGGCGATCCGCGCAGCCCTACGGCGCTCCGGCTCCACACCCGGGACGGCGGGGTCATCGAGGTGCCGGCGGCCGCCGACCGGGTCGTGGAACTGGTCGCGGTCCCCGACGGCTTCCTGCTCGCACTCCAGGGGGACGATCCGCGGCTGGCACACCTCGACCGGGCCGGCGAGCTCCTCGAGGGACCGCCGCTGACCGGCGTCCGGCACGTGCTCGGGCTGGTCGGCGGGGTGCGCCCGGCCCTCCAGGGTCCGGAGGCGGAGCTGCGGCCGGTGGACGTCGACCTGCGCGTGGGCGACCCGCTGCCCGGGCGGGTGCTGCGTGGCTGGGCGATGGACGGCCGGAGCTGGTGGTGGACCCATCCGCCGGACGACTGGGACCCGACCGCGGCCGGGATCGACCCGACCGACGACCGGCAGCGCTGGCTGCTCACCGAGATCGATGCGGCGACCGGGGCGCCGCGGGGCTCGGTCGCGGTGACCAGCCCCCCGGATCACGTGACCGTGGCCGCGGGTCGTGCGGTCTGGTGCTCGGCCGGCGCGGTGGAGCGCTGGCCGGTCCGCGGCGCCGTCCCCGAGCTGGTGGACGTCGCCGCCGCGCTGGCCCGGTTCCGCGGCGCCGCTGACCGCTGACGCGGCCGGACGGACCGGCCCACCCGGCCGCTGGACCGGCGCGGCTGACCCACCGCGCGGTCAGCGAGCGGCGAGCTCCCGGCGGCGCAGCACTGCGGAGGCGAGCAGGAAGCCCAGGCCGAGCACGGCCAGCCCGGCGCCGACGCCGCTGGGCGCTCGGTAGCCCCAGCCGGCGGCGATGACCAGCCCGCCGAGCCAGGCGCCGAGGGCGTTGGCGGCGTTGAGCGCGGAGTGGTTCAGCGCGGCGCCGAGCATCTGCGCCTCGCCGGCGACCTCCATCAGCCGCAGCTGGAGCAGCACCACCATCGTCGAGGCCGACGCGGCGACCAGGAAGACGTTCGCGATCAGGGTGACCGCCTGCAGCGACCCGACCAGCATCAGCGCCAGCAGCACGCCGGTGGCGATCGTGGCGCCGACCAGCGAGGGGAACAGCGCCCGGTCGGCCAGCCGGCCACCCAGCGCCGTCCCCAGCAGGCCCCCGAGGCCGAAGGCCAGCAGCACCACCGGCACGAACCCGGCGGACATCCCGGTGACGTCGGTGACGGTGGGCGCGATGTAGCTGTACATGGCGAAGAGACCGCCGAAGCCGACGGTGGCCACCCCCAGGGTGAGCAGCACCTGCGGGCGGCGCAGCGCGCCGAGCTCGGCGCGCATGGAGGCGTCCTGGCGCCCCGGCGACGAGGGCACCACCAGCAGGATCGCCACGACCGTGACGACGGCGATGCCCACCACCGCCCAGAAGGCCGACCGCCAGCCCAGGTGCTGGCCGAGCCACGTTCCCGCGGGCACGCCGGCGACGTTGGCCGCGGCCAGCCCCAGCATCACCGAGCTGACCGCGCGGCCGCGCAGGTGCGGGGCGACCAGCGAGGCGGCGATCAGCGACGCCGCCCCGAAGTAGGCCCCGTGCGGCAGCCCGCCGACGAACCGGGCCAGCAGCAGGGTCGGGTACCCGGGGGCCAGCGCGGTGAGCGCGTTGCCGACCAGGAAGGCGACCATCAGGCCGACGGCGAGCCCGCGGCGGGGGAGCCGGGCGCCCAGCGCGGCGAGCACCGGTGCGCCGATGACGACGCCGAGCGCGTAGGCGGAGATGTAGTGGCCGGCCTCGGGGATGGTGACCCCGGTGCCGGCGGCGATGTCCGGCAGCAGGCCCATGGTGACGAACTCGGTGGTCCCGATGGCGAAGCCGCCCAGGCCCAGCGCCCCGATCGCCAGGGCCGCGGTGCGCGCCGAGGGCAGCGCCGGCTCCGCCGTCGTGGCCGGGGTGGTCGTTGCCGAGGGTGCTGCGCTCACAGCCGGTGCCAAGGACACCCTGCCGTCCCGGCATTCCCCCCGGCCGGTGTGGCACGCGCCTCCGGGTTTCGGCGCGAACCCGGAGCGCTGCTGCCGAGACTCCCGGGAGGACCCGAGGAGAGGCGGCGATGGCCGGACCGCGCAGGACCACCCCGACCCGCAGGAGGAAGCGCCGCCCGGCGCGGCACCCCGGGCGCTGGGTGGTGCCCACGCTCGCCGTCGCCGGTGGGCTGCTGGTCGCGGCCACGCAGGTCGCCCCCACGGTGCTGGAGGTGACCACCACCAGTCGCGGCGTCGCCGTCGGCGCGCAGCTGAACGTCGACAGCCCGGTGGGCACCGACCCGTTCACCGCGGCCGTGACCAGCGAGGGGCTGGCGCACGCCGGCTCGGCGGCCGCCCGGCAGGCGGACACCGGCCTGGTCGTGCCCCAGCCGCCGCGGCCGCACCGGATCGTCGTGATGCCCAACGCCAACGTGGGCGAGCCGCCGGAGCTCACCCCGCGCCCCGACCCGTGCGGTGGCTTCACCACACCGCGGCGGATGGACCCCGGCGTCGTCCCCGGTCCCGGGTCGGCGACGGTGAGCTGGATGACCGCGAACCGGCCCGAGGTGCTGTCCTACCGGGTGTCCGCGGTGAGCCAGGTGCTGGTGCCGGGCGAGCAGGCCGACCCGGTCCGGCTGCAGGTGCCCGCGGCCGAGGGGTGCCAGGAGCAGGCCGTCGTGCTGCCCGGGCTGACCCCCGGCGTCCCCTACGTGTTCTGGCTGGAGGAGGAGACGCTCAGCCCGAGCACCGGGGTGGCCCGGCTGTTCCAGGTCGGCACCTCGGCGCCGGTGGTCATCGGCTGACCACCGGCGCCGCGGACGTCAGTGCGCGACGGCCGGGGTGTCGGCGGGGTCGACGTCGGTCAGCTCCCACGGCCGGACGACGGTGAAGAGGACCACCAGCGCGAGCACCAGCGACCCGACGATCACCGTGCCCATGGCGACCGCGTCGTTGCCGAGCAGCCCCACCACCGGGGAGACCGCGGCGCCCACGCCGAACTGCACCGCGCCGAGCAGCGCCGCGGCGGTGCCGGCGGCCTCCCCGTGCCGGGACAGCGCCAGCGCCGGGGCGTTGGGCAGCGCGAGACCGCAGGCGGCGAGCACGCCCCACAGCGGGATCGCCACGCCGAACAGACCGCCGGTGCCGGTGGCGGCCAGCGCCAGCAGCACCGCGCCGGCGACCGCGCCGGCGATCGTGGCCGAGACCAGGATCTGGGCCGGGCCGAACCAGCGCAGGAGCACCGGGTTGAACTGCGTGGCGCCGATCAGGAAGACCGCCCCGGCACCGAAGAACAGGCCGAACTGCTGCTCGCTCAGGCCGAAGTCGCGCTGGTAGACGAAGGACGAGCCGGAGACGTAGGCGAACAGCCCGGCCATGGTCAGGCCGGCGACGAGCACCAGGCCGACGTAGGTGCGGTCCCGCAGCAGGGCCCGGTAGCCGCGCAGCGTGCCGACGACGCCGTTGCTGCGCCGGCGCTCCGGCGGCAGGGTCTCACGCAGCGCGAACCAGCCCATGGCGACCAGCAGCGCGCCGTAGACGGCGAGGACGACGAACACCCCGCGCCAGGAGGTGAACCGGAGCACCTCGCCACCGATGGTCGGGGCGAGCACCGGTGCCGCGCCGATCACCAGGAACAGCCGGGAGAGCATGGTGGCCGCGGCCCGGCCGGTGAACAGGTCCCGGACGACGGCGATCGCGATCACCGCACCGGCGGCGGCGCCGACCCCCTGGAAGAACCGCAGCGCGCCGAGCACGGCGACGTTGGGGGCGACGAGCACCAGCAGCGACGCCAGCACGTGCACCGCGGTACCGGCCAGCAGCGGGCGGCGCCGGCCCAGCGCGTCGGCCAGCGGGCCGAGCACCAGCTGGCCCAGGGCGAGGCCGACGAGCGTGCCGGTGAGGGTGAGCTGCACCGTCGCCGAGGTGGTCTGCAGGTCCTCGGTGATGGTCGGCAGCGCCGGCAGGTACATGTCGATGGTCAGCGGGCCGAGGGCGACGAACGCCCCGAGGACCAGCGCGGTGCGGGCCTGGCTGCGCGGTGCCGGCTCCGGTGCGCGGTGTGCCCGCGCGCCGGTGGCGGGCGCCGCGGCAGCGGTGTCCTGGGTGGTGGTCAAGCGGGGCTCCCCGTGGTCGATCATCTCGCGGGGCCGACGCTGGTCACCGCACTACCGCGCAGGACAAGGCCGCGCTCCGTCAGCTTGTTCCAGCCCCCGGGTAGCCCAGGTGGTTGTTCACCGAAACGTCACCCGGGCGTGTCAGCCGGCGCCCCCACCAGCCCGGGGCAGGGTTCAGCCGGCGACGGGCGGCGGCGCGACCGGCAGCAGCGCGGTGGCGTCCCGGGCCCGCCAGGCGCCGGCCCACAGCCCGGCCCCGTAGGCGAGGTCCTCCAGCCGGCGGCCGGCGGCGAAGGCCGCGAGGTCGACCTCCGCCCGGTGCGGCCACCAGGCGGCGACGGCGTCCCCGGCCAGCACCGCGAGCACCAGCGCCCGCGCCCGGCGGGAGACCAGCGCCGCGGCCAGCGCGAGCGGCCAGTGGTGCCGGGTCACCGAGCGGGCGAGCATCCGGCCGGCCCCCGCCGTCCCGCGCAGCACCAGCCCGGCCGCCCACCGGTACGGCGGCCGCCGTCCGGGCGGGGCCACCCGGACGGCCAGCCGTCGGGACGCCTCGGCCAGCACGGCGGTGGCGGCCAGCGCCCCGGCCGGCCGGCCGGTGAGCGCGAGCGCCCAGGCCGCGCCCGACCACGGGGAGAGCACCACGGGAGCGACGAGCGCCCCATGCCGCTGGGCCAGCAGCGCCGCGCCGCTGCCGTAGAAGGCGCGGCGGGTGAGGAAGTCCCGCGGGTCGACCCGGTGCTCGTGCGCCACCCGGGCGGCGGGCTCGTAGCGGACCCGCCAGCCCGCGCCGATCAGCCGCCACACCAGGTCGACGTCCTCCGCCACCTGCATCGACTCGTCGAAGCCGTCGCCGATCGCCGACCGCCGGGCGAGCAGCGCCGCGCTGGGCACGTAGGGGACGGCGCTGCGCGGGTGCACCAGCGCCGTCCGCTCCCCCATGTCCAGCGCGCTCGACAGCGCCTCGTACCGGGCCACCCAGCCCTCGGCCCGCACCGGCAGCGCGGTGATCCGCGGTGCGGCCAGCGCCAGCCGCGGGTCGGCGCCCAGGTGCCCGGCCAGGAGCCCCAGCCAGCCGGGCTCGGGCACGCAGTCGGAGTCGACGAACGCCACCAGCGGCGTGGTCGCCACCCGGAGCCCGGCGTTGCGGGCCGCGGCCGGCCCCCGTGCCTGCTCGTGCCGGATCACCTGCGCCCCGGCCACCTGGACCGGGTCGGCCGAGCCGTCGTCGACCACGACCACCGGGCAGGCCGCCGTCCCCGGATCCGCGCGCAGGGCGGCCAACAGCCGGGTGAGCCCGTCGGTGCGGTCCTTCACCGGGACGACGATCGTGACGTCGCCGGTGGCGGCGGGCGAGACCTCCGGGTGGGCGATCCCGGCGTCGACGAGCCGGCCGGTGAGGGTGGCGCTGCGGGCGTCGGTGACGGTCACCCGGTCCCCGTCGACCATCGCGCGGGCGGCGGGGGCCAGGCGCAGCTGCCGCAGGGGCGAGCCGCCGACCAGCACCGCGCCGTCCTCCCGGCGCTGCACGGCGGGGTCCAGCCGGACCACCAGCCCGGTGGGCAGCGGCTCCTCCGGCGGGGACGGCGTCGTCAGCACGTGCCGGACGGTAACGGGCCCGCACACGACGACGCCCCCGCCGGCCCGGGGAGGGCCGACGGGGGCGTCAGGTGCTGCGGGCGGTCAGCCGCGGGTGCGGGCGCCGTACCGCTGGTTGAACTTCTCGACCCGGCCGGCGGTGTCCAGCACGCGCTGGTTGCCGGTCCAGAACGGGTGCGACGACGCGCTGATCTCGACCGGGACCACGGGCAGGGTCTCGCCGTCCAGCTCGACGGTGCGCTCGCTGGCGATCGTCGAACGGGTGCGGAAGGTGGCACCGGTCGACGTGTCCTGGAAGACGACGGTCCGGTACTCGGGGTGGATGCCGTTGCGCATGGTGGGTCCTCTCGGTCTGCGCGGGACGTCCGCCCCCAGGCGGGGCGGGCTGATCGCGACTGCCCGGTACAACCGGCCCCCGGGGTTCGCTGTTCCCGGGTGGACCCGCCCGGGGCAGGGTCGAGCCGCGTGCGCACGCGGCCTCACCCCACCCGGCCCGGGTTGACCCGGGCGACGGGCAGGGCAGGGCTCAGAGCCGGGGGTCGACCGGCTCGGACTCCAGCGCCAGGACGGCGAAGACGCACTCGTGCACCCGCCACAGCGGCTCGCCGCGGGCCAGCCGCTCCAGCCCCTCCAGGCCGAGCGCGTACTCGCGCAGCGCCAGCCCGCGCTTGCGGCCCAGGTTCCGCTCGCGCAGCCGGGTCAGGTTCGCCGGCTCGGTGTACTCGGGGCCGTAGACCAGCCGCAGGTACTCCCGCCCGCGCACCTTCAGCCCGGGCTGCACCACCCCGCGCCGGCCGCGGGTGAGGTTGCCGGCCGGCTTCACCACCATGCCCTCGCCACCGCCGGCGGTGAGCGCGGTCCACCAGGCGGTCGCCGCCTCCTCCTGCGCCGGGTCGGTGACGTCGACGAACCGGTGCCCGGTGCCGCGCAGCAGCCCGGGGTCGGCGGCGGCCAGCCGGTCACCGACGGCGAGGTGCCAGTCGTGCGGGCGGTCGCTGAAGGTCGCCCCGGCGGAGGCGAGCAGCTGGAACGGGGCGAACGCGGTGCCGGTGAGCCCGTCGGTGGGCCAGCAGTAGCGCCGGTAGGCGGCGGTGAACCCCTCGGCGTCGGCCCGGCGGGCACGCTGGCGGTCCAGCAGTTCCCCGACGTCCAGGCCCCGGCCGGCCGCCTCGGCGAGCACCGCCTCGGCCACCGGCAGCGCGGCGCGGGCGGCGGCGCCGACCGGGGCGTACTGGCCACGGATCAGCTCCCCGGCCTTGGCCGACCAGGGCAGCAGCTCCCCGTCGAGCAGCAGCCAGTCGCTGCCGAGCTCGTCGAAGAGACCGGCGGTCTCCGCCGCCCCGGCCAGCCGGGCGAGGAAGGCCGTGGTCAGCTCCGCGCCGAAGAACGACCGGCCGGTGCGGGTGTACAGCGCGCCCCGCTCGGTGACCGGCCGGTCCGGGTCGCCGGTGGCGTCGGCCCGGCGGACCAGCGCCACCGCCCGCGAGCCCATGTGCTTCTCCTGGCAGACGACCCGGTCGACGCCCTCGCCGCGGTAGTAGGAGAAGGCCTCGGCCGGGTGCTCCAGCCGGTCCTCCCGCGCCGAGGTGGCGACCGGGCTCATCGTCGGCGGCAGGTAGGCCAGCTGCTGCGGCGCCAGCGCGAACCGGCTCATCACCTCGATCGCGGCGGCCGCGTTCTCCTCGCGCACGGTCACCCGCCCGGACAGCCGGGTCTCCACCACCCGCTTGCCCAGCACGTCGGCGACGTCGAGGACGGCGTCCGGCCGGGCCGGCGGTGCGTCGTCCGCGCTCAGGAACGGGCGGGCCGGCTCGTACCAGGTGCGCTGCGCGGGCACGGCGACCAGCTCGCGCTCGGGGTAGCGCAGCGCGGTGAGCCGGCCGCCGAACACGCAGCCGGTGTCCAGGCACATCGTGTTGTTGACCCACTCGGGCTCGGGCACCGGGGTGTGGCCGTAGAGCACCGTCGCCCGGCCGCGGTAGTCCTGCGCCCACGGGTAGCGCACCGGCAGCCCGAACTCGTCGGTCTCCCCGGTGGTGTCGCCGTAGAGGGCGAAGCTGCGCACCCTGCCGCTGGACCGGCCCTGCAGGTGCTCGGGCAGCCCGGCGTGCGCGACCACCAGCGCGCCGCCGTCCAGCACGAGGTGGCTGACCAGGCCGTCGCAGAACTGCTCGACGTCGGCGCGGAACTCCGGGCTCTCCGCCGAGAGCTGCTCCAGCGTCTCGGCCAGGCCGTGGGTGACCTGCACGTCGCGCCCGCGCAGCGCCTTGACCAGCTTGTTCTCGTGGTTGCCGGGCACGCACAACGCGGTGCCGGCGCGCACCATGCCCATGACCAGCCGCAGCACGCCCGGGGAGTCGGGCCCGCGGTCGACCAGGTCGCCGAGGAAGAGCGCCGTCCGGCCCCCGGGGTGGGTGGCGCCGACCGGCCGGCCGGCGTCGTCGCGCGCCAGCTGCCAGCCGAGGGCGGTGAGCAGCTCCTCCAGCTCCGCCCGGCAGCCGTGCACGTCGCCGACGACGTCGAACGGGCCGGTCCGCTCCCGCTCGTCGTTGTACTGCTTCTCCCAGGTGACCACCGCGGACTCGACGTCGGCCACCGAGGTGAGCCGGTGCACCTTGCGGAAGCCCTCCCGGGACAGCCCGCGGAGGCCGCGGTGCAGCTCGGCGCGCTGCCGGCTGACCACCCCGCGCGGCAGGTCCCGGTCCGTGCGGGCGGCGTTGCGCTCCTGGCACACCCCCTCGGGCAGGTCGAGCACGATCGCCACCGGCAGGACGTCGTGGTCGCGGGCCAGCTGCACCAGCGAAGCGCGGTCCTCCCGCTTGACGTTGGTGGCGTCGACGACGGTGAGCCGGCCGGCGCGCAACCGGGTCGCGGCGATGAAGTGCAGGACGGCGAAGGCGTCCGGGGTGGCCGACTGGTCGTCCTCGTCGTCGGCGACCAGGCCGCGGCAGACGTCGCTGGAGAGCACCTGGGTGGGGCGGAAGTGCGCGCGGGCGAAGGTGGACTTGCCCGCGCCGGAGGCCCCGATCAGCACCACCAGCGCCAGGTCCGGGATCGCGAGCTCGGTCATGCCGCCACCTCCGCGACGACGCCCCGGGTGAAGACCGCCAGCTGGGTCGGCGGCCCGACCTGCGGGTCGTCCTCCCCCACGCCGAGCAACCGCACCGTGTACCCGTGCCGCGCGGCGACCCCCTCCGCCCAGCCGGCGAACTCCGCCCGGGTCCACTCGAAGCGGTGGTCGCGGTGCCGGAACCCGCCGGCGGCCAGCGCGGGGTACCGCACGTTGTGCTCCACGTTGGGCGTGGTGACGACGACGGTGCCCGGTGATGCCGCGGCGAAGACGGCGTCCTCCAGCGCCGGCAACCGGTCGGGGTCCAGGTGCTCGACGACCTCCATGAGCACGGCGGCGTCGTAGCCGGCCAGCCGGGCGTCCCGGTAGGTGAGAGCGCTCTGCACGAGGGTGAGCCGCGCCCGCTGGCGCTCCGGCATCCGGTCCAGGTGCAGCCGGCGGGCGGCGACCTGCAGGGCGCGGGCGCTGACGTCGACCCCGACCACCTCGGTGAACGACGGCTCGCCGAGCAGCGCCGGGAGCAGCGCGCCGCTGCCACAGCCCAGGTCGACGACGCGGTGGGCGCCGGCGGCCCGGAGCGCGGCGAGCACGGCGCCGGCCCGCAGCTGGGCCAGCGGGGTGGGCCGGTCGGCGGGCGCGTCGGCGGGCAGGTCGGTGGGCACGGCGTCGTCGAACGTCTCGGCGTCCGTGTCGTCGACCTCGGCGAGCCGGGCGAGCGCCTGCCCGGCCAGCGACCGGCGGTGCGCCAGGTACCGCTGGGTGATCAGCTCCCGGTCGGGGTGGGTGGCCAGCCAGCCCTGCCCGGCGCGCAGCAGCTTGTCGACCTCGTCGGTGCTGACCCAGTAGTGCTTGGCGTCGTCGAGCACCGGCAGGGCGACGTAGAGGTGGTTGACCGCGTCGGCCAGCCGCATCGTGCCGGTCAGCCGCAGGTCGACCAGCCGCGAGTCGCCCCACTCCGGGAACTGCTCGTCCAGCGGCAGCGGGGTGGCCTGCACCGTCCAGCCCAGCGGGGTGAAGAACCGCTCGGCCAGCTCCGCGCCGCCCCGGCAGGACAGCGCCGGCAGGTGCACCTCCAGCGGCAGCGGCCGCCCGACCAGGTCCGGCCGCTCCTTGCTGACCCCGCGGCGGGCGCTGGCGAAGGCCTTGCCCAGGGCGACGGCGAGCAGGCTGGACGCCGCGTACGGGCGGTCGTTGACGTACTGGCCGAGGCTGAAGCCCTCGGCGGCGGCGCCCCGCGCGCCGCGGACCAGCCCGATCGGGTCGACCTCCAGCAGCAGCGCGACGGTGCACCGCTGCTCGGTCGCCTCCGGGTAGAACACGTGCGCGACCCCGGTGGAGACCTCGACCTGCTGCGCCCGGGCAGGGTTCTTGTGCAGCAGGAAGCCCAGGTCGGTGGCGGGTTCGTGGGTGGTCGAGAGGGTCAGCAGCACTGCGGCAGTGTGTCGGTTCCGGCACGCGTCCGGCCAGTGCGTTCGCGGGTGCGCGGTGACCGGACCGTGACCTCCGTGTGGTGAGGTCAGCCTCACCTGACCACCTGAAGGAGCACTGCATGTCCCGCACCGCCCTCCGCGGCACCGTCCTCCGGGGCACCGCCCTGCTGGCCGCCGCACTCGTCGTCACCAGCTGCGGCTCCGACTCCGGCGACGAGGAGACCAGCGCCGGGGGTGGCACGCCGTCCAGCAGCTCGTCCGGCGCCTTCCCGGTCACCGTGGACACCGCCTTCGGTGAGGTCGAGGTGCCCGAGGAGCCGACCCGGGTGGTGGCGCTGGGCTGGGGCGACGCCGAGACGGCGCTGGCGCTGGGCGTGCAGCCGGTGGGCGCGAGCGACTGGCTGGGCTTCGGCGGCGAGGGCGTGGGCCCGTGGGCCGAGGGGCTCTACGACGAGGCACCGGAGCTCATCGAGACGATCGAGCCCAGCTACGAGGCGATCGCGGCGCTCGACCCGGACCTGATCCTGGACACCAAGTCCCCGGCCACCCAGGAGCGCTACGACGCGCTGAGCGCCATCGCGCCGACGATCGGGCAGCCCGAGGGCGCCGACCAGTACCTGACCAGCCCGGAGCAGCAGCTGGAGATGATCGGCGCCGCGCTCGGCAAGAGCGAGGAGGCCGCCGCGCTGCAGGCCGAGGTCGACCAGGCGTTCGCCGACGCCGCCGCCGCGCACCCCGAGTTCGACGGGAAGACCGTGGTCGTCGGCACCCGCACCAGCGAGGGCTACGGCGCCTACGTCGAGGGCGACACCCGGGTGGAGTTCATGGAGCAGCTGGGCTTCACCAACTCCCCCGCGGTGCAGGAGCTGGCCGAGGACAGCTTCTCCGTCTCGCTGAGCAACGAGCAGCTCCCGCTGCTGGACGCCGACCTCACGGTGATGTTCCCGATCTTCATCGACGCCAGCGAGATCACCGACGACGCCCTGTTCCAGGCGGTGCCCTCCGTGCAGGACGGCCGCGCGGTGGTGCTCGACGACACCACGCTGACCAACGCGTTCTCGATCGGCACCCCGCTGGCCACCCAGTACGCGCTGGAGAACGCCGTCCCGCTGTTCGCCGACGCCGTCAGCTGAGCCACCCCGAACGGCCGTCCCGGCGCCCAGGTGGGCCGCCGGGGCGGCCGTTCGGCGTTCAGCCGCGGAGGCGGCCGGTGGGGTCGACGTCCCAGCCGGCGACGGCGGCCACCAGCCGGCGCACCATCCCGGCCAGCAGCTCCGCCCCCTCGGCCGCCGAGGCACCGGTCGGGTCGCCCAGCACGCCGTCCGGGCTGACCCCGCGCACCCCCTCGGCCCGCAGCCGCGGCAGCAGCTCGCCGATCGGCGTCGTCACCCCGGGGGTGGCGACCGCCTCGTCCACCCCGTCCGGTTCCACGTGCAACATCAGTGACGTCTCGGTGCGCCCGGCGTGCGCGTCGCCCCCGGCAACGCCGCAGGGGAACCAGGCGACGTCCCGCCGCTCCGTGCGCAGCAGCGGCACCGCCGCGCGCAGCGCGTCCAGGTTCCCGCCGTGGCCGTTGACCACCAGCACCCGGCCGGCCCACCGCCCGGCGGAGCGGCCGTACTCGGTGAGCAGCGCGGTGAGCGCCTCGGTGCCGAGGGAGATGGTGCCGGGGAAGCCCTCGTGCTCGCCGCTGGCGCCGTAGCCCAGCTCGGGCGCCAGCCAGGCGCCGTCCAGGTCGGGGACGGCGGCCTCGGCGACGGCGCGGGCGACGACGGTGTCGGTGGCCAGCGGCAGGTGCCGGCCGTGCTGCTCGACCGACCCCAGCGGGACGACGACCAGCGGCCGCGACCCGATCTCCGGCCACCTGGCCCCGCTCAGCCGCACGTCCGGAACCCTGCCAGACGGGGTGTCACCCGCCCCGGCGCGGGGCAGGGAGCAGCCCATGACCTCCAACGACGAGACCCGCAAGGTCGCCGAGCTGCTGAAGGACGAGCGGATCGCCGCGCTCACCACCACCGCCCTCGACGGCACCCTGATGAGCCGGCCGATGGCGATGCAGGAGGTGGAGTTCGACGGCGACCTGTGGTTCTTCGCCGCGCGCGACTCCCGCAAGGTCGCCCAGGTGCGTGAGCGCCCCCAGGTCAACGTGGCCACCTCCGGCAGCTCCAGCTGGGTGTCGCTGACCGGGATCGCGGTGGTGATCGACGACCTGGCGAAGAAGCAGAAGCTGTGGAACAAGGCCGTGGAGGCGTGGTTCCCCGACGGCCCGGACGACGCTGACGTCGTGCTGCTGCGGGTGGAGGCGACCTCCGCGGAGTACTGGAACTCCCCCGGGGGCCGGGTCGCGAGCGTCATCAGCTTCGCCAAGGCCAAGCTCACCGGCCAGGCCTACGACGGCGGCGAGAACGAGCGCGTCGACCTCTGAGGCCGGGCGCCCCGGTCCGCCGCGCTGTGGGCAACAGCGCGGCGGGCGGCCCGGTCAGCCGAGCTGCAGCCCGGCCAGCGGCGACTCGTCGCAGATCCGGGCGGGCGGTGCGGGTGTCGGCCGAGCGGGGATGCTCGGCATCCCGAGCAGGGTGGGCTGGCCGCGGACCGGGCCCTTGTGCGAGTGGTCCAGGTGGCTCTTGGGCGTGACCAGCTCCAGGTCCCGAGCCGCCAGTGCGGTCTCCCCGTGGCCCTGCACGCACTCCGGGTCCGGGCCGTCCAGCGGCAGGCCGGTGAAGAACTTCGCCGCCATGCAGCCACCGCGGCAGGCGTCGAAGTGGGCGCACTTGGTGCACGCGCCGCCGGTCTGCGGGCTGCGCAGCTCGGTGAACAGGTCCGAGGTCTGCCAGACCCGCTGGAACCCACCCTCGCTGCGCACGTTGCCGGCGAGGAAGTTCTCGTGGATGGCGAACGGGCAGGCGTAGACGTCACCGACCGGGTCGATCAGGCAGACGACCCGGCCGGCGCCGCACAGGTTCAGCCCGGGCAGGGCCTCGCCGAACGCGGAGAGGTGGAAGAACGAGTCGCCGGTGAGCACGCCGTCGCCGTTGGCCAGCAGCCAGGAGTAGAGCTCCCGCTGCTGCGCCTGGGTCGGGTGCAGCTGGTCCCAGACGTCCGCACCACGGCCGGAGGGGCGGAATCGGGTGATCCGCAGCTGGGCGCCGTAGCGGTCGGTGAGCGCCTTGAAGTCGTCGAGCTGGGAGACGTTCTCCCGGGTGACGACGACCGAGACCTTGAAGTCCTTCATCCCGGCCTCGGCCAGGTTCTCCAGCGCCCTCGTGGCGGTGGCGAACGAGCCGGCGCCGCGGACCCGGTCGTTGACCTCCGCGGTCGCGCCGTCGAGGGAGATCTGCACGTCGACGTAGTCGGTGCGGGCCAGCTGCGCGGCGCGGGTCTTGTCCAGCTTCACGCCGTTGGTGGAGAACTTGACCCCGACGTCGTGGCCGATGGCGTAGTCCAGCAGGTGCCAGAAGTCCGGCCGGACGGTGGGCTCCCCGCCGCCGACGTTGACGTAGAAGACCTGCATCCGCTGCAGCTCGTCGATGACCGCCTCGGCCTCGGCGGTGGACAGCTCGCGGGGGTCGCGCCGTCCGGAGGAGGACAGGCAGTGCACGCACGCCAGGTTGCAGGCGTAGGTGAGCTCCCAGGTCAGGCAGATGGGGGCGTCGAGGCCGTACTCGAACTGGTCGACCAGCCGGCCGCCGGTGGGGCGCTCGACGGCGGGGCGGGAGGGCAGAACGGCGGTCATGCGGATCGCCTCTCGATCATCTGGGAGCGGGCGAGGTCGGCCAGGGCCTTCACGTACGCCGGGCGCTGGGCCTCCGGCACGTCGCAGGCGGCGAGCGTGGCCGCCGCACTGGGGTGGTCGGCGAGGGACTCCACGACCCGGACCAGCGCCTTCGACTTCAGGAAGGAGAGCTTCCGGTTGCCGAAGTGGTAGACCAGCGCGCCGAACGGCTCCGGCCGCAGCGCGACCGACCGGGCCCGCCGCCAGGGGAGTGCGGGATCGAAACCGGCTGCTGCGGCCGGAGCGGGGGCGGACACGGTCGGCTCAGTAGACGCCGCACATGCCGTCGATGGAGACCTCCTCGACGAGGGACTCCTCGACCAGCGCCTCCTCGGCGGGCGCGGCGGTCTCGATCTGGCTGTCCTGCTGCGTGGTCTCGGGCACCATTGCCTCCGGGTGAGCTGGGTCACGCTGACCCCGGCGACGCTAGGTGACACCCAGTGCCACCGACAAGGGAGACGAGGGGCCCTTTCCGCGCGGCGGAAGAGAGAGGATGGCGGGGTGGTCGAGACGGTGGCCGGGGACGCGCGTGACCTCACGCGGGCCCGGATCGAGCAGGCGGCGCTGGAGCTGTTCACCGGCACCGGCTTCGAGCAGGTGACCACCGACGAGGTCGCCGACGCCGCCGGGATCAGCCGGCGCACGTTCTTCCGCTACTTCGCCACCAAGGCCGACGCCGTGTGGGGCGACTTCGCCGGCCACGTCGCGCGCCTGGAGTCCCGGCTGGCCGCCACCGACGACACCCAGCCGGTGATGGCCTCGATCTGCGCGGCCTACGTGGCGGTCAACGACTACGCCGCGGCCGACCTGCCCCTGCTGCGGCAGCGGATGCGGCTGATCCTCACCGAGCCGGCGCTGCAGGCGCACTCCCAGCTGCGCTACGCCGCCGTCGACCGGGTGGTGGCCGAGCACGTCGCCCGGCGCGCCGGGACGACGCCGGACGCGCTGCTGCCCCGGCTGGTGGCCACCAGCACCCGCGCCGCGGCGACGACCGCGTTCGAGGTGTGGCTGGCCGACGGGGAGATGACCCTGGCGGTCTCGCTGCACAGCGCCTTCGACCAGCTCGCCGACGGCTTCCCCGCGCTGCGCCGCTGACCCCCCCCATCGGAGGGGGCGTCCCTGGCGGGTGCGTCCAGTGCTCGGGTGATCCGGCCGATCGGACGGGCATGCCCTCCGCGCGCCCGCTGCCGGCCCCCTCCCGGCGCGCGGCCGTGTGCGCGCCGCCGACGTCGACTCCGCCGAGGTCCGCCGCCACGTCGCCGGCCGGGCCCGCACGTCGGGGCTCGCGGCCGGCTCGGTGGCCGCGGTCGGCTACCCGGGGTGGGCGGTGCTCGACGCGGCCCTGGAGCCCGCCGCGGCCGGCCGGCTGCTCGCCGTGCGCGCGGTGGGCACGGCGCTGATCTGGGCGCTGCTGCTGGTGCTGTGGCGCCGGCCGGTGGGCCGGCGGTACCCCGGGGCACTGGTCTTCGCCCTGCTCGCGGTGGTCCAGGTGACGACCGCGTGGATGCTCACCGAGGTGCGGCACCTGGAGTTCTACCTGCTGGGCCTGTCGCTGGCGCTGCACGCCAGCGGGCTGCTGCTGGTGGTCCGGCCCCGCTGGACGGTCCGCCTGGTGCTGTGCACGTGGGCCGCGTTCCTCGTGGCGGTCCCCCTCGACCCCACACCGGTCCCCGCGCGGCTCGTCGTGGCCGTCGTCGTGTTCCTCGCCATCACGAGCTTGGTGGTGCTGGTCGCCCACTGGCACCGCTGGCAGCTGGCCCTGCGCGAGTTCGTCGCGCGCCGGCGCCTGGAGGCAGAGCAGCAGCGCACCCAGGAACTGCTCGTGCGGCTGGAGCGTCTCAGCCACGAGGACCCGCTCACCGGCCTGGCGAACCGGCGGCGCTGGGACACCGCGCTCGCGACGCGGTGCTCCGGGGCCCGGGAAGCCGGCACCCCGGTGGCGGTCGTGCTCATCGACCTGGACCACTTCAAGCAGGTCAACGACCGGTTCGGCCACGCGGCCGGTGACGCGGCCCTGCAAGCGGTGGCGCAGCTGCTCCGCAGCCGGGTGCGCGGCGGTGACCTGGTGGCCCGGCTGGGCGGGGACGAGCTCGCCCTGCTGCTGCCCGGCGCCGAGCTGGTCGACGCCGTGCGGTTGGCCGAGCGGGTGCGGGCCGAGGCCCACGCCCTGTGGCCGGCGGGCTTCAGCGGCCCGGGGATCAGCCTGTCCCTCGGCGTCGCCGCCGCGGTCGGGGACGGGGCCGACCCACGGGCCCTGCTGGCCTCGGCCGACGCCCAGCTGTACCGGGCGAAGGCGAGCCGGGACGCGGTCAGCGCGGCGCGGTCCGTGCTCGCCTGACCGACCGGACGGCGTCGCTCAGGCGGCCACCGGGTCATCGGTGAGCCGCGCCCGGCGACGCCGCAGCCGGGCCGGCTCGAAGCACCAGGCCACCGCCGCCGCGCCGAAGCCGACGGCGCCCAGCCACCACCACGGCGTGTCGTTCAGCGCGAGCAGCACGGCGCAGCCCGTGGCCAGCGTGAAGGCCAGTGCACCGACCACCAGCTGGGCGCTGGTCGCCGCCCGCCGCCCGTCGAGCAGCCGGACGGCGGCGACGCGCACCCGCGGGTCGGTCGGCACGGGGCCCCGGCGCGACGCGCGGTCCGCCGTCCGGGCGGCGTGGCGGCTCAGCCCGGCGGTGACCTCCCGGAACCGGGCGTCCTCCCGGCGGGCGCCCCGCGATCCGGCCAGCCCGGCGACCACCCCCACGAGCAGCCCGCTGAGCAGCGCCTGGGTCAGGGAGAGGTCGAGGTCGTCGTCGGTGCCGAGCAGGAAGGCGCCGTAGGCGGTGAACACCAGGCCGAGCCCGAGGGTCTGCACCCACCACGGCCGTCGCGGAACGAGAACGGACACCACCCGAGGGTGGCAGGCCGTGGCGCCGGTGACCAGCACCGACGCCACGGCCCGGGGTGATCAGACGGTGGGGTTCTTCTGGGAGACGCCGCGCAGCACCTCCGACGGGCGCTGCTGCTCCCCGGCGTAGGAGCTGACGACGACCAGCGCGCCGGTCAGCGCCGGGATGACCCACTGCAGCGTGTCGAGCCGCTCCTGGGCGACGGCGACCTCGGCGCGGGCCCGCTTGGACGGCTTGGTGCCCCGCTTGGACGGGGTGGCGCCGCCGGCGGCGACGATCTGGCCCAACGCCCGGCTGTAGGCGGTGACACCCAGGGCGGCGGCGGTGAGGGCGGTCTTGACGACCGACATGCCAGCGGCGCCCTGCTGCTGGGCGACGCGGCGCTTGTTGGCCTGGAGCTGGCCGACGCTGCCGATCAGGTGCGCACCGATCGCGGCGGCGTTGACCGGCGTCCACCGGTTCCAGCCGGCGTTGGCGACGGCGCCGGCGGCCTTGGCGCTGCCGGCCTCGGCGGCGGCCTCGTTCAGGGCGACCGCGTTGGCCAGGGTGCCGCCGAACCAGGCGGCGAGGCCGACGTCGTGCAGGGAACGGGAGAGCGTGTTGCGGGCCATGGCTGGGCTCCAGGTGTCGGGGACGGGCCGGCGGCCGAGGGCCGCCGCGCATGGGCCGACCGGTACCCCGCGGTTCCGCGTCCCACCCGCCGACACGCCATCCGCCGCCGGCCGTGGCAGCCTCGGGCCATGGCGGACGCGGACCTGCACTTCTACTTCGACCCGGTGTGCCCCTTCGCCTGGATGACCAGCCGGTGGGTGCGCCTGGTGCAGTCCCAGCGCGACTACACCGTCGACTGGCGGTTCATCTCGCTGCGGCTGATCAACGCCCACGTCGACTACGACGCCCAGTTCCCGCCGGAGTACGAGGCCGGGCACACCGCCGGCCTGCGACTGCTGCGGGTGGCCGCCCGCAGCCGCGCCGAGCACGGCCGGGCCGCCGTCGGCACGCTGTACGCGGCCCTGGGGCAGCGCATCTTCGACACCGCGCCCGACCCGGGGGCGACCGGCGCCGAGCGGGGCACCCGCGAGTACCTGACGCCGGTGCTGGAGCGCGCCGGCCTCCCGGTCGAGCTGGCCGATGCGCTGGAGGACACGTCCTTCGACGCCGTCGTCCAGGCCGAGACCGACGAGGCGCTGGCACTGACCGGCAAGGACGTCGGCACGCCGATCCTGCACGTGCAGCCGCCGGAGGGGCTGGCGTTCTTCGGCCCGGTGATCAGCCGGCTGCCCGCCGAGGAGGACGCCGTCCGGCTGTGGGACCACGTCGTCGGCCTGGCCGGCTTCCCCGGCTTCGCCGAGCTCAAGCGCAGCCTGCGGGAGCTGCCCCAGCTGCGGGGGCTGGGCGTCGCCGACGGCGAGGTCGGCACCCAGGAGGACTGGCACGGCGGCAGCCGCCGTCAGCACCGGTAGAACTCACCCGTGACCGAGAGCCTGACGCACCGCGACTCGATCGTCGTCGCGACCACCCCCGACGCGCTCTACGACCTGGTGTCCGACGTGACCCGGACCGGCGAGTGGAGCCCGATCTGCGCCGCCTGCTGGTGGGACGAGGGCGCCACCGGGGCGGTCGGGGACTGGTTCACCGGCCGCAACGAGGTGCCCGGCCGGACGTGGGAGACCCGCAGCCAGGTGGTCGCGGCCGAGCGGGGCCGGGAGTTCGCCTGGCTGGTCGGCGGGAGGCTGGTGCGCTGGGGTTTCACCATGACGCCGGTCGAGGGCGGCACCCGGCTCACCGAGACCTGGGAGTTCCTCCCCGCCGGCCTGGCCCTCTTCGCGGAGAACTACGGCGACCAGGCCCCGGCGCAGATCGCGGACCGGACCCGGGCCGCGCACGAGGGCATCCCGGCGACGCTGGCCGCGATCAAGCGGATCGCCGAACAAAGCTAAAGAGTCCTTGCGCAAGACTTCTTGCGCATGTCACGCTCTCGCCATGACCGACGACCCGGGACGGCGCGAGCTCCGCGATCCGCAGGCGATCCGCGCCCTGGCCCATCCGCTTCGCATCGCCCTGCTGGAGGTGCTCTCCGGGGAGGGCACCGCCACCGCCACCCGCTGCGCCGAGCTGCTCGGCGAGAGCGTGGCCAGCTGCTCGTTCCACCTGCGCACCCTGGAGAAGCACGGCTTCATCGAGCGCGCGCCGGGTGAGGGGCGGGAGAAGCCGTGGCGACTGCTGGCCCTGACCCAGGAGATCCGCCCGGCCGACGACGAGGCCGGCCGCGCGGCCGGGACCGCCACCGACGACTTCTTCCTCGACCACGAGACCGCCCGGATCCGCGCCTGGTGGGACCGGCGGGCGCAGGACGACCCGGAGTGGCGGCACGCCACCTGGATGACCGGGTCGACGTCGTGGCTGACCCGGGCGGAGCTGGCCGAGCTGCAGACGGAGATCGGCGCGGTGGTCGAGCGCTTCTTCGTCGACCGGGCCGAGGGCGCGGCGCAGCGGCCCGGCGCGCGGCCGGTCCGGCTGTTCACCGCCACCAGCGTGGGCCTCAGCAACGGCGTCGGCTGATGGGCGCGTTCCGGGAACCCCGATTCCGGCGGCTGTTCGTCGGCTGGTCGCTGGGCAACTTCGGCGACAGCGCGCTGTACCTGACGCTGGGCATCTGGGCCAAGGAGCTCACCGGCAGCAACGCCGCGGCGGGCCTGGTCTTCCTGGCGATCCTGCTGCCCACCGTCGCCGCCCCGGCGATCGGGCACCTGGCCGACCGGGTGCGCCGCCGCCCGCTGCTCATCACCGTCGACCTGGCCGCGGGGCTGGGTGTCCTCTCGCTGCTCACGGTGCGGGGCCCGGACCAGCTGTGGCTGCTGTACGCGGTCGCCTTCGGCTACGGCCTGGTGGCGACGGTGCACACCGCGGCGCAGTCCGGGCTCGTGCGCGACCTGCTGCCCGACGAGCTGCTGCCCTCGGCCAACGGCGCGCTCTCCACCGTCGACCAGGGGCTCCGCCTGGTCAGCCCGCTGGTGGGGGCGGGGCTGTACGCCGCGTTCGGTGGCGGGGCGGTGGCGGTGCTGACCGCGTCGACCTTCGCCGTCGCCGCGGTTCTGCTCGGCACCGTCCGGATCATCGAGTCCGACCCGGCAGCGGTCGCCCGGGAGCCGTTCCGGCGTGAGTTCACCGCCGGGTTCCGGCACCTGGCCGGCGACCCGGTGCTCCGCCAGATCGTGCTGGCGCTCGCGGCGGGGATGAGCGTGCTCGGCCTGCTGGACACCGTGGTATTCGCGGTGATCGACGAGGGGCTGGGCCGGCCGGCAGCGTTCTTCGGCGTGCTCACCAGCGTGCAGGGTGGCGGCAGCGTGGTCGGCGGCCTCACCGCCGCCTGGCTGCTGCGCCGGGTGGGCGAGGTGCGGGCCGTCGGCGTCTCGCTGGCCGCGTTCGCCGTCGCACTCACCCCGATGGCGTTCGGCTCCACGGCGCTGGTGCTGGCCGGTGCCGCGCTGGCCGGGGCGTCGATCCCGTGGTTCGTCGTCGCCTACGTCACCGCCCGGCAGAAGCGCACACCCCGCCACCTGCAGGGCCGGGTGGCCGGCGCCGGGATCGTCGCGATGAACGGTGCGCAGACCGTCTCGTCCGGGCTCGGGGCGGTGCTCATCGGGCTGGTCGACCACCGGCTGCTCATCGCCGTGGCCGTCGCCGTCCTCGCCGTCACCGGGGCGCGGCTGGTGCTGCGGCCGAGGTCAGCCGGCCAGCCAGTCCCGCAGCCCGGCCAGCAGCCGGTCGACGTCGGCGTCGTCGCTGTAGGGGGCCAGGCCCACCCGCAGCCCACCGGCGTCGCCCAGCCCCAGGTGGCGGCTGGCCTCGAGCGCGTAGAAGGAGCCGGCGGGGGCGTTGACGCCCCGCTCGGCCAGGTACCGGTGGGCGTCCCGGGGGTCCCGGTCGGCGAAGGTCAGCAGCAGGGTGGGGGTGCGCCGGGCCGCGCGTGACCACAGGGTGACGCCGGGCAGCTCCCGGACGCCGTCCTCGATGCGCGCCCGCAGCCGGTCCTCGTGCTCCTCGACGGCGGTCATCGCCGCGATGAGCCGGCTGCGCCGGTGGCCCTCGGGGCCGGCGATCCCGGCCAGCACGTCGACGGCGGCGGTGGTGCCGGCGAGCAGCTCGTAGGGCAGCGTGCCCAGCTCGAACCGCTCGGGGACGGCGTTCGTCGAGGGCAGCAGCTTGTCCGGGTGCAGCGTCTCCAGCAGCGCCGGGGCGGCGACCAGGCAGCCGCAGTGCGGGCCGAGGAACTTGTACGGCGAGCAGACCAGGAAGTCCGCGCCCAGGGCGGCGACGTCGACCGGGGCGTGCGCGGCGAGGTGCACGCCGTCGACCCAGGTCAGCGCGCCGGCTGCGTGGGCGAGCGCGGTGATGGCGGCGACGTCGGGGCGGGTGCCGATCAGGTTGGAGGCGCCGGTGACCGCGACCAGCCCGGTGCGCTCGGACAGCAGCGCGCCGACGGTGGCCGGGTCGAGCTCGCCGGTAGCCGGGTCGAAGTCGGCCCAGCGCACGGTCGCGCCGCGTGCCTGCGCGGCCTGCACCCAGGGCCGGATGTTCGCGTCGTGGTCGAGCCGGGTGACCACCACCTCGTCGCCCGGGCCCCAGCCGGCCGACAGCACCCGGGACAGCTCGTACGTCAGGGCCGTGGCGCTGCGGCCGAAGACGACCCCGCCCGGGTCGCCGCCGGTGAGGTCGGCGATCGCCTGCCGGGCGGCGACGACGACGGCGTCGGCACGCCGCTCGGCCGCGGTGACCGAGCCGCGGTTGGCCATCGGCGCGGTCATCGTCGCGGCGACCGCCTGGGCCACGGCGAGCGGGGTCTGCGACCCGCCCGGCCCGTCGAAGTGGGCGGCCCCGCCGGCCAGGGCGGGGAACTGGGCACGCAGTGCGGCGACGTCGAAGCTCACCCGGCCACGCTAACCGCGCCGGGTGACAGGGGTCGGCGCTAGGTTCCGCCGCATGGTCGACCTCTCCGACGCCACCCAGCTGCTGGTCTTCGGCAGCACGCGGGTCCCGAAGCCGGAGTCCCGGCACCTGTTGCTGCTGGCCGAGGGCGTCGTGCACGTCGACTTCGACGACCCCGACCACGTCTTCCTGGCGACCGTCACCCGCGTCGCCCGGGTGCACCTGCCGACCGGCGACCCGGTCGTGGCGGTGCTCGACGGGGTCGGCGTGCGCCTGACCGACGTCGAGCTCGCCAACCACGTGACGGTCGTGCTGGCGGGCAGCGGACCGGACGCCGAGGAGCAGGCGCGCGCGTACACCGAGGCGTTCAGCGCGTGGGGTGCGGTCGCCCGGCACGAGGCGCCGCCCTCGGCTCCGGGCGAGCGCCTGAGTGCGCTCCACTGCGGAGTCACCGACGACGTCGGGACGGTCTATGCGCTCTCGTCCGGGGCGTTCGGCGGCAGCGAGGACCCGTGGCAGGGCCGGTGGCAGTTCCTGCCCCTGCCCCCGCCGGACGCGCGCCGGCTGCGGGTCACCGTCGGGGACGGTCCCGCCGTCGACGTGCCACTGCCCGACCGGAGCTGACCGGGCGGGCCGTGGGCTACGGGTTGGGCTGCCCCGGTCGCAGGCGGCCGGTCAGCGTCGTGACCCGGGTGCCGACCACCACCAGGTTGAGCACGATGACCGCCAGCCAGACGGCCCGCCACCCGCCGGTCTGCGCGACCGCACCGATGGACAGCAGGATCGTGGAGAGGACCAGCCAGCCGAGCTCCGCGGTCAGGAGCAGCTGGGTCCGGCGCCGGGACATGGCCGGAGGATGGCCCAGCCTGGTGCGCCTGTACAGCTCTGCGCCAGGATGCAGCCCGTGTCGGGAGCCGAGCCGGTCGTGCGCGTCGCCGGGCCGGGCGACGTCCCGGCCGTCTGCCGGTTCGGCGAGGAGCACGTCCCGCCGCACTACACCCCGCTGATCGGCGCCGAGGCAGCCGCCGCCCAGGTCCGCGACTGGTGGGACGAGCCGTCCATCGGCGCGGCCGTGGCCGAGGGGCTGGTGGTCGTCGCCGAGGCCGGCGGGCAGCTGCTGGGTGTCGCCCAGCGGGGGTGGTTCGCCGGCCACCACGTGGTCTGGAAGCTCTACGTGCACCCCGACCACCGCAGCCAGGGACTCGGCTCGCGGCTGCTCGACGCCGTCATCAGGCAGCTGCCGAACGACGCCCAGCGGCTGCGCATCGAGCACTTCGCGGCCAACGAGCGGGCGGGTGCCTTCTACGAGCGGGTGGGCTTCGCCGTCGAACGGATCGAGCCCAGCCCCACCGGCGACCCGGCGCTCGCCGTCGTCTGGCGCGCCCGCCGGCTGGACCTTCAGGGCGGCGACCAGGTGTAGGTGCAGTCGGCTTCCCGCTCCTCGTTCCGGCTGCCGTCGTCCTCGTCGACCAGGGTGAAGCCTGCGGCCTCGTAGAAGTGCCGGGCGCGGATGTTGCGCTGGAACACCCGCAGCGACAGCCCCTCCGGCCGGGCGCGCACGGCGTCGTCGAGCAGAGCCCGGCCCACCCCGGCGCCCTGGTGGTCCGGGTCGACGTACAGCTGCGCCAGCCAGTCGCCGTCCACCGCGGCGAAGCCGACGACGCGCCCGCCGTCCAGCGCGACCCGCACCCGCTGCCCGGCCAGCACCACGTGCGCCATCCACCAGCGGGTGGCGGCCTCGTCGTGGGGGGAAGCCAGCCAGGGCATCGCCACCGACCGCGACCGCCGGAGCAGCGCGGTCAGCGCCTCGGCGTCGTCCGGCGCGCCGTCCCGGATCAGCAGGGTCACGAGAGGCGCGACGCGAGCAGCTGCCGGCCGGGCCCCTCGAGCTCGGTCAGGGCGACGGTCCGGCCGCAGGCGGCCAGCAGGAGGTCGATGCCGCGGCCGCGGACCTCGGCGCCGTCGCCCTGCGCCCGGTCCAGGTCGGTGCTGACCAGCCGGAGGCCGCGGAGCCGGCCGCGGGGCACGAACCCGACCGGCCGCCCGGTGGTGATGAACTCCAGCGCGACCGCCACGGCCGCGGGGTCCGGGTCGAACGGCAGGCCGAGCGGCAGCCGCATGTCGCCCTCGTGCACCAGCACCTCGGTCAGCGGGGCCCGCGGCCCGGTGAGCGGCGGGGTGAACCGGCTCTCCGCCCGCTCCCGCAGCAGCGCGACCGTCTCGGCCACCGGACGACGGCCGGCCCGGCGCGCCGCCTCGTCGTTCGCCCGGTGCAGCCGTCCGCCGGCCCGCACCAGGTCGCGGGCGAACTCCCCCAGGGCGCCCGGCGCAGCTGCGTCGGCGAGGTGGGCACCGACGGTGCGGACGTCCCACCCCGCGCAGAGGCTCGGCGTGGCCAGCTGGGCGTCGTCCAGCCCGGCCAGCAGGTCCGCGACCGCCCGCCGGCGCACCGCGGCCAGCGCGAACGGGTCGGCGCTCATCGGGCCACCGCCGCGACGACCCGGTCCGGGCGCACCAGCACCGAGCGGCCACGCAGCCAGCGCACCAGCTCCGCGGAGCCGAACGCCGTCGCGTCGAGCACCGGCCCGGGCCAGTCGCCGGGCACCCGGCCACCCGCGGTGAGCACCGCCCAGCCCTCGCCCAGCAGGTCGTCCAGCCGCCCGCCCGCCACCGCCGGCTGCGGCAGCAGCGCCCCCACCGGCGACCCCGGGGCGAACCGCCGACGGCGCACCAGCGGCCCCGGCCGCAGCGGCGGCGTCCGGCTGTCGGCGGCGAAGGCGGCGACCCCGGGCAGCGCGAGCACGCCCCGGCGGAGCAGCGCCGCGGAGCGCCCGCCGCCGTTCATCAGCCGGCCGAGCAGCACCGCCAGCCGGACGAGCGCGGTCGCATGCGGCGCCCGCTCCGCCTGGTGGGTGTCCAGCAGCGCGTCGTCCGCCCCGGCCAGCACCGCCGCGAGCTTCCAGGCGAGCTGGTGGACGTCGCGCAGCCCCAGGCCGAGGCCCTGGCCGATGAACGGCGGGGTGAGATGCGCGGCGTCGCCGCACAGCAGCACCCGCCCGGCGCGCCAGCGGTCGGCGACGGCAGCGCGGTAGGTGTACTCCGCCGTCCGCACGACGGCGCACCCCGCGGCGCCGAACCGGCCGAGCAGCGCCGGGAGGTCCGGGTCCCGGGCCGACTCCCCCGGCGCGAGCCGGAACTCCGCCCGGTACCGGTCGCCGGCCACCGGCATGAACGTCGCCGGCCGCGCCGGGTCGCAGACCTGGTGCACGCCGGGCCAGACGTCGAGCGGGACGTCGGACGTCAGGTCGACCACCAGCCAGCGCTCGGCGGGGCCGAGGTCGCGCATCCACCCGCCGATCAGCCGGCGCACCGTGCTGTTGGCGCCGTCGCAGCCGAGCACCGCCTCGGCGACCAGCTCCTCGACCGCCCCGGTCCCCCGGTCCCGCAGCCCGAGCCAGACCGCCCCGTCCCGCTGTTCCACGTGCAACACGTCCACCCCGCCCCGCAGCGACGCCCGCGGCTCGGCGTCCAGCGCGGCGCGCAGCACCGCCTCCAGGTCGGGCTGGCTGAACATCGAGCCCTGCGGCCAGCCGTGCACCCCGCGCCCCCGCGGGGCCTCCAGCAGCACCCGGTGCTCGGCGTCCAGCAGGCGCAGCCCGGCCATCGGCCGGCTCACCGCGGCGAACGCGTCGGCGACGCCGGCGGCCTGCAGCACCCGCAGCGACTCGTCGTCCAGGTGGACCGCGCGCGGCTGCGGGTACGGCGCATCGTGCCGGTCGAGCACCAGGACGTCGACCCCACGACGGGCCAGCAGCAGCGCCGCCGTCACCCCCACCGGGCCGGCGCCCACCACCACCACGGTCACCGGCTCAGTCTCGCCCACGTGCGGGGTGCCACCTGACGGAAGTCGGCGTCGCGCCGATGTGACCGACGGCATAGGTTCCGGCTCCGGGTGCGGGAGCGCGCCCGCCCACCGACGCCCTCGACGAGGAGGGCAGGAGGAGGTCCCCGTGCCCGTCCCCACCCGCGGCGCGATCCTGCGTGAGGCCCCCGGCAGCTGGGAGGTCACCGACCTGCTGGCCGACGACCCCCGTACCGGCGAGATCCAGGTGAAGCTGTCCACCTCCGGGCTCTGCCACTCCGACGACCACATCGCCACCGGCGACATGCCCAGCGGCCACTACCCGATCTGCGGCGGCCACGAGGGCGCCGGCGAGGTGATCGGGGTGGGCCCGGGCGTCACCGACATCCGGGAGGGCGACCACGTCGTCTTCTCCTTCCTGCCGGCGTGCGGCCGCTGCCGCTGGTGCGCCACCGGCAAGCAGTACCTGTGCGACTCCGGCGCCAACATCGGCATGGGCTCGCGCTGGGACGACGCCGAGAGCTTCCGGTACTCCCTGCCCGACGGCACCCCGGTCGGGCAGATGTGCGGGCTGGGCAGCTTCTCCGAGGTCACCACGATCGACGTCCGGTCGGCGGTGAAGATCGCCTCCGACATCCCGATGGACATCGCCTGCCTGGTCTCCTGCGGCGTCGGCACCGGCTTCGGCACCGCCACCCAGGCCGGCGCGGTCGAACCGGGCGAGACGGTGATCGTGATGGGCATCGGCGGGATCGGCATCAACGCCGTGCAGGGCGCGGCCTTCGCCGGCGCCAGCCACGTGATCGCCGTCGACCCGGTGCCGTTCAAGCAGGAGAAGGCCCGCGAGTACGGCGCCACGCACGCCTTCGGTGACATCGAGGAGGCCACCGACTTCGCCCGCAGCGTCACCAACGGCCAGGGCGCGGACAAGGCGCTGGTCACCGTGGGCGTCACCACCGGCGAGCACGTGGCCCAGGCGCTGGCCAGCGTCCGCAAGGCCGGGGTGGTCGTGGTGACCGGGCTCGGCCCGGTCTCCGCCGTCGGCCTGCCGATCTCCTCCATGGACTTCACCCTCTTCGGCAAGGAGATCAAGGGCGCGCTGTTCGGCGACCAGAACCCGACCACCGACATCCCGCGGATGCTGCGGCTCTGGCAGGAGGGCAACCTCAAGCTCGACGGCCTGATCACCAACCGCTACCGGCTGGACGACATCAACACCGGCTACCAGGACATGCACGCCGGCAAGAACCTGCGCGGCGTCCTCGAGTTCAGCTGATGACGATGACGACCTCCGCCTCCCCGACCTCCGCCGCCCGCCTCGACGGCGTCGGCATGGTGCACACCGCCCGGCAGCGGGTGGTGGCCCGGGTGCGGGAGGCGGAGGTCGTCGCCGCCGCGCTGGCGGCGGGCCGGAACGTGGTGCTGGAGGGTCCGCCCGGCACCGGCAAGACCACCCTGCTGCGGGCCCTGGCCGACGGCACCGGGGTGCCGCTGGTGCTCGTCGAGGGCAACGCCGAGCTCACCCCGACCCGGCTGGTCGGCCACCACGACGCCTCCCGGGTGCTCACCGAGGACTACCGGCCGGAGAACTTCGTGCCCGGCCCGCTGACCCGGGCGATGACCGAGGGCGCGCTCCTCTACGTCGAGGAGTTCAACCGGGTGCCCGAGGAGACGATGAACGTGCTGCTCGGGGTGCTCTCCGAGCGCGAGATGCACGTGCCGCGGTTCGGCCGGGTCACCGCCCGGCCGACGTTCCGGCTGGTGGCGGCGATGAACCCGTTCGACGCCGTCGGCACCGCCCGGATCACCCCGGCGCTGTACGACCGCTCCTGCCGGGTGGCCATGGGGTACCAGACCGAGGACGACGAGCGGGCGGTGGTCACCACCGCCACCGGCGGCCCGGCGCCGCTGCTGCACCGCGCCGTGCGGGCGGTGCGGATCACCCGCGACCACCCCGAGCTGCGGATCGGCTCCTCCGTCCGTGGCGCCATCGACACCGTGCTGATCGCCCGGGAGCTGGCCGGCGTGCGCGGGGTCGGCCCGGACGACGAGGAGGTCGGCACCGACGCCGCCCTCGCCGCGCTGACCGGCAAGGTCACCGTCTCCGACGGCATCGCGCGCCCGGTGGAGGACGTCGTCCGCGACATCTGGCGCCGGGCCGGTGAGGAGCTGGGAAAAGCCTGACCCCCGGGCCCGACCCCGGGGCACCGGCACCGCCCCCCGCACCGGACCGGCTCGCCGACCCGCCGGGACGGCGACCGGCGCAGCCCGCACCCGTCAGCGAGGACGCCGACGTCGAGGCGCTGCTGCGCGGGCAGCGCACCCCGCGCGCCGGGCGGGCGGAGCTCACCCGCGCCCACCCTGACCTGCCGCAGGTCAGCCCGGAGGCCGGTCAGCTCGACGAGGCGGCGCTGGCGGAGGTGGCCGGCCGGGACCCCGATGCGGCGGTGCGCCTGCTGACCGCGCTGGGGCGGGCGGTCGACCCGGCGCTGCGGGCCGCCGCCCGGGCGCTCGCCGCACGCCTGCCGGTGACCGCACCGCGGCGCGGCCTGCCGGACCGGCCGGGCAGCCGGCGGGTGGTCACCCGCCGCGATCCCACGGGCGCCGACGTCGATCTGGACGCCACGCTGGCCGCCCGCGGCGCCGAGCCGCACTGGCGGGCCGAGCACCTGCACACCCGCGGCTGGCGGGCGACCGGGCGGGCCTGCGTGCTGCTGGTCGACGCCTCCGGCTCGGTGGCCGGCGACGAGCTGGCCTCGGCGGTGCTCACCGCGTCGGCGCTCACCCAGCGGATGCGCCCGGGCGACGAGCTCGCCGTCGTCGCGTTCTGGTCGACGGCGGTGGTGCTGCAGCCGCTGTCCGCGGTCGCCCGGCCGCAGCTGGTCGTCGACCGGCTGTTCGACCTGCGCGGGGGCGGCACGACCGACCTGGACCTGGCGCTGCGGACGGCGGCCCGGGAGCTGGCCCGCACCCGGACGGCGGCGCGGGAGGTGCTGCTGCTGTCCGACGGGATGCCCACCGACAGCCCCGACCCCCGCCCGGCGGCAGCCGCGCTCACCCGGGCGGGAGCGCGGCTGCACGTGCTGGGGCTGTCCACCGACGAGGAGTCGGTGGCGAACTGCGCAGCGCTGGCCGCGGCCGGCGGGGGTCGCAGTGCACCGTTGCACCGCCCCGCGCTGGCCCCGGCCGCGGTCCGCGCGCTGCTGGATTGAACGCTGCCGGGTCAGGCGCCCGGCTGCAACGTGTTCAGGTCGATCGGCGCCTCCGGGGCGACGATGTCGAACTGCTCACCGTGCTCGGTCAGGGTCAGGGTCTGGTTCCCGTCGTCGGTGTTCTCCAGCTGCAGCGGGTACGGCTCCCCCTCGGCCGCGACGGCCAGCGTGCTGCCGTCGGTCTGGGTCACGATCAGCACCTCCTCGCCGTCGAGCTCGTCGGTGGTCACCTCGTCCTCGATCTCGGTGTCGGGGTTGCGCAGCTGGTCGACCAGGGTGGCCAGGGTGAGCTCCTCGAAGCCGGCCGTGCCCTCCTCGGGGACGACGACCCAGGCACCGTCGAGCTGTCCGGCCACCTCGGCGGGCACGCCGGAGGCGGTCCAGAAGTCGCCGGGCGCCTGCAGGTAGACGACGCCGCCGGTGCGCAGCAGGCTGAGGGTCAGCCCGCCGGTGGTCACGGTGCCGCTCACGTCCTCACCCTGCATCACCAGGTCGACGGTCTCCGCCTCCGCGCCCGCACCGGTACCGCCGGTGACGTGCACGGAGCCCGCCTCCTCGAGGGCATCGGCGGCGGCCGAGGCGACCTCCGGGCCGGTCTGGTCGGTCGCGCCGGACTCGCTGCCGCTCTCCGCGGCGGAGGACGACGACGCCTCGCCGGTCGTCTCCTCGTCACCGCCGCAGCCGGCGAGCAGGACGGCGGCGAGTCCCGCGGTGGCGCCGGCGGTGGCCAGCCTGCGGATCTGCATGGGGTCTCCGTTCCTCGGTGCCGGGAGCACGCTCGTCGCGCCCCGGCCGGGCGCATCATGCCCGGCGCGGCTGCGCGGCACTCGCAGGGCGCACCGGTGGGCGGATCGCCAGGCCGGCCCGCGCCGCGTCCAGCTGCACCGGCGAGCGCAGCACCGCCGGCCCCAGCCGCAGCACCCCGTCGCTGCGCGGCGCGCACCGCACACCGCCCCGGCCGCGCATGCCGCGGTGCGCGCCCGGGGCGAGCACCCGGTCCAGCCAGGCGCAGGGGTGGGCCGGCCGGCCGCCGGCGAGCACGATCCCGTCCAGGCTGAACTCCACCCCGCGGAGCGCCTCGACCTCCGCGCCGCGCAGCACCACGTTGCGCCGGGTGGCCAGCGGGTCGAGCGGGCCGGCCCCGAGCTCGGCGGCGAGCGCCTCGACCGCCTCGGCGGCGAGCACGGTCACCGAGGCGTCCCGGTGCGCGGGCTTGCCGAAGTAGCGGTCCCCGACGACGCCGAGCCCGGCCCGCACCTCGATCCGGTCCACCCGCTCCACCGGCCGCGCGGCCACGGCGTCGTCCGGCCGCCCGTCGTACCGGTGCTCCGGCGAGGCGAGCAGCCCGACGACCTCGACGTCGTACCGGTACGGCAGGTCGTCGGTCTCCACGCCGCCATCCTGCCCGCTGCCCCGGGCGGTTCGCGGCCGGTTCGGGACCGCCGGGCCACGCCGGGGCGACCCTAGGGTGGGCGCATGGGCGTCCACGAGGCGGTGCGGCGGTTCGGCCGGATCTCGGCCGACCGCGGGCTCCGCGTCCACGGCCTGGTCGTGCACCAGCGGGGGGCGGCGGCTGTCGACGAGCACTGGGACCTCGATCTGCGCCGGGACGTCTTCTCCGCGTCGAAGACGGTCACCGCGCTGGCGGTGGGTCTCGCCGAGGCGGAGGGCCTGCTCAGCCGGGACGACCCTGTCCTGCGCCACCTGCCGCAGCTCGCCGCTCGGGCAGCTCCCGGCGTCGAGCTGGTGACCGTGGACTCGCTGCTGCGGATGACGTCGGGCCTGACCTGGCGTTGGGCGGCTCCCGATGCCGATCACCCCGGCGATCCCGCCGTCGACGTCCTGGCCGGCCGCCCCGTCGCGACGCCCGGATCGGTGTTCCGGTACCGCGGGGGGAGCACCTACCTGCTCAGCCGCGTGATCCACGCGTGCTCCGGCGTGGACCTGCGGGACTTCCTGGTGCCGCGGCTGTTCACCCCGCTGGGCATCGCGAACCCCCAGTGGCACCGGTGCCCGTTGGGACACTCCCTCGGCGCGGTCGGACTGTGCCTGCGCACCTCCGAGCTCGCCGCGTTCGGTCGGCTGCTGCTGGACTCGGGCCGGTGGCACGACCACCAGCTGGTGCCCCCGGACTTCGTCAGCGCGTTGACCAGCGACCCGGTCGACACCGACGGGCACGTGGCAACCGGCGCCCCCGGCCCGCACCCGGACAACGCCCGCTATGGCCGGGGCGTGTGGTTGTGCGCCCGGGACGACGCCTGGCGGATGGACGGCATCCACGGCCAGGTGAGCGTCGTGCTGCCCCGACACGACGCCTGCGTCACCGTGACGGCCGGGTACCCCGGGCCCACCAGCGACGTCCTCGACGCACTGTGGTCGGTGGTCGTCCCGGCGCTCGGCTGACCGGACCGTCCGGGCGGTGGTCCGGGCCGGCGTCACCCCGCGGAGGCCAGCCCCGCCAGCACGTCCCGCAGCGGCGTCGCCGGGCGCCCGAGCAGCTCGGCGAGCAGCGGCCCGGTGGCGGCGAACTCCCCGCGCCGGGACGCGGCGAACATGCCCAGCAGCATCCGCGCCTGCCCCTCGGGCACACCGTGGCCGATCAGCCCCGCCGCCCACTCCTCGTCGTCGACGACCACCCGCCGCACCGGCCGGCCGGTCAGCTCGGTGAGGAGGGCGGCCACGTCGGCGAGGTCGAGGGCGGCCGGACCGGTCAGCGGCGGGGTCGGGCCGTCGAACCGGCCCGGGTCGGCCAGCAGGACGGCGGCCGCCTCGGCGAGGTCACCGTGCGTCGTCCAGGAGACCGGCCCGTCGGCCGGGGCGACGAGCTCACCGGTCTGCAGCGCCGGGCCGAGCAGCAGCGGGACGGTGCTCGCGTAGAAGCCGTTGTGCAGGGCGGTGAACGGCACCTCGGCGCCGGCCGCGTACGTCTCGGTCGCCGCGTGGTCGAGCATCGGCCCGAACAGCGAGTCGGCCGCGGCCGCCTGGTGGCTGGTGTAGACGACCCGCCCGGCTCCCGCCGCACGGGCCGCGTCGACCGCGGCGGCGTGCTGGGTGACGGCATCGGTTCCGGTCGAGTCCACCGAGACGACGAACACCTGGGTGGCGCCGGCGAAGGCGTCGGCGAGGGACGCGGGGTCGGCGAAGTCGCCGCGCCGCACGCGCACGCCGCGGTGGGCGAGGTCGGTGGCGCGCTGCGGGTCGCGGACGCTCACCCCGACCTGGTCGGCGGGCACCCGCTGCAGCAGGTGCTCGACGACCTGGGACCCGAGCTGGCCGGTGGCACCGGTGATGACGATCATTGATCTGCTCCTTGCGTTATCGGTGGAAACATCAGCACGCTAACAGCCCGCTTCCGTCGATATCAAGAGGGCGTTATCGTTGGTCCATGACGCAACCGGGGCGGGACGCGACGCGGTCGGCGCTGGTGGAGGTCGCCGCGGCGCTGCTGCGTGACGCCGGGCCGGCCGCGGTCACCACGCGGGCCGTCGCCCAGGCCGCCGGCGTGCAGCCGCCGACGATCTACCGGCTCTTCGGCGACAAGGACGGGCTGCTCGACGCGGTCGCCGAGCAGGTGTTCGCCACCTGGGTCGCCGGCAAGCGGCTGGCGACCGAGACCGACGACCCGGTGGCCGACCTGCGCGCGGGCTGGGACGGCCAGATCGCCTTCGGCCTGGCCAACCCCGGGCTCTACGGGCTGCTCAACGAGCCGGGCCGGGCCACCCGTTCACCGGCGACGCTGGCCGGGATCGACGTGCTGCGCGCCCGGGTGCACCGGATCGCGGCGGCGGGCCGGCTGCGGGTCTCCGAGCGGCGGGCCGTGGAGATGGTGCACGCCGCCGGCACGGGTGCCGTGCTCGCGCTGCTCACCCAGCCCCCCGCCGATCGGGACCTCGGTCTCGCCGACGCCATGTGGGCGGCCCTGGCCGCGGCCGTCCTGACCGATGAGCCGCCGGCTGCGGCGGGCGACACCACGGCAGCCGCGGTCGCCTTCCGCACGGTCGCGCCCGACCTGCCCGGCCTCACCCCGGCCGAGCGGGCCCTGCTCAGCGAGTGGCTGGACCGCGCGATCGAGGGGTGAGGTCAGCGCTCCGCGGTGCGGTGGATCGGGCCGGCCACCTCGGCCAGCCGCTCCCCCGTGCCACCCCAGCGACCGGAGATGATCTCCGCGGCGATCGAGATGGCGGTCTCCTCCGGCGTGCGGGCGCCCAGGTCCAGCCCGATCGGCGAGGCCAGCCGGCCCAGCTCGGCGTCGGTCAGCCCTGCGTCGGACAGCCGCGCGAGTCGTTCGGCGTGCGTCCGTCGCGATCCCATCGCGCCGACGTAGGCCACCGGCAGCCGCAGCGCGACCTCCAGCAGCGGGACGTCGAACTTCGGGTCGTGGGTGAGCACGCAGAGCACGGTGCGCTCGTCGATCCGGCCGGCGTCCACCTCGGCCTGCAGGTACCGGTGCGGCCACTCGACCACCACCTCGTCGGCGTCGGGGAAGCGGCGGGCGGTGGCGAAGACCGGCCGGGCGTCGCAGACGGTGACCCGGTAGCCGAGGAACGCCCCGACCCGGGCGACGGCGGCGGCGAAGTCGATCGCGCCGAACACGACCATCCGGGCCGGCGGGGCGAAGGAGGAGACGAACAGCGTCAGCTCGTCGCCGCGCCGCTCGCCGTCGTGGCCGTAGGTGAGCGTCGCCGTGCGCCCGGCGGCGAGCAGCCCGCGGGCGTCGTCGGCGACGGCGTCGTCCAGCCGCTGGAGGCCGAGGGTGCCCGACGCCCGGTCGGGCCAGAGCACCAGCCGCTTCCCCAGCCGGTCGTCGGGCCCCGAGATGCAGGTGACGACGGCGACCGGCTCGTGCGCGCCCACCGACGCGGCGACGGCACCGAGCTCGGGGAAGGACTCCCGGGAGACCGACTCCACGTACACGTCGAGGACCCCGCCGCAGGTCAGGCCGACGGCGAAGGCGTCGTCGTCGCTCACGCCGTACCGCTGCAGCGACGGCGTCCCGGTCGCGACGGCGTCCCGGGCCTCCTCGTAGACCGCGCCCTCGACGCAGCCGCCGGAGACGCTGCCCACCGCCGTCCCGTCCGGGCCGACCAGCATCGCTGCCCCGGGCGGGCGGGGCGCGGACCGCCAGGTGCCCACCACCGTGCCCACGCCGACCGTCTCCCCGGCCTGCCACCACCCGACCAGGTCCTCAAGAACTTCGCGCATCTGCGTCCTCCTGTCTTTCGGCCTCGGTCGGAGGCTCGCCGCGAGCCTGCGAGTGGTGAGTGGACCGGGGTCCTTCAGGCATGTGTGATCACCCCTGCCAGCTCCTCGAACGCGGCCAGGCTGTGCCCGGCGACGAAGTGGTCGACCGACGGCAGCGCCGCCACCATCCCGCCGGTCAGCGGCTCGTAGCCGGACCGGCCCTTGTGCGGGTTCACCCAGACGACGGCGTGCGCGAGCCGGTGCAGCCGGGCCATCTGCTCGCCCAGCAGCTCCGCTCCCCCGCGCTCCCACCCGTCGCTGCACACCACGACGACGGCGCCCCGGGCGGTGCCGCGCTGACCCCAGCGGTCCAGGAACGCCTTGAGCACCTCGCCGATCCGGGTGCCGCCGGACCAGTCCGGGATCGCCGCACCCCCGGCGGCCAGCGCCCGGTCCGGGTCACGCAACCGCAGTTCCCGGGTGACCCGGGTCAGCCGGGTGCCGATGGTGAACACCTCGGTCGACGCCGGCCGGGCCCGGACGGCGGCGTGCGCGAACCGCAGCAGGGCGTCCGCGTAGGGGCTCATCGAGCCGGAGACGTCGACCAGCAGCACCACCCGGCGCGGGCGGGGCCGGGCCCGGTGGTGCGCCAGCCGGCGCACCTCCCCGCCGTCCCGCAGCGCGGCGCGGACGGTGCGGCCGGCGTCGACGGCGCCGTGCGGGGAGGGTGCCCGCCGCCGCGACCGGCGCATCGGGGTGGCCGGGGCGAGCAGGGCGAACAGCCGGCGCAGCTCGACGCGCTCGGCGACGGTGAGCTCGGCGACGTCCCGGTGCCGCAGCACCTCCGCGCCGCTGGCCTTCGTCGCCAGGTCCGACGGTTCCTCGCCGGCGTCCCCGGTGCCGCCGCCGGTGAGCGGCGCGACCGTCGCGAGCCGGGCCGGTTCGTCCCCGCCCCGGGGACGACCGCGCGGCACCTGCCCGGAGAACCAGGCGGCGAAGGCCGCGTCGTAGCGGTCGAGGTCGTCGGGGCTGCCGCAGAGGGTCAGCCGGCCGGCCCAGTAGACGGCGGTGGCGTCGAGGACGTCGAGGTGCGCGACGGCGGCGAGCATGGCCTCGACCCGGTCGGGCGAGGCGGCGACCCCGGCGTTCCGCAGCGTGCGGGCGAAGCCCAGCACCGTCGAGACGACGTCCCGGGTGTCAGGCACCGAACAACGCCCCCCGGGCCAGGGAGCGCACCCGCTCGCCGTCCTCCCGGTACTTGAGCACCGCGCCGAGGGTGCGGGCCGCGGTGTCCGGGTCGAGCTCGCGGCAGCCCAGGGCGTGCAGCGCGCTCGCCCAGTCCATCGCCTCGGCGACCCCGGGCGGCTTGAGCAGGTCCAGCTCGCGCAGCCGGCCCGTGGCCCGGGCCACCTGACGGGCCAGCTCGTCGGTCACCTCGGGCAGCCGGCGGCGCAGGATCGCCACCTCGCGGTCGAAGTCCGGGTGCTCCAGCCAGTGGTAGAGGCAGCGGCGCTTGAGCGCGTCGTGCACCTCGCGGGTGCGGTTGGAGGTGAGCACGACGAGCGGCGGGGTCTCGGCCCGGATCGTGCCCAGCTCGGGGACGGAGATGGTGAAGTCGCTGAGCACCTCGAGCAGGAACGCCTCGAACTCGTCGTCGGCCCGGTCGACCTCGTCGACCAGCAGCACCGACGGGGAGTCCTCCAGCGCCTGCAGCAGCGGGCGCGCCAGCAGGAAGCGCCGGTCGTAGAGCCCGGCCTCCAGCTGCTCGGTGTCGCCGGTGGCGTGCGCGGCCTCGGCGGCGCGCAGGTGCAGCAGCTGGCGGCCGAAGTCCCAGTCGTAGAGGGCGTGGCTGGCCTCCAGCCCCTCGTAGCACTGCAGCCGGTACAGCGGCCGGCCGGTGACCTCGGCCAGCGCCCGGGCCAGCGCGGTCTTGCCGACGCCGGCCTCCCCCTCCAGGAACAGCGGGCGGTGCATGACCAGCGCCAGGTACGCCGCCGTCGCCAGACCCTCGTCCGGCAGGTAGTCGGTCGACTCCAGGGCGTCGGCGAGCTGAGCGGGGTCCGTGGGCTGCGTCACCTGACGCAGCATCCCACCGCCGGGCCGGCGCGGTCGGTCAGTCTTCCGCCATCGCGGGCAGGTAGTCGTCGTAACTGGCGATGACGTCCTCCAGCTCGACGACGTCGGGGAAGTCGGCGACGTCCTGGTGCGTGCGCAGGAACCGCACGGTGCGCCGCACGACGTCCTCCTCGTCGTCGGCGCCCAGCCGGTCCAGCGCCTCGGAGCTGAGCCGGAACCAGGTGGTCACGTCCTCGGCCTCGGTGGGCTGCACCACCACGTACTCGCCCTCGCCCTGGGCCTGGATCTCGATGTCGTCGTCCCGCACGTCGTCAGCCACGGCGGGAGCCCTACCCGGAGCGGCCCCGGGAAACGCGGGTCAGGCGGGCGGACCCCAGGCCCGGTGACACTGGGCCAGGCTCGCCGCGTCCAGCTGGTCGGCGCTGAGCGCGGCGACCGGCAGCGGCGGGCCGCCGGGCCGCAGCCCGGGCAGCAGCAGGGCCAGATAGCGCCGCCAGATCTGCGGCGCGGTGCCCTCCGCGAGCTCGGCGACGGCGCAGACCATCTGGGTGATCATCTTGAAGTCACCGGGGGTGAGGTCGGTGCGCAGCTCGCCGGCCGCCTGGGCCCGCTCGACGAGCTCGGTGAGCGGCTCCTCGAGCTTCTCCTTGACCCGCAGCATGCTCTGCGGGTCGGAGGCGCTCATCAGCACCTCGCGCAGCCCCCGGTTGAAGGCCTGCAGCTCCATCGCCGACTCGAGGCAGCTGACCAGCCCGCGCCACGGGTCCTCGTCGGCCAGCGCCCTCTCGGCGTTGGCCACCAGCACGTCGATGCACTCCTCGAGCACGGCGGTGGCCAGCTCGAACTTGTTGGCGAAGTGCCGGTAGGCGGTGCCGACGCCGACGCCGGCCTCGCGGGCCACGTCGTCCAGCGTCGCCTCGAGGCCCCGCTGGGCGAAGACGGTGCGGGCGGCCTCCAGCAGCAGCTCGCGGTTGCGGGCGGCGTCGCGGCGCAGCGGGCGGGCGGCGGTCTCCGCGGTGGTGCTCATCGTGCTGGTCACGGAGTCCTCCTGTCCCGCCCGCCGCGCCGTCGCGACGGTCATCCCTCACAGGGTGCCACGTCCGGCCCCTGCCGCTACAGCGCGACGACCGCCGTGGACTCGTCGATCTCCGGCACCCCGGGCCGCAGCACGACGGCCGAGAGCACCCCGCCGACGGCGAAGATCGCCGCGGCCCACCAGAACGCGGTCGTGTAGCTGTGCACCGCGGCCTCGGCCAGCAGGGTCGGCCCACCGGCGTGCCCGCCGATCCAGTCCGCCGCCGCGGTCGCCGCGATGGTGTTCAGCAGCGCCGCACCGATCGAACCGCCCACCTGCTGGGTCGTGTTGACCATCGCCGAGGCGACGCCCGCGTCGTCCTCGGTGACGCCCAGGGTGCCCAGGCTGAACGACGTGGCGAACACCAGGCCCAGGCCGACGCCGGTGAGCAGGATCGCCGGCAGCACCGTGGTCGAGTAGTGCGACTGGATGTCGATCCGGGTCAGCACCACCATGCCGGCGGCGGACAGCAGCATGCCGCCGGGGACCAGGATGCGCGGCGGCACCCGCGGCGCCAGGACCGTGCTGGCCGCACCGGCGGTGACGATCAGCGCGCCGGTCATCGGCAGGAACGCGATCCCGGCCCGGACCGCGCTGTAGCCGAGCGTCGCCTGCAGGTAGTAGGTGAGGAAGAGGAAGACGCCGAACATGCCGGCCGCGGCCAGCGCCATCGCCAGGTACGCCCCGCCGCGGTTGCGGTCCAGGACGACGCGCATCGGCAGCAGCGGGTGCCGCACCCGGGTCTCCAGGACGACGAAGGCGGTCAGCAGCAGCGCGGCGGCGACGAGCAGCCCGACCGTGACGCCGTCGGACCAGCCGTCGCTCTCCGCTCGGGAGAACCCGTAGACCAGCGCGAACAGCCCGGCGCTGACCAGCAGGGTGCCGGGGAGGTCGAGCCGGGGCCGGTGCGCCGACGCCCGGTGGGTGATCAGCAGGAACCCGCCGACCAGCGCGGCGATCGCGAAGAAGAGGTTGACGTACATCGTCCAGCGCCACGAGGCGTACTCGGTGAGGACGCCACCGAGCAGCAGCCCGATCGAGGCACCGGCGCCGGCGATGCCGCCGTAGATGCCGAAGGCGCGCCCGCGCTCGCGCGCGGTGACGAAGGTGGTGGCGAGCAGGGAGAGCCCGGCGGGCGCCAGCAGCGCACCGAAGGCGCCCTGGACGGCGCGGGCGGCGACGAGCATGCCGAAGTCGGTGGCGGCGCCGCCGACGGCGGAGGCGACGGCGAAGCCGCCGAGACCGACCAGGAAGACGGCCTTGCGGCCGAGCAGGTCGGCGATCCGGCCGCCGATGAGCAGCAGGCTGCCGAAGGCGAGGGCGTAGGCGGTGATGACCCACTGCCGGTCGGCGTCGCTGAACGCGAGGTCGGCCTGGGCGTAGGGCAGGGCGATGTTCACGACGGTCGCGTCGAGCACGACCATCAGCTGCGCCACGGCCAGGACGGCGAGCACCCACCAGCGGCGGGCGTGGTCGGGCGGGTCGTCGACCGTGGTCGATCGGCTCACGAGGGTGTCGGACACGGTTCCTCCAGACGACGATGCGGAGTCGGGATCTCCGCTTCGTCGGAGACCGTACGGCACATCCGGAGTCGCTGTCTCCACTTTTCGCCCTGCGATCTGCATCTCGCCCGGTCGGGGCACGATGGGCGGATGCCGGACACCCCGCCCCACGACCTGGCCCGCGATGACCTGGCCCTCGGCGACGACCTGCGCGCCTTCATCGACGCCTCCCCCTCGCCGGGGCACGCGGTGGCCGAGATGGCCCGCCGCCTGGTCGCGGCCGGCTTCACCGAGCTGGCCGAGACCGACAGCTGGGCCCTCACCCCGGGCGGCGCCCACTTCGTCGTCCGGCGGGGCGGCAGCCTCATCGCCTTCCGGGTGGGCAGCGGCGCGCCGGCGGAGACCGGGATGCGGCTGGTCGGGGCGCACACCGACTCCCCGACCTTCCGGGTGCGGCCGCACTCCGACGTCCGGCAGGCGGGGTACCGGCTGGTCGGCGTGGAGCCCTACGGCGGCGGGCTGTGGCACACCTGGCTGGACCGGGAGCTCACCGTCGCCGGCCGGGTGGCGCTGCGCGGCGGCGGGGAGGCGCTGGTCGAGCTGCCGGGCGCACCGCTGCGGCTGCCGTCGCTCGCCATCCACCTGGACCGCAGCGTGCGGGACGGGCTGACCCTCGACCCGCAGCGGCACCTCGTGCCGGTCTGGGACCGCGACCTGGGCACCGAGCCGGGGCTCCGGGAGGCCGTCGCGGCGGCGGCGGGGGTCGGGGTGGACGACGTCGTCGGTCACGACCTGGTGCTGGCCGACACCCAGCCCGCCGCCCGGGCCGGCGCCGACGGCAGCTGGGTCGCCGCACCACGGCTGGACGACCTGGCCTGCTGCCACTCGGGGCTGACCGCGTTGATCGGGGCGCCGGCCGGGGAGCGCACGCAGCTGCTGGTCTGCAACGACCACGAGGAGGTGGGCAGCGGCTCGATGTCCGGGGCGCGCGGCAGCTTCCTGGAGGACGTGGTCGACCGCCTGGTGGCGGCGACCACGCCGGGTGATGCGCAGGCGGTGCACCGCACGCTCGCCCGGTCGGTGCTGGTCAGCGCGGACATGGCGCACGCCGTGCACCCGACCCGGGGCGAACGGCACGAGCCGGCGCACACGCCGCAGCTGGGTGGCGGGCCGGTGCTGAAGGTGAACGCGAACCAGGCGTACGCGACCGACGGCGTGGGCGGCGCGTGGTTCGCCGAGCGCTGCGCGGCGGCGTCGGTGCCGGTGCAGTGGTTCGTCAGCCGCGCGGATCTGCCGTGCGGCAGCACCATCGGCCCGCTGACCGCGACCCGGCTGGGCATCGCCACGGTGGACGTCGGCGCCCCGATGCTCGCCATGCACTCGGCTCGCGAGCTGGCCAGCGCGCGGGACGTGCCCCTGATGGTGGCGGCGTTGACCGCCTGCTTCACCGACTGATCCGCGCGTCACCGCCCGCCGCCGCCGATCAGTACGGCGGCGGCGCGGTGACGGCGGTCAGGCCGGTGGGGGTGGTCACGGTGAGCGTGCCGTCGACGGCCAGCTCGTGCCGCCAGCCTGGCGCCTGGTGCTTGCCCCGGTGGTCGGTGGTGCAGTAGCCGACGAGGTTGGTCGCGCTGGTCGATCCCTGCGGGTACGGGACGTCGTGGTCGAGCTCGCCACCCCGGGGCACGCGGCGGCGACAGCCGGGGAAGCGGCAGCGGCGGTCGCGGGTGCGGACGAACCGGTTCAGCTCAGACCCCGGCCGGTAGCCGTCGGTGGCCGGCGGCGGGCCCAGCCCGGCGCGGCCGGCCAGGTCATGGGCGCACCCCTCCGGACGCCGCCGACAGGCGCGAGCACCGCAGCGCGCGGCGCGACGCAGTTCGGGGAGGCCGGCCAGCGCCAGGAAGGTCCCGGTCAGCGCGTCGGCGAGCACGAGCCGCGGCCGGTCGGCGAGCCCACCGCCGCCGGTGCGGGCGAGCAGGTCGGCGAGCACCGACCGCTGGTCGTCGTCGGCAGCGGCGAGCGCGGCCAGCGCATCGTCGGCCGCATCGACCCGGCCGGCCGCACTGTTCCGCCAGCCGTCCTCGTCGGCGGCGTCGGCGCGGCAGGCATCGGCGACCTCCCGACGGGCGTGCCCGACCGCCTCCTGCGCCGTGCGCAGGGCGGTGCTCGCCTGGTCGACCGCCTCATCGGCGCGCGACCACCACCCGGGACGGCCCGGTGGCGCCTCACCGTCGCCCGGCGGTGCGACCGCCTCCGCGGGAGCCCCGACATCACCGGGGGACCCCAGGGATCCCGCGCACCGCTCCGCCTCCTCGGCAGCCCAGGCGTCCAGGACGTGGTGCTCGAACTGCGCCCACCCGGCGTGCGGCCAGACCTCGTCGACGTCCTCGGGCTCCCGGCGCTCCGCGGAGCTGCCGCCGCGGACGGCCGGCGTCGAGTCCGGGTCGGCATCGGCATCGGCGTCGGCATCGGCGTCGGCGTCGGCATCGGCGTCGGCATCGGCGTCGGCGTCGGCGTCGGCGTCGGCATCAGCGCCGGCGGGGGCATCAGCGCCGGCTGACACTACGTCCGCCTGGGCGTCCAGATCGGCGGCCCCGGCGGTCACCTCGACGCCGGTCGACGGGGAGCCGCTCTCACCGTCGACCGCCTCCCCCGCCGGGTGCTGGTGCTCACCGCCTCCCCCGAAGGCTCGGACCAGCGCTCGGACCACCTCGGCCGGGACGACCTGGCCGTCGACCTCACCGGGTGCGTCACCACCGAGCACCGTGGCGACCGGCGCAACCACCTGGAGCACCACCTGCACCGCCGGCCAGTCCCGCCCACCGGGGCGGAGGACGAGATCGAGCAGGCAGTCG
The DNA here is from genome assembly GCF_007994135.1 of Modestobacter roseus. Taxonomy (NCBI): domain Bacteria; kingdom Bacillati; phylum Actinomycetota; class Actinomycetes; order Geodermatophilales; family Geodermatophilaceae; genus Modestobacter; species Modestobacter roseus. The sequence continues at coordinate 3,483,475 of NZ_VLKF01000001.1, forward strand.
GCCATCTTCTGACCGCGGGTGCGCTGGTCGCCCGGCTCGTCGAGCGCGTCGGCGTAGGCCTCCAGCGCCCGGTACAGGGCCTGCGCCTCGGGGATGGTGAGCAGGGCGGCAACCTCGGCGGTGCCGTCGATCCGCCCGGGACGCCGGTGGACGCCGCGCTCGGCGAGCGCCCGCGAGAGCCGACGGGCCGCGGCCCGGGCGTCGCGGCGGAGCACCTCACGCCGCGCCTTGGCGCCGAGCTGCGCCGGCGTGGTCACCCGCCCGGCCGACCACTCGAGCAGCGCGGCCTCCACCTCACCGCGGACCTGGTCGTCCTCGATCGGGGCGACCTTGTCGAGCATCGGCCACAGGTGCCCGGTGTGCAGGGCGCCGGACTCCAGCGCCGCCAGCGTGCGGGGCAGCCGGTGGACCAGCGTCAGCGACCGTTCGAGCAGCGCCTCCGCCGCCTCGGCGCTGATCGACAGCGCGACCACGAGCTCTCGCGCGGCCCACTCGCTCACCGGCCGCAGGACCTCGGCCCGGGCGGCCCAGCGTTCGGCGCTCATCGCACCCGGCTCGCCCGGCGACCGGTCGGCCGACGCGGGCCGGGATGCGGCGAACGCGGCCACCGCCCGAGCGCGCTGCGCCGTCTGCCGGGCGATCTCCCGGTCCGCGACCTGGACGGCGCCGAGCGGACCCGACGAGAGCGCGACCGCAGGGGACGTCAGCCCCTGCTCGGCAGTCCCCGTCGCGGTCACATGTTCGATCATACGTTCGAAAGGCGATCGCCACAAGCGCTTGACTGGGCAGATAACCATCTCGCCGGCACGCCGACCGGCCATGATCGGCGAGGCCACCGACAGTCCTGCCCGGACGTCGGCCGCGACCGTCGGGGACGTCGTCCGCCCGTGACAAGGTCATGACACCAGCGACAGAGGAGGACCGCCATGCCGCCGTCGAGCAGGTCGGCGAGTGGACGACCTGCGACACGAGCGGGGCGCCCTACACGGTGACCACCCACCGCTGACCAGGCCGTGCGTGGCCTGCGGCACACTCTGCGTCGTGCTCACCGAGGACCGGCAGGACTCGTCGTGGCGTCCGGCGCCCGACCGTTACGAGCAGACCCCGTACCGGCGGGCGGGCCGCAGCGGGGTCCTGCTGCCGCCGGTCTCGCTGGGCCTGTGGCAGAACTTCGGCGGGGACCGGCCGCTGGAGACCGCCCGGGCGATCCTGCGGCGGGCGTTCGACCTCGGCGTCACCCACATCGACCTGGCCAACAACTACGGCCCGCCCTACGGCGCCGCGGAGACGACGTTCGGGCAGGTGCTGCGCAGCGACCTGGCGCCGTACCGGGACGAGCTGTTCATCGCCACCAAGGCCGGCTACGACATGTGGCCCGGCCCCTACGGCGACGGCGGGTCGCGCAAGTACCTGCTGGCCAGCCTCGACCAGTCGCTGCGCCGCACCGGCCTGGACCACGTCGACGTCTTCTACCACCACCGCCGCGACCCGGAGACGCCGCTCGCGGAGACGATGGGTGCCCTGGACGCCGCTGTCCGCGCGGGCAAGGCGCTCTACGTCGGCCTGTCCAACTACGCCCCGGCCGACCTGCGCGAGGCCGCCGCGATCCTCGCCGACCTCGGCACGCCGGTGCTGCTGCTCCAGCCGCGCTACTCGATGTTCGACCGGCGGCCGGAGGGTGAGCTGCTCGACACCGCGGCCGAGGTCGGTGCCGGGGTGGCGGTCTTCTCCCCGCTCGCCCAGGGCCGGCTCACCGACCGGTACCTCGACGGCATCCCGGAAGGGTCCCGGGCCACCCGCAGCGCCTACCTCTCCGCCTCCGACGTCACCGACGACCTGCTCTCCCGCGCCCGCGCGCTGGACGCCCTCGCCGCCGCGCGCGGGCAGAGCCTGGCCCAGCTGGCGCTCCGCTGGGCGGTCCGCGACGAGCGGGTCACCACCGCGCTGATCGGTGCGAGCAGCGTGGCCCAGCTGGAGGCGAACCTCGCCGCCACCACGGGACCGGACCTCACCGACGAGGAGCTGGCCGCGATCGAGGCGCACCTCCCCTCGGCCGGGACGGCGCTGCAGGTCTGAGGGATGGCGCCCCGACGCTGCCCCTGCGGCACCGGCCTCCCGCTGGCCGAGTGCTGCGGCCGGCTGCACGACGGCACCGCCACCGCGGCGACCGCCGAGCAGCTGATGCGCTCCCGGTACAGCGCCTTCGTCGTCGGCGCCCCGGCGTACCTGCTGGCCACCTGGCACTCCACCACCCGCCCGCGCTCGCTCACGCTCGACCCGGACGTGCGCTGGACCGGCCTGGACGTGCTCCGCACCACCGGCGGCACGCTGCTCGCCGCCGAGGGCACGGTCGAGTTCCGCGCCTCCCACGTCATCGGCAGCGCGGCCGGCAGCCAGCACGAGGACAGCCGCTTCGTCCGGGAGGACGGCGCCTGGCGCTACCTGGACGGCGTCGCCCTGCCCTGACCACCGCACTGTTCACCGGGGCGTCGTCCGGCGGTTTGTTGCGACCCGTTCGCAACAGCTAGGTTGTTGCGAGCTGTTCGCAGCAAGCCCTGGCCGCCCGTGAACGGAGCCCCGTTGCCCTCCCGCGCACCGCTCGTCCTGCTCGCCGCCGTGGTCCTGACCGGTTGCACCGCCCCCGGCAGCGGTACCGACGCCGCCGAGGCGGGCACCGACCGGCTGGTGCTGGCCGACGCCTACGAGCCCGAGGCGTTCAACCCGGTCGCCGGGCACGGCGAGACCGGCTACTCGCGGGTGTACGACGGGCTGGTCCGCCTCGCCGGCGGCGGGGACGGGATCCCCGAGCTCGAGCCGGCGCTGGCCAGCCAGCTGCCGCAGGGCAACGACGACGCCACCGAGTGGACCGTCCCGCTGCGCGAGGGCGTCACCTTCTCCGACGGCACGACGTTCGACGCCGAGGACGTCGTCGCCACCTACGAGGCCGTGCTCGACCCCGCGTCCGCCTCCCCGATCGCCAGCAACTACGCGATGGTCGAGAGCGTCGAGGCGGTCGACCCGCAGACCGTCGTCTTCCGGCTGGCCTACTCCTACGTGCCGTTCCCGACCAAGCTGCTGCTGGGGATCGCGCCGGCCGAGGCGCTGGCCACCCCCGGCCCGGCCGAGGAGTCGGCGCTGAACACCGCCCCGGTCGGCACCGGGCCGTTCGTGCTCACCGAACGGCGCGGCGACCGGACGGTGTTCGAGGCCAACCCGGAGCACTGGGGCGGCGCACCCGAGGTCGACGAGCTGGTCGTCGTGTACGTGCCCGACGACAACACGCGCGCCCAGCGGATGGCCAGCGGGGAGTTCGACGGGACGACGCTGCCGCCGCTGCTGGCCGACACCCTCGCCGACGACGAGGAGCTGACCGTGGTCGGCCACCCCTCCGCCGACTGGCGCGCGGTCTCGCTGCCGGCCGGCAACCCGGTGACCGGCGACCCGGCCGTGCGGCGGGCGCTCAACGTCGCCGTCGACCGCGAGGCGATCGTCGCGTCGGTGCTCGGCGGGCACGGGGAGGCGGCCTCGACCTTCGTGCCGGCGGTGTTCGGTGCGTACGCCGAGCCCGCGGCGGTGTTCGGGCACGACCCGGACGAGGCGCGCCGCATCCTCGACGACGCCGGCTGGGTGCCCGGACCGGACGGCGTCCGGGTGCGGGACGGCCAGCGGGCCGAGTTCACCGTCATGTACTTCCCGGAGGAGACGCTGCGCCGCGACCTCGCCCAGGCCTTCGCCTCCGACGCGCTGGCGGTCGGCGTGGAGGTCGACCTGGAGGCGGTCGACCGGCCGCAGTTCCGGCCGCGCATCCCCACCGACGGCGCACTGCTGGGCGGCGGCGACGTCCCCTACGACCCGGACACCCAGCTGTACAACGCGCTGCACTCCTCGTTCACCGCCGACGGCGTCGGCGGCCCGTTCGACAACCCCGCCGACTACCGCAACCCTGCCGTGGACGCCGCGCTCGACGAGGCCCGGCGCAGCACCGACGACGGCGTGCGGGTCGACGCCTACCGCGAGGTGCAGCGCCAGCTGGTCGCCGACCCGCCGGCGGTCGCGCTGGCCTTCCTCGAGCACGTCTACGTGATGCGGGACGGCGGCTGGACCGGCACCGAACCGGTGCTCGAGCCGCACTCGCACGGCGTGAGCTGGGGCCCGTGGTGGAACCTGCGCGACTGGCGGCGCGAGGGGTGACCCTGACCGATCTCCCGGCGCCCCGGGTCGCCGACGCACCGGCCGGAACGGCCCCGCGTCGGCGACCCCGGCGGGCGCGCTGGCAGGCGGCCGGACGGCTGGCCCGCCGGCGGCTGCTGTTCGTCCTGCCGGTGCTCGCCGTCGTCTCCGGCGGCGTCTTCGCCCTCGCCGCGGCCTCCCCGTTCGACCCGCTGACCGGCTACCTCGGCGACCGGTACCTGACCGCCAGCGAGGAGGCGCAGGCCCGGATCGCCGAGGAGCTGGGCACCGGGCGGCCCTGGTGGGAGCAGTACGGCGACTGGCTGGGCGGGCTGGTCACCGGCGACCTCGGCACGTCCCGGTCCTTCGGCCAGCCGGTCGCCGAGGTGCTCGCCGAGCGGCTGCCCTGGACGCTGCTGCTGGTCACCGTCGCCCTGGGCCTCGCCGTCGTCGCCGCGCTCGTGCTGGGCACGTGGAGCGCGGCCCGGCGCGGCGGCTGGGTCGACCGGGTGGTCACCCCGGTCTGCCTGCTGCTGCAGGCGGTGCCGCCGTTCGTGGTGGCGCTGGGCGCGGTCGCGCTGTTCGCCATCGCGCTGTCCTGGCTGCCGGTCGCCGGCCTCACCGACGCCGGCGCCGAGCTCTCGGCCGGGCAGGTGGCCCGGCACCTGGTGCTGCCCGCCGCCGTGCTGGCCGCCTCGCAGCTGCCCTGGCTGCTGCTCAACGTGCGCCAGTCGGTGCTCGCCGCGCTCGCCGACGACGCCGTCGTCGCCGCCCGCGCCCGTGGCCTCAGCGAGCGCACCGTCGTCACCAGGCACGCCCTGCCGACGGCGCTGCTGCCGTTCGTGACGCTGCTCGGCGCCCGGCTGCCCGAGCTGGTGGTCGGCGCCGTGCTGGTCGAGGAGGTGTTCAGCTGGCCGGGGGTGGCGCAGGCGGTGGTCACCTCCGCGGTGCAGCTGGACTTCCCGCTGCTCGCGGTGCTCACCCTGCTCACCACCGCGGCGGTGCTGCTCGGTTCGCTGCTCGCCGACGCCGCCTACGTGCTGCTCGACCCCCGGGTGGCCGCCGATGGCTGACCGCCGGCTGCTCACCGGGCTGGCCCTGCTCGCGCTCGTCGCCGGGTACGCCCTGCTGGTGCCCTGGGTCGCCGGCGTCGACGACCGGGTCACCGACTTCGCCGCCGCCCGGCAGGCGCCGTCGTGGGCGCACCTGTTCGGCACCGACTCCGCCGGGCGGGACCTGTTCGTCCGCACCGCCGCCGGGCTCCGGATCTCGCTGCTCATCGCCGTCGTCTGCGCGGTGCTGTCGGTGCTCATCGGCGCGCTGGTCGGTGCGCTCTCGGCAGCCGCCGGCGGCTGGGTCGACCGGGTGACCATGCGGGTGGTCGACGCGGTCAACGCCGTGCCGCACCTGCTGCTCGGCATCGTGCTGGTGGCGCTGTTCCGCGGCAGCCTGGTCGCGATCATCGCCTCCATCGCGCTCACCCACTGGACCCAGGTGGCCCGGATCGTCCGCGCGGAGGTGCTCTCGCTGCGCGACCGGGAGCACGTGGACGCCGCGCTGCTCGGCGGGGCGGGCCGGTGGCGGGTGGTGCGACGGCACCTGCTGCCCGCCGCCGCCCCGCAGGCGCTGGTCGCCGCCGTCCTGCTGCTGCCGCACGCGGTGTGGCACGAGTCGACGCTGAGCTTCCTCGGACTGGGCCTGCCCCCGCACGCGGCGAGCCTGGGCACGCTGCTGCAGGAGGCCCGCAGCTCGCTGCTGCTCGGCGGCTGGTGGACGCTGGTGTTCCCCGCGCTCGGCCTGGTGCTCGCCACCCTCGCCGTCGCGGCGGTCGGGTCGGCGCTGCGTGACCGCACCGCGCTGCCCGAGCGGGCCGGAGCCCGGCTGTGACCGCCCCGGTGCTCGCCGTCCCGGTGCTGACCGTCTCCGGGCTCACCGTCCGGTTCCCCACGGGACGGCGGTCCACGGTGCACGCGGCCACCGACGTCTCCTTCGACCTGGTCCCGGGCCGGGTGCTGGCGCTGGTCGGGGAGAGCGGGTGTGGCAAGTCGGTGCTGGCGGCGGCGCTGCTGCGGCTGCTCCCGCCCGGCACCGAGGTCAGCGGCACGGCCGTGCTGGCCGGCGGCACCGACCTGCTCGGCGCCCCCGGACGGGTGCTGCGCCGCAGCATCCGGGGCCGCCGGGTGGCGCTGGTGCCGCAGTCCGCGGCGACCGCGCTCACCCCGGTGCGCACCGTGCGCGCGCAGGTCGAGGAGACCGTCGCCGAGCTGACCCCGGACGTCGACCGCCGGGCCCGCGCCGACGAGCTGGCCACCCGGGTGGGGCTGGCCCCGGCCGACCTGGACCGCTACCCGCACGAGCTCTCCGGCGGCATGGCGCAGCGGGTGGTCGTGGCGCTGGCGCTGGCCGGCGACCCCGACGTCGTGCTCGCCGACGAGCCGACCGCCGGCCTGGACCGACCGCTGGTCGACCGCACCCTGCGGCTGCTGCGCTCGGTGGCCGACCGCGGCTGCGCCGTCCTGCTGATCACCCACGACCTCGGCGCGCTGCAGCGCACGCCCGGGCTGGTGGACGACGTCGCCGTCATGTACGCGGGCCGGCTGGTCGAGACCGGCCCGGCGGACGCCGTGCTCGGCGACCCGGCGCACGACTACACCCGGGCACTGCTGGGCGCGCTGCCCGCGGGCGGGTTGGTGCCGATCCCCGGCATCGCGCCGACGCTCACCGACCTGCCGCCCGGCTGCGCCTGGCACGCCCGCCGGCCGCACAGCGGCGCCTGCGACGGCGGGGAGGCGGTGCACGTCGCCGGAGCCCGGACGAGCCGCTGCCGGCCCCCGGCAGGTGCCCGGTGCTGACGCTGGCCGGCGTGACCGCCGGGTACGGGGCGGAGCCGGTGCTGCACGACGTCGACCTCCGGGTCGCGCCCGGCGAGGTGGTCGGGCTGGCCGGGCCCAGCGGCACCGGCAAGACGACGCTCGCCCGGGTCGCCGCGCTGCTGCTGGCGCCCCGGCAGGGCACCGTGACCGTGGACGGCGTCCCGGCCGGCGGCGTCCGGTACGCCCGCCCACCGGAGCTGCGCACCGCCGTCGGCATGGTCTTCCAGTCGCCGCGCCGGTCGGTCGACGCCCGGCTGCGGCTGCGCGACGTGATCGCCGAACCGCTGCGGCTGCGCGGACTGCCCACCGCCGGACGGCGCGGCGCGGCCGCCCGCGACGCGCGCACCGCCGAGCTCGCCGACCGGGTCGGGCTGACCGCCGACCTGCTCGCCAGAAGGCCGCACGAGGTCAGCGACGGGCAGCTGCAGCGGGCCTGCCTGGCCCGGGGGCTGGCCGCGCGGCCGCGCTACCTGGTGTGCGACGAGATGACCGCGATGCTCGACGCGTCGACGGCGGCCGCGCTGGTCGGCGTCGTGCGGGCCGAGGTCGCCGCCGGGCGGCTGGGCGTGCTCGCGATCAGCCACGACGAGGACCTGCTCGCCGTCTGGGCCGACCGCGTCGTCGGGCTCGGCGGGGTTCGGCCCGCCGTCTGAGGGGCAGGGGTCCGGCATGCGTGTGACCTTCATCGTGCTCGGCGGCCGGGGCGACCTGACCGGACGACTCCTCCTGCCCGGGCTGGCCGAGCTGTTCGCCGCCGACGGCGACGGCGTCGGCGGGGACGAGATCGACCTGCTCGCGGTGGGTCGGGCCGGGTGGTCCGACGAGGACTACCGCGGCTGGGCCCGGGAGCGGCTGGCCGAGCACGCCGGGCACGTGCCGGAGGAGGTCCGGGACCGCCTGGTCGGCCGGCTGGCCTACCAGCAGGGCGACGTCACCGAGGCCGCAGACCTGCGCCGGGCCCTGGCTCGGGCCGCGGGCCGCCCGGTCGTCTACCTGGCCCTGCCGAACACCGTCTTCCTGCCGACGCTGCAGGCGCTCACCGAGGTCGACCTGCCCGAGGGCACCTCGATCGGCGTGGAGAAGCCGTTCGGCCGCGACCAGGCCGACGCCCGCGAGCTCAACACCGTGCTGCACCGGCTGGTGCCCGAGGACCGGGTGTTCCGCACCGACCACTTCCTGGCCAAGCAGACCGTGCTCAACCTGCTGGGGCTGCGGTTCGCCAACCGGCTGTTCGAGCCGGTCTGGAACGCCGGCCACGTGGACCGGGTGGAGATCGTCTTCGACGAGACGCTGGGCCTCGAGGGACGGGCCGGCTACTACGACGGAGCCGGCGCGCTGCGGGACATGCTGCAGAACCACCTGCTGCAGCAGCTGGCGCTCGTGGCGATGGAGCCGCCACTCGCCGTCGACGGGCCCAGCCTGTCCGCGCGCAAGGCCGACGTGCTGCGCGCGGTGCGCCCCCCGGCCGACATGGCCCGGGACACGGTGCGCGCCCGGTACACCGCCGGCACGGTCGGGGGCCGCCACCTGCCCGACTACACCAGCGAGGACGGCGTCGACCCGGCGCGGGAGACCGAGACCTACGCCGAGTACACGGTCACCATCGACAACTGGCGCTGGGCCGGGGTGCCCTTCCGGCTGCGCAGCGGCAAGGCGCTGGGGGAGGGCCGCCGGGAGATCGCGGTGTGGTTCAAGCCGGTGCCGCACCTCGCCTTCGACGGCGTCGGGCAGCCGGAGCCCGACGTCCTGCGGCTGGGGCTCGACCCGGACCACGTCACGCTGGAGCTGAACCTCAACGGGGCGGGCGAGCCGTTCGACCTGGAACGCCGCGACCTGGACATCGACCTCCCACCCAACTCCCTGTCGGCCTACGGCCTGCTGCTCCGGGAGATGGCCACCGGCGCCGCGGCGCTGTCGATCAGCGACGTGGAGGCCGAGGAGTCGTGGCGGGTCGTCGAGCCGATCCTCGCCGCGTGGGCCGCCGGGGCGGTGCCGCTGCAGGAGTACGCGGCCGGTTCGTCGGGGCCGACCCGCGACTGAGACGTCGCCCGGCCGGGTGACATCCCGGCCGGGATTCGCCGTCCCGACGGGGACGCGCCAGGCAGCGGCCACCGCTCGGACACCTGACCCGCTGAACCTGGCGGCGTCCGGGCCCCGCCCAGGGGCCTCCCGGCACCCGAGGTGTCCCTGTGACCCCCACCGCGCTCGCCGTCCCCGCCGCGCTCCGGTACACGACGGCCACCCACACGACGGCCACCTACACGACGGCCACCTACACGGCGGCACTCGCCACCGACGCCGCCGACCTCGCCGCCGTCCAGCGCCTGCGCCACGAGGTGTTCGCCGTGGAGGGCGGCGCCCAGCTGGGTCCGGCAGGCGCCGCCGTCGGCCTGGACGTCGACGAGTGGGACGAGCTCTGCGACCACCTGCTGGTCCGCGAGGAGAGCACCGGCGAGGTGGTCGGCACGTACCGGCTGCTGCCGCCGGAGAGCGCCGCCGTCGCCGGCCGCAGCTACTCCAGCGGCGAGTTCGACCTCGACCGGCACGCCACCCTGCGCCCCGGCCTGGTCGAGGCGGGCCGCAGCTGCGTGCACCCGGCCCACCGCAGCGGTGCGGTGATCACCCGACTCTGGGCGGGCGTCGCCCGGTACGTGCTCGACCGCGGCGCCACCCACCTGGGCGGCTGCGCCTCCGTGTCGCTGTCCGACGGCGGCGCGACCGCCGCGGGCGTGTGGGACCTGGTCCGCGACCGGCACCTGTCCCCCGCCGCCCTGCGGGTCGTGCCGCACGTGCCCTTCGACGTCGAGCGCCCGCCCCGGCCGGACCGGCTGGTGGTGCCGCCCCTGCTGCGCGCCTACCTGAAGCTGGGCGCGCGGGTCTGCGGCCGGCCGGCCTGGGACGGCGCCTTCGGGACGGCGGACTTCTACGTGCTGCTCGACCTCGCCGACGTCCCCCGCCCGGTGCTCGACCGGCTGACCGGGGGAACCCGATGAGCGTCTGGCTGCCCGTGAGCGCCTGCACCGCCGCCTGCGCCGGCGACCCGGCCGCCACCGCGGACGCCGCCACCCGGCGCCGCCGCTGGCTGCGGCTGGCCGGCGCGCTCGCCGGGGCGGGCGCCGCATCGCTGCGCGCGCCGGCGACCAGCACGCGTGGCCGCCGCCGCATCCTGGTCTGCGCCGCGGCCCGGGTGCTGACCGCCGTCGGCGTCCGGGTCGAGGTGCACCCCTCCCCGGTCGGCTGGCCCCGCACCGGGCCCGGGCACGGCCCCGGCCACCTGGTGGTCAGCAACCACGTGTCCTGGGTCGACGACCTGGCGATGCTCACCGTCGTCCCCGGGTTGCCGGTGGCCAAGCGCGAGGTCGGCGAGTGGCCGCTCGTCGGCGGGCTGGCCCGCCGGGCCGGGCTGGTGCTGCTCGACCGCGCCCGGATCCGCACCCTCCCCGGCGCCGTCGCGCAGGCCGCCGCCGCGCTGCGGGCCGGCGCCACCGTCACGGTGCACCCGGAGGGGACGACGTCGTGCGGGGTGGAGCTGGCGCGGTTCCGCCCCGCCTTCTTCCAGGCCGCGGTGGACGCCGCCGCCCCGGTCTGCCCGGTCGCCGTCCGGTACCGGCTGGCCGGCGGGGACCCCACCGCGCTCGCCGGCTACCTGGCCGACGAACCGCTGTGGCGGAGCGTAGCCCGGGTCGTCGCCGCCCGCGGACTGGTCGTGGAGGTGCACCTGCTGCCCGCCCTGGACCCGGCAGGGGCGAGCCGCCGGGAGCTGGCCGCACTGGCCGAGTACGCCGTCGCCGCGGTCACCGAGTCCCGCGCCCCGGTCGTCGCCGCGCACCCGCGCCGGCTCCGGACGCCCGTCCGGCGGGTCGTGCCGGCGCCGCGGGAGCCCTCCCGTGCTGCGTGAGACCGCGCTGCCCGACACCGCGCCCGGCGACCCGGCCACCGTTGCCGTCCCCGGCACGCCGGGGATGCGGGTGCTGGTGGTCGCCGAGACGTTCCTCCCCGCGGTGAACGGGGTGGTGAACTCGGTCCTGCGGCTGGTCGACCACCTGGCCGTGCGGGGGCACGACCCGGTCGTGCTGGCGCCGTCGGGGGCCGACTACGAGTCCCGGTGCGGCGCCCGGGTGCAGGTGGTCACCGTGCCGGCGATGCGGCTGCCCCGCTACCGGCAGCTGCAGCTGGCCCGCCCCACCGGCGACCTCACCCCGGTCGTGCGGCGGCTGGCCCCGGACGTCGTCCACCTCGCCTCCCCGGCGCTGCTCGGGCTGGCCGCGGCGCGCGCCGCCCGCACGCTGGGCGTGCCGTCGGTCGCGGTGTTCCAGACCGACCTCGCCGCCTTCGCCCAGCGCTACCGGCTGCCCGGCGGCCCGGCCGCCGCGTGGCGCTTCCTGCGCACCGTGCACGGCACCGCCGACCTCACGCTCGCACCGTCCTCACCGACGGCGGCCGAGCTCCGGCGGCACGGGATCGGCCCCGTCGCCCTGTGGCCCCGGGGCGTGGACCTGGAGCAGTTCTGCCCCTCCCGGCGCGACCCGGCGCTGCGGGCCGAGCTGGCACCCGGGGGCGAGCTGCTGGTCGGGGTGGTGGCGCGCCTCGCGCTGGAGAAGCGGCTGGACCTGCTCGGCCCGATCAGCGAGCTGCCCGGGGTGCGGCTGGTCGTGGTCGGGGACGGCCCGCAGCGGCGGGCGCTGACCCGGGCGATGCCGCGGGCCCGGTTCCTCGGCCAGCTGGGCGGGGCGGACCTCGGCGCCGTCGTCGCGTCGCTGGACCTGTTCGCGCACCCGGGCGCCGACGAGACGTTCTGCCAGGCGGTGCAGGAGTCGCTCGCCGCCGGGGTGCCGGCGGTGGTGGCCGCGTCGGGCGGGCCGCTGGACCTGGTGCGGCACCAGGAGAACGGCTGGCTGTGGGCCGGCGACGACCCGCACGTGCTGGCCGCGATGGTCGCCGGGCTGCGCGACGACCCGGCGGCGCTCGCCGCGGCCGCCGCCCGGGCCCGGCCGTCGGTGGCCTGCCGCACCTGGGGCCGGATGGGCGATGCGCTCATCGACCACCTGCGGGGGGTCCGGGCGGCCGCGGCGCTGCCCCCGTGACCGCACGCACCGGTTCCACACAGACCGGTTCCACGTGGAACGAACCGGCCGGTTCGGGTGAGGATCGGGGGGTGGACATCCAGCCGGCGCCCTCATCGCTCATCGACCTGTCGCAGTGGCGGCTCAACGCGCTGCCGGACACCAACAGCGACGAGGACTGGGACGACGACCGCGAGCTGTTCGACCCCCAGGGCAACCGGGTCGACTCCTGGCGCGAGGGCTTTCCCTACGACGAGCGGCTGCAGCGCCGCGAGTACGAGATCCAGAAGCGGCTGCTCCAGATCGAGCTCCTCAAGCTGCAGGGCTGGGTGAAGGACACCGGCCAGCGGCTGGTCATCGTGTTCGAGGGTCGTGACGCCGCGGGCAAGGGCGGCACCATCAAGCGGTTCACCGAGCACCTGAACCCCCGTGGCGCCCGGGTGGTGGCCCTGGACAAGCCGTCCGAGCGCGAGCAGACGCAGTGGTACTTCCAGCGGTACGTGCAGCACCTGCCCGCTGCCGGGGAGATCGTGCTGTTCGACCGCTCCTGGTACAACCGGGCCGGCGTCGAACGGGTGATGGGCTACTGCACGCCCGAGCAGTACCGGCTGTTCATGCGCCAGGCGCCGGAGTTCGAGCGGATGCTCGTCGAGTCGGGCACGCACCTGGTGAAGTTCTGGTTCTCGGTGACCCGCAGCGAGCAGCGCAGCCGGTTCATCGTCCGGCAGATCGACCCCGTGCGGCAGTGGAAGCTCTCCCCCACCGACCTGGCCTCACTGGACCGGTGGGAGGCCTACACCGAGGCGAAGGAAGCCATGTTCCTGCACACCGACACCGGGCACGCGCCGTGGACGGTGGTCAAGAGCAACGACAAGAAGCGCGCCCGCCTCGGTGCCATGCGGCACGTGCTGGACCGCTTCGACTACACCGACAAGGACGCCGCGGCCGTCGGGACCCCGGACCCGCTCATCGTCGGTGCGGCCGCCGACGAGCTGCCCGCGGCGCGCTGACCCCCGGACCCGGGGACGACACAGCGCCCGCCCCGAACTGCCGGGGCGGGCGCTGTGCTGGATCAGGTGGTGCTGGGTGTCGCTGCGATCAGCGGCGGGTCTCGTCGATCCCGTCGGTGTCGACCTGCTCCTTGCGGACGGTCTCGCTCACCTGCTGCTGGTCGGTGACGGTCTCGGTGCCCAGGCGGACGCGCTCGACCGGCACGGCCTCCTTCTCCACGACGGGACGCTCGGCGTGCAGCGTCACCTCGTGCTCCTCCTCGGAGATGGCCGGTCCGTCCATGGCGTTGCCACGGTTGGCGTCGGTGATCGGCTCACGCTCGAGCCGCACCTCCTCGTGGGACACCGGCACGGTCTCGGTCACGTTCTCGGTGACCACGAACTTGCGGAGCCGGGCGCGGCCGGTCTCCTCCTGCCGGGTGCCGACGTTCATGCGCTCCTCGGAGAGCGTCATCGCGTCGTCGGTGTTCGGGCCGGAGGTGTCGTGGCCCGTGGTCCCGTGCCGGTCGGTGTCGGTCGTCCCGGCAACCGTCTCCGTACGGGTGGTCTCCGTCGTCGCGGTGCCGCGGGTGGTGCCGTAGTACCGGTAGAGCTCCTGCTCCTCCTCGGGGGAGAGGTGCCCGTCGGTGTCGATCTTCGGCGCGTCCTTGACCTGCGCCTTGCTCACCGGGACGCGCACACCGTCGCCGGTCAGGTCGGCGTCCGCGATCGGGACGAAGGACTCCTTGGTGCCGAACATGCCGGTCTTCACGGTGACCCACTCCGGGTTGCCGGACTGGTCGTCGAGGTAGACCTCGGAGGCGGTGCCGATCTTGTCGCCGTCAGCGTCATAGACGTCTGCGCCGATCACGCGGTCGAGGGTGTCGGTGCCGATCATGGTTCCGTTCTCCTCAAGTTCGGGGACGTGTCGTCGCAGAGGGGTCTGCCCTCACGGCCCGCGCGGAAACGGCTGCAACACGATCGACATGCCCGAACGCGTGTGCCGCGCGGCGGGAAGGGAGGGCATCCGCGCAGGTCACGTGCTCGCGAGGGGCGAGATCGGCATCCGGAGCGACACGCCCGGGCGCGCTGGATTGGTCCCCGGCCAGGCGTGTCGTCCAGATCTGCGCCCGCTCCCGCCGCAGCATGGGGGCGTGCCTCCCCGTTCGCCGTACGACGACCTGGTCCACCCCCGCACCCAGAAGAAGCCCTCGCCCCAGGTCGAGGCGCTGAAGGACGTCGTCGTCGAGGACCCCAGCAGCGGGTTCGTCGGCGCCGTCGTGCGCTGCGAGAAGGACGTCGTCCACCTCGAGGACCGGTTCGGGAAGGTCCGCGCCTACCCGCTCGGGCCCGGGTTCTGGGTCGACGGCCGGCCGGTGGTGCTGGTGCGGCCGAAGACCAACGCGCCGTCCGGCCCGCAGCGCAGCGCGTCGGGCTCGACGTACGTCGTCGGGGCCCGCGCCCGGGTGGCCCGCGAGGGGCGCATCTACGTGGAGGGCAAGCACGACGCCGAGCTGGTGGAGAAGGTCTGGGGCCACGACCTGCGGATCGAGGGCGTCGTCGTCGAGCCGCTGCACGGTGTGGACGACCTGCCGGGCATCGTCACGGAGTTCCGCCCGTCGTCGGGCCGCCGGCTGGGTGTGCTCGTCGACCACCTGGTGACCGGTTCCAAGGAGTCCCGGATCGCCGCCCAGGTCACCGGCGACCACGCGCTGGTGGTCGGGCACCCGTTCATCGACATCTGGCAGGCCGTCAAGCCGTCCGTGGTCGGGATCAAGGCCTGGCCGACGGTGCCGAGGGGTGAGGACTGGAAGACCGGCGTCTGCAAGCGGCTGGGCTGGGAGGACGACACCGGCTACGTCTGGGCGCAGCGCATCCTGGCCCGGGTGAAGGTGTGGACCGACCTGGAGCCGACGCTGATCGGCCGGGTCGAGGAGCTCATCGACTTCGTGACCACCGACTGACCCGCCTTCGACGTCGACACTGTGCGGTGAGTGCCCACTCCGGGATCCGAGTGGGCACTCACCGCACAGTGCCCGGAGACGACGGCGGCCGCCGCCCCCGGTGGGGACGGCGGCCGGCGCACGCGACGTGCTTGCTCAGCTGGGGATGTAGTTGAACTCGTCGGGGTTCGGGCCGTTGCGGCCGTCCTTGCGGTCCAGACCGTCGATCTCCCGCATGTCGTCCTCGGTGAGCTCGAAGTCGAACAGCGCGAAGTTCTGCTCGACCCGGCTGCGGGTGACCGACTTGGGGAAGATGATGTCCCCGCGCTGGACGGCCCAGCGGAGCGCGGCCTGCGCCGGGCTCTTGCCGTACCGCTCACCGACCCGGATGAGCGTCGGGTCGTCGAGCACCTTGCCCTGCGCGATCGGGGCCCAGGCCTCGGTGTGGATCTCGTGCTCGGCGTTGAACGCCCGCAGGTCGTCCTGCGCGAAGTAGGGGTGCACCTCGATCTGGTTCACCACCGGCCGGACCTCGGTCTCGGCGAACAGCCGGTTGAGGTGGTGGGCGTTGAAGTTGGAGACGCCGATGGCCTTGACCCGGCCGGAGCGGTAGATCTCCTCCATCGCCTTCCAGGTCTCGACGTAGTCGACGTCGATGCCCGGCAGCGGCCAGTGCACGAGGAACAGGTCCAGGTAGTCGAACTCCAGCGCGTCCATGGTGCCGTCGAACGCCTTCAGCGCGGCGTCGCGGGCGTGGAAGCCGTTGTTCAGCTTGGAGGTCACGAAGACCTCCTCGCGCGGCACGCCGGACTGGCGGACGGCCTCGCCGACCTCGGCCTCGTTGCCGTACATCTCGGCGGTGTCGATGTGCCGGTAGCCGACCTCGAGGGCCGTGCGGGTGGCCTCGACGGTGTCCTCGGGCTTGATCTGGAAGACGCCGAAGCCCAGCTGCGGGATCTCGACGCCGTTGTTCAGGGTGATCGTGGGCACGGTGGTGGTGGCCATGCGTGGTCTCCTCTTCTCGACTACGGGTGAGTGGCGGCGCGCGGGGACCTTCCGCGCTGCCGGCCTGGGGCTCTGCCTACCCGGGCCCGGCCGCCGCTACCCGCGAGTCATCTCACCCCGGGTGGCGGGAATGCTCAGGGCAGCCGCCGGGCCAGGTCGCCGGCGAAGTCCTCGGCCACGGCCAGCTGCTCGCGCAGCGCGGTGACCCGGGCGGTGGCCGCCTCGTGGAACATCCGCAGCCGGTCCAGCAGGCGTTCGCGGTCACCGGTGGCCCGCTCGAGGTCGGCCAGCAGGGTGAGCAGCTCCTGCATCTCCTCGAGGCTGAAGCCCAGCGGCTTCATCCGCTTGATGACCTCGAACCGGGCGACGTCGGCCTCGCTGTAGAGCCGGAAGCCGCCCTCGGTCCGCGCCGTGGGGACGACGAGGCCGTTCTCCTCGTAGAACCGGATGGTGCGCAGGCTGAGCCCGGTCCGCTCGGCGACCTGGCCGATCTGCACCAGCCCGCCGCCGGCGGCCGCGGTGGCCGGGGGCATCAGTGCGCCCCGGCGAGCTGGCCGGTGTGCCGGTCGTAGCGGTCGGCCGAGTGGCCGGTCAGGCCGACGACCTGGACCTGCTTGCCGCGCAACTCGTACTTGTGCGTGATCGCGTCCAGCGCGGCCACCGTGGAGGCGTCCCAGACGTGCGCGTGGGTCAGGTCGATGACGACGTTCGTCGGGTCGCCGGCGTAGTCGAACTGGGTGTAGAGGTCGTTGCTGGAGGCGAAGAACAGCGCGCCGCTCACCTGGTAGACGCGGGTGTCGCCGTCCGGGTCGGTGACGCTGGTGACCTCGACCAGGTGGGCCACCCGGCGGGCGAACAGCACGCAGGCGACCAGCACGCCGGCGCCCACGCCGATGGCGAGGTTGTGGGTGATCAGGGTGCCGGCCACCGTCGTGAGCATCACCGCGGTCTCGCTGTACGGCATCCGGTGGATGGTGCGCAGGCTGTGCCAGTCGAAGGTGGCGATGGAGACGAACACCATCACCGCGACGAGGGCGGCCATCGGGATGATGCCGACGACGTCGCCCAGCGCGACCACGAGCACGAGCAGCAGGGCGCCGGCCAGGAAGGTCGACAGCCGGGTGCGGGCGCCGGACTTCACGTTGATCATGGTCTGGCCGATCATCGCGCAGCCGCCCATGCCGCCGAACAGGCCCGAGGCGATGTTCGCGGTGCCCTGGCCCCAGGACTCCCGGGTCTTGTTCGAGGGCGTGTCGGTGATGTCGTCGACCAGCTTCGCCGTCATCAGCGACTCCATCAGCCCGACGAAGGCGACGCCGAGGGCGAAGGGCGTGATGATCGCCAGCGTCTCGAGCGTGAACGGCACCGCCGGGATGCCGAAGAAGGGCAGGGTGTCGGGCAGCGCGCCCTGGTCCCCCACGGTGGGCACCTCCCATCCGGCGGCGACGACGGCACCGGTGACCAGCACGATCGCCACCAGCGGCGCCGGGACGGCGCTGGTGAGCCGCGGCAGCCCGAAGATGATCGCCAGGCCGACGGCGGCCAGCGGGTAGACCAGCCACGGGACGTCGACCAGGTGGGTCAGCTGGGCGGTGAAGATCAGGATGGCCAGGGCGTTGACGAAGCCCACCATCACGCTGCGCGGGATGAACCGCATGAGCTTGGCGAACCCGAGCAGGCCGAGCACCACCTGGAAGACCCCGCCGAGGACGACGGCGGCGAAGAGGTACTCGACGCCGTACTCCAGCGCCAGCGGCGCCACCACCAGCGCGATCGCACCCGTTGCCGCGGTGATCATCGCCGGTCGGCCGCCGGTGAAGGCGATGACCACGGCCATCACGAACGACGAGTAGAGGCCCACCCGCGGGTCGACCCCGGCCAGGATGGAGAAGCTGATCGCCTCGGGGATCAGTGCCAGCGCGACGACGAGGCCGGCCAGCACCTCGGTGCGGGCGACGGAGGGGTGCAGCCAGGCGGGGCGGCTCAGCCGTGCGGCGGGCAGGGTGAGGGACAAGCAGGACTCCAGGAGCTCTCCGGCGCAGGGCGGCACGCCCGCGCGATCTACCCCCACCCTGCCGGACGACCCTTCCCTCACGTAAGGGTCAGGTGGTGAGTCCTCCGTCACGTCCGGCGGGGACCTCGGCCACGACGGGGGCGTCCGGACGGCGCAGCACCAGCCACCCGGCGACACCGACCAGCCCGGCCAGCGCCGCACCGAGCGCGGGGACGGCGAACGCGCCCTCGGCGCCCCACGCGTCCACGGCGGCGCCGGCCAGGGCCGAGCCGGCGGTCACCCCGACGGTCAGCCCGGTGGAGGTCCAGGTCAGCCCCTCGGTGAGCGCTGCCCGGGGCACCCGCGACTCGACCAGCGACATCCCGGCCACCAGCAGCGGGGCGATGGCCAGCCCGGCCAGGAAGGCCACCCCGACCAGCACCGGCAGCGAGTCGACCAGGTGCAGCGCCTGCGCCGCGAGGCCGAACAGCAGGGCGCAGGCCAGGAACCGGCTGACCAGCGTGCCGGGCAGCCGGAGCACCCCGTAGGCCAGCCCGGCGACCAGGCTGCCCGCGGCGTAGGTGGACAGCGCGAGCCCGGCGGCGGCCGGGTGCCCCTCCGCCTCGGCGAACCCCACGACCACGACGTCGATCGCGCCGAACACGCTGCCCATCGCCAGGTAGGTGACCGCGATCGCCACCAGCCCCGGGGTGAGCACCCGCACCCGGGGCCGCGGCTCGCCGGCCACCCGCCGCTCCACCGGCGGCGCGGTCGCCTCCAGCCGGGAGAGCACCAGCCCGCCGACGACGCCCAGCAGCAGCCCGGTCAGGAAGCCGGCCGGCGGGGACACCGAGGCGGCGAGCACGGTGACGGCGGGCGGGGCGGCGACGAAGACCACCTCGTCTGCGACGGACTCGAAGGCGAAGGCGGTCTGCCGCTGCTCGGCGTCCGGCAGCGCGTGCGCCCACCGGCTGCGCACCACCGAGCCGACGTTGGAGCCGCTGGCCCCGCAGACGGCGGCCAGCGCGAACCAGGCCCAGCGGGGCCCGTCGGCGACGACCACGGTGACGAAGGCCAGCCCGGTGACCAGGTAGAGCAGCGCCGTCCAGCGCAGCACCGGGCTCTGCCCGATCCGGTCCATCAGCCGGGCCCACTGGGGGCTGGCGACCGCGAAGGCGAGCGACAGCGTGCCGGCGATCGCGCCGGCCAGCGCGTAGCTGCCGGTCTCCCCGGCGACCAGCAGCACCGAGCCCAGCCCGACGGTGGCCATCGGCACCCGGGCGAACCAGCCGGCCAGGGAGAAGGCCCGGGCGCCCGGCACGCTGAACAGCCGGGCGTAGGGGGAGAAGACGGTGCGGGCTGACACGTTCTCGTTCTCGCGCTTCCTGGCCACAGGCGAGTGCGGGGGTGCCCGCCGGACCCTCGGGTGGCGGTGCCGAACCTAGCAGCGCACCACCGCTCGCGTACGCCACTACATTGGGTCGGGTGACCACCTCCAGCCCCCTGCCCGACCCGCGGGTGCGCCCCCAGGTCACCCCGGGCACCGGCGGGCTGGTCGACCGGCACGGCCGGGTCGCCACCGACCTGCGCGTGTCCCTGACCGACCGCTGCAACCTGCGCTGCACGTACTGCATGCCGCCGGAGGGCCTGCAGTGGCTGCCGAAGGTCGAGCAGCTCACCGACGACGAGGTCGTCCGGCTGGTCCGGATCGGCGTCGAGCTGCTGGGCGTCCGCGAGGTCCGGTTCACCGGTGGTGAGCCGCTGCTGCGCCCGGGGCTGCCCGGCATCGTCGCGGCCAGCACCGCGCTGCACCCCCGGCCGGAGGTCTCGCTGACCACCAATGCGATCGGGCTGTCCCGGATGGCGCCGGCGCTGGCGGCGGCCGGGCTCGACCGGATCAACGTCAGCCTGGACACCCTGGACCGCGACCGGTTCAAGCAGCTCACCTACCGCGACCGGCTCGACGACGTGCTGGCCGGCCTGCGGGCCGCGCACGACGCCGGGCTCACCCCGGTCAAGGTCAACGCCGTGCTGCTGCACGGGATCAACGACGTCGACGCCGTCCCGCTGCTCGACTTCTGCCTGGAGCAGGGCTACGAGCTGCGGTTCATCGAGCAGATGCCGCTGGACGCCCACCACGCCTGGACCCGCGGCCGGATGGTCACCGGCGAGGACATCCTGGATCGGCTCTCCACCGCGCACACGCTGACCCCCGCCACGGAGGACCGCGGCTCTGCCCCGGCCGAGCGCTGGCTGGTCGACGGCGGCCCGGCCACCGTGGGCGTGATCGCCTCGGTCACCCGCTCCTTCTGCGGCGCCTGCGACCGCACCCGGGTCACCGCCGACGGCCAGGTGCGCAACTGCCTGTTCGCCCGGGACGAGTCCGACCTGCGTGGCCCGATGCGCGAGGGCGCCACCGACGCCGAGCTGGCCGACCGCTGGCGGATCGCCACGCTGGGCAAGCTGCCCGGCCACGGCATCGACGACCCGTCGTTCCTGCAACCCTCGCGGCCGATGTCCGCGATCGGGGGCTGAGGCCGGTGACGGTCACCGTCCGGTACTTCGCCGGGGCGCGCGCCGCCGCCGGTGTCACCACCGAGTCGCGGGAGGCGGCCAGCCTCGCCGAGCTGGTCGGCCAGATCGTCGACGACCACGGCGAGCGGCTGGAGCGGGTGCTCACCGCGTGCTCGTTCCTGGTCGACGGAACGCAGACCCGGGACCGGTCGTTGGTGCTGTCGCCCGGTGCGGTGGTGGACGTCCTGCCGCCGTTCGCCGGGGGATGACGTGAGGAGAGCGACATGAGCGTGTGGGACAAGGCCAAGGCCAAGGTGGACCAGGCCGTGGGCCATGCCGAGGAGCTCTGGGGCCAGTCGCACGGCGACGCGGCCGCCGCGCTCGACGGCGAGGCCCGCCGCCTGGAGGGCGAGGTCGAGGAGGAGCAGGCCGAGCACCCCGAGCACTCGCACCCCGGGCAGCACCCCGACGACGACGGGCTGGCCGGCGCCGGAGCCCGCTGACCCACGCCGCGGCGGCCACCGCGGGCCGCCCGGTGCGGCCAGACTGACCCCCTCAGGCACCACGCCGGTCGACCGAGGGAGTCGTCATGACCGAGCTGGCCCCACCCCTGCCGCAGCTGCTGCACGCCGACGAGGGCGCGGCGCTGTGGTTCACGGGCAACCTGATCACCGTGAAGGCGACCGGCGGGGAGACCCACGGCCGCGTCACGGTGGTCGAGTTCCTGAACCCGCCGGGCTTCGGCCCCCCGCTGCACCGGCACGTGCACGAGGACGAGATGTTCTACGTCCTCGAAGGATCGGCGGTGTTCCACTGCGACGGCGCGGAACTGCCGGCCGGTCCGGGGGACTTCGTGCTCCTCCCGTCCGGCATCCCGCACACCTTCCTGGTCTCCCCGGACGGGCCGCTGCGCACCCTGCAGATCACCACCCCGGCCGGCTTCGAGCAGTTCGCCGCCGCCGTGGGGGAGCCGGCCACGGAGCGCCGGCTGCCGGACCCGGCACCCGTCGACCCCGCCGCCCTCGCCCACGCCGCGGCGCTGCACGGGCTGGAGATCCTGGGGCCGCCCCCGAGCCCGTGACGCCGGGAGGACGCCGTTCAGCCGACCCGGACCGGCGCGACCAGCCGGATGGCGACCAACGCGACGTCGTCCTCCGGCCGGCCGTGCACCAGCCGGTCCAGCAGCTCGTCGCACAGCTTCCCCAGCGGCAGCCCGGCCACCTCGACGGCTGCCTGGCGCAGGCGCGCCATCCCCTCGTCGAGGTCCCCACCGCGCCGCTCGATCAGGCCGTCGGTGTAGAGCAGCACGGTCGTCCCGCAGTCGAGCGTGACCACCGACTCCGCCCGCTCGGCGGTCGCGTCCACGCCGAGCATCAGGTCACCGCGCCAGTCGGCGAGCGCGGCGAGGGTGCCGTCGGGGTGGATCACCAGCGGCGGCAGGTGGCCGGCGTTGCTCCACCGCATCCGGGTCAGCCCGCGGTCGGCCTCCGCGGGGGTCTGCTCGAAGCGGGCCACCGCCGCGGTGGCGTAGGTGTCCACGTGCAGCTGCGACATGGCGGCGTCCAGCCCGCGCAGCACCTCGCCGGGGCCGGCGTCGCTGTAGGTGGCGACCCCGCGCAGCAGCGCCCGCAGCTGGCCCATCGCCGCGGCGGCCGCGGTGTCGTGCCCGACGACGTCGCCGATCACCAGCATCGTCGCACCGGACGGCTGGGTGAACGCGTCGTACCAGTCACCGCCGACCCGGGCGGCCTCCGCCGCGGGGGTGTAGCGGACCACCACCTCGGCCTGGTCGTCCTCGTACCCACCGGTGAGCAGGCTGCGCTGCAGCGCCTCGGCCAGCTGGCGCTGCTGGTCGAACAGCCGGGCGTTGTCCAGCACCAGCCCGGCCCGGTCGGCGACCTCCTGGGAGGTGGCCAGGTCGGCCTCGCTCGGCGTGCGCCGGCCGTCGAAGTAGAGGGTCAGCACCCCGAGGGTCCGGCCGCGGCCGCGCAACGGCAGGGTCACCCCGGAGCTCGGCGCGAGCAGCTGGAGCAGCTCCCGGGCCTCGCACTCGGGCATCAGGTCGGCCACGTCCGGACCGGGCGCGACCACCATCTCCCCCAGCAGCGCCCGCACCACCGGTGAGGTCACCGGCATCGAGGAGAGCCGGACCTCGGCGTACCGCGCGACGATCGCGCGCTTCGCCGGGTCGACGTGCCACCAGCCGACGTCGCGGGGGCGCCCGTCGTCGTCCAGGACGGTGAGGATGCACCAGTCGCCCAGCACCGGGACGATCAGCCGCGGGATGCGGGCGGCCGCGGTGTCGACGTCCAGCGTGCCGGCCAGCTCGGCGCTCACCCGGGCCAGCATGGCCAGCCGCTCCTGGGCGGCCCGCCGGTCGGACACGTCGATGAAGTACATCGCCAGGCCGGCCTCGCTGGGCACCGCCCGCACCTCGAACCAGGCGTTCAGCGGGTGCGGGTAGAACGACTCCACCATGGCCGATCGTCCGGTCGCGACGCACTCCCGGTAGGTCCGCCCGAAGTCGTCGTCGCGGTTGGCCGGGAACATCTCCCAGTAGTCGCGGCCGATCAGCTCCTCGCGCGGCACCCCGACGATCGCCTCGCCCGCCGCGTTCAGGTAGGTGATGCACCACTCGCGGTCGACGGACATGTAGCCCATCGGCATGAGCTCGAGCTCCCGCTCGCCGTCCTGATGAGCCGTCACGCCCCACCTCCCCGTCCCGGTTCGGAGGCCGAGCGGTTCAGTTATGTCATGACGGCTCGATGACGAGCAAGCAGCCACACCCCAGCCGCCCCAGCGGTCACGGGCAGGCGACCCACTCCTCGGCGCCGTCGGTGAACACCTGCCGCTTCCAGATCGGCAACCGGGCCTTCACCTCGTCGACCAGCTCCGCGCAGGCGGTGAACGCCTGACCGCGGTGCGCGGCGCTGACCGCGCACGCCAGCGCCACGTCCCCGATGCCCAGCAGGCCGACCCGGTGCGAGACGGCGACCGACTCCACCTCCGGCCGCGCGGCGAACTCGGCGGCGATCTCGGCGATCAGCGCGGCGGCGGTCGGGTGGCCGACGTACTCCAGCTCGGTGACCGAACGTCCGCCGTCGTGGTCGCGGACGACGCCGGCGAAGGAGACCACCGCGCCGGCCGCCTTCCCGGCGACGGCGTCCTCGTGCTCGGCGACCGAGAGCGGCTCGTCGGTGACCCGGGCCAGCAGCGTGCTCACGGCGGCGACGGTACCCGGGGAGGTCACCCGGAGGGCGGGACGTCGAGGTCGGTGGGGTCGGCCAGACCGGTGCAGTCGACCTCGACCACGTCGCGGCCGGCCAGGTAGGCGCGGGCGCCCTCGTCGCCGGTGGCCGTCTCCACCACCCCGGCCCAGTGCTCGCGGCCGAGCAGCACCGGGTGGCCACGGACGCCGCCGTAGCTGGCCACCGCCAGGGCGTCGGGGGCCGCGTGCGCGGCGACCCGGGCCAGCGCCTCCGGCGTCATCCCCGGCATGTCGACCAGCTGCACCAGCACGGCGGTGACCCGGCCGGGCCACCCGCGCAGGCCCTCCAGCCCGGTGCGCAGGCTGGAGGCCATGCCGGTCTCCCAGTCGCGGTTGGCCAGCACGCTGGCGCCGGAGAGGTCGGCACGCTGCCACACCTCCACGGCGGCGGCGCCCAGGACGACGAGCACCGGGTCGCAGACCGCCGTCGCCGTCCGCACCGCCCGTTCGACCAGCAGGCTGCCGCGGTACTCGACCAGCGCCTTCGGCATGCCGTACCGCCGGCCTCCCCCGGCGGCGAGGACCAGGCCGGCCACGGGTGCGCCGGAGGTCATCCGCCGGCCGCCGCTCGGACCTGCTCGCTGGTCAGGCACGGCTCGGCCTGGTCGCTGGCGTGCGCCACCCGGGCCAGCAGCCGGCGCAGCTGCGCGCTCTCGTCCGCGTCGAGGTCGCCGAGGAGCCGGCCCTCCACCGCCCGCAGTGCCGCCCGGGACCGCTCCAGCGCCGCCCGGCCCTCGGCGGTGACCACCACCTGGCGCACCCGCCGGTCAGCGGGGTCGGGCCTGCGGGTGACCAGCCCCGCGGCCTGCAGGTCGTCGACCAGGTAGGTCATCGCGGTCTTGTCGATGGCCAGCCGCTGGGCCAGCGCCAGCTGGGAGGACGGCGGCCCGGCCTGCACCGCCACCAGCACCTGGTAGCCCCGCGGGCCACCGGGCAGGTCGTCGACCGCGGTGAGGGCGGTCTGCCGGAAGGCAGTGGCGACCCGGTGCAGCGACCACCCCAGCTCGTCCTCCAGCCCGGGGGCGGCCGGGCCGACCTGCTCTCGACTGCTCGTCACCGGCGCATCGTACGGGAATGCTACCGTCCGGTCAACAGATCATCTGAGTGCCAGACGATCTCACCGACCGACGACCGTGAGGCGACCGACCATGAGCACGACCAACCACCCCGACCGCGCCGCGACCGCCGCCGACGCGGTCCACCCGTTCACCGTCGACGTGCCGCAGGCCCAGCTCGACGACCTGCAGCAGCGACTGGCCGCCACCCGCTGGCCGGACGCCGAGACCGTCGCCGACACCAGCCAGGGGCCGCAGCTGGCCAAGGTCCGGGCCCTGGTCGAGCGCTGGCGCACCGGCTACGACTGGCGGGCCACCGAGGCGCTGCTGAACGGGTGGGACCAGTTCGTCACCACCATCGACGGCCTGGACGTGCACTTCCTGCACGTCCGCTCCCCCGAGCCGGACGCGATGCCGATGGTGATGACCCACGGTTGGCCGGGCTCCGTGCTGGAGTTCCGCTCGGTCATCGGGCCGCTGACCGACCCCGTGGCGCACGGCGGCCGTGCCGAGGACGCCTTCTCCCTGGTGATCCCGAGCCTGCCCGGCTTCGGGTTCTCCGGACGGCCCACCGGCACCGGCTGGGACCTGCCCCGCACGGCCCGCGCCTGGATCACGCTGATGGCCCGGCTGGGCTACGACCGCTTCGTCGCCCAGGGCGGCGACCTCGGCGCCGGGGTCACCGAGGAGATGGCCGCACTGACCGCCACCACCCCCACCGGGCTGGCCGGCATGCACCTGAACATGGCCATGTTCTGGCCCACCCCGCAGGAGATGGCCGAGGCCACCCCGGAGGAGCAGCAGATGCTCACCGAGGCCCGCTACTACGACGAGGTGCTGTCCGGCTACGCCAAGCAGATGTCCACCCGGCCGCAGACGATCGGCTACGCCCTGTCGGACTCCCCCGTCGGGCTGGCCGCGTGGATCTACGCGATGTTCCAGGACGTCGGCGGCGCGCGCGGGGACGCCGAGGCGGTCTTCGACGTCGACGAGATGATCGACGACGTGATGCTGTACTGGCTCACCGGCACCGCGGCGTCCTCGGCCCGGATGTACTGGGAGCTCGCCCAGGGCCAGTGGGGGCCGCCGGCCGGCGCAGCGCCGATCGACCTGCCGACCGGGATCACCATCATGCCGGGGGAGTACGTGCGCAAGTCCCGCCGCTGGGTCGAGCGCCGCTACACCGACCTGCTGCACTTCGACCAGGTCGCCGCCGGCGGGCACTTCGCCGCGCTGGAGCAGCCGGAGCTGCTGGTCGAGGAGATCCGGACGACGTTCCGGCGGCTGCGCTGATCCCTCACCGGCTGACCGCCCTCACCGGGGGTAGACGGCGACCTCGGAGGCCTTGACCGAGGCCCAGACGTCGGCGCCGGGCGCGAGCCCCAGCTCGGCGAAGGAGGTGGCGGTGACGTCGGCGGTCAGCGCCACCTCCCCGGCCAGGTCGCAGCGCACCACCGGCCCGTGCGGGGTGGCGGTGACCAGCCGCAGCGGCCACACGTTGCGCGGGCTGCCCGCCGGGCGCTGCAGGTAGAGCGCCACCGACTCCGGCCGGACGGCGACGAACACCGACCCCCGCGCGTCGGCGGCCACCGCGACCACGCCGCCGCCGTCCAGCTCGACCGTCGTCCCGGCGCCGGTGCCGGCCAGCAGGACCAGGCCGACCAGCCGGGCCACGTAGTCGGTGCGCGGCCGGCGCGCGACCTCGGCCGGGGTGCCGGCCTGCACCACCCGGCCCTCCTCGATGACCAGGATCCGGTCGGCCAGCGCCATTGCGTCGACCGGGTCGTGGGTGACCAGCACCGCGCTGCCGGCGTAGTCGGCGAGGTGCCGGTGCAGCTCGGCCCGGACGGCGAGCCGGGTGCGCGCGTCCAGCGCCGACAGCGGCTCGTCGAGCAGCAGCACCCGGGGGTCGCCGACCAGCGCCCGGGCGAGCGCGGCCCGCTGCGCCTGCCCACCGGAGAGCTGCCCGGGACGCCGCGCCCCGAGGTCGGCCAACCCCACCCGCTCCAGCCAGCGCCCGGCGACGGCGCGCGCCTCCGCCCGCCCGGCACCGCGGGTGCGCAGCCCGAACGCCACGTTCTCGGTGACCGTCAGGTGCGGGAACAGCAGGTGGTCCTGGAACACCACGCCCACCGACCGCTGGTGCGCGGGCAGTGGATCCCAGGCCCGGCCGTCCACCCGCACGTACCCGTCACCGGGACGCAGCAGCCCGGCCAGGACGCGCAAGACGGTGGACTTGCCGGCGCCGTTGGGTCCCAGCACCGCGAGCACCTCGCCGTCGGCCACCGCGACGTCGACGTCGACGCTGACGCCGCCCCGGTCGACCACGACGCGCGCGTCCAGCGTCATGCCGCGGCCCGGCCCAGCCAGCGGTCGCGCAGCAGCAGCAGGGTGGCCAGCGAGACGCCGAGCAGCACCAGCGAGAGCGCGATCGCCGCTTCCGGGTCCGACTGCAACGCCAGGTAGACCGCCAGCGGCATCGTCTGCGTCGTCCCGGGGAAGTTGCCGGCGAAGGTGATCGTCGCGCCGAACTCGCCCAGCGCCCGGGCCCAGCAGAGCACGGCGCCGGCGGCGATCCCGGGGGCGACCAGCGGCAGGGTGACCCGGCGGAACGTCGTCCACCGGTTCGCGCCCAGGGTGGCGGCGGCGTCCTCGAACCGGGCGTCCGCCGCGCGCAGCGCGCCCTCGACGCTGATCACCAGGAACGGCATCGCCACGAACGTCTCGGCGATCACCACCGCGGTCGTGGTGAACGGGATGCTCACCCCGAGGTGCTCGTACAGCGGCCCGCCGAGCAGCCCGGTGCGGCCGAGGACCAGGAAGAGCGCGACGCCGCCGACCACCGGCGGCAGCACCAGCGGCACGGTCACCAGCGCGCGGAGGACGGCGCGGCCGCGGATCCGGGAGCGGGCCAGCACCCAGGCCAGCGGGACGCCCAGCACCAGGGAGAGCGCGGTGGCCGCGGTCGCCGAGACGAGCGAGAGCCGCAGCGCCTCGCCGACCTGTTCCCGGGCCAGCTGCGGTCCGATCTCCGACCACGGCGCCCGGACGACCAGCCCGACGAGCGGCAGCACCAGGAACGCGACCGCCACGGCCGCCGGGACGAGCAGCGGCGCCGGGACCCCGCCGTCCCGGAGGCGGCGGCTCACGGGGTGCGGAAGCCGGCGTCGGCGAGGGCCTGCCGGCCGGCCGGGGACCGCACCAGGTCGACGAACGCGCGGGCGGCCTCCGGGGCGGGCGCGTCGGCCAGCACGCCGATCGGGTACTCGTTGACCGCCCCGTCCGCCTCCGGGAACGCGATGCCCTCGACGTCGGGGCCGGCCGCGCGGACGTCGGTGGCGTAGACCAGCGCCGCGTCGACCTCGCCCAGCTGCACCTTGGTGAGGGCGGCCCTGACGTCCTCCTCCTCGGTGTCCGGCCGCGCGGTGATGCCGGCCGCGGCGAAGACGTCCTCCGCCGCGGCGCCGCAGGGCACCTCCCGGGCGCAGACGGCGAGGGTGAGCTCCGGGTCGGCGAAGTCGGCCAGCCCGGTGACGTCGCCCGGGTTGCCGGCGGGCACCGCGATCTCCAGCACGTTCGCCGCGACGACCGCCGGTTCCCCGGCCAGCAGCCCGGCATCGGCGACGACGGCCATCTGCTGCTCGTTGGCCGGGGCGAAGACGTCGGCCGGGGCGCCCTGGGCGAGCTGGGTGGCCAGCGCCGAGCTGCCGGCGAAGGTGAACCGCACGTCCAGCCCGGGGTCGTCGGCCTCCAGCTGCTCGCCCAGGTCGGTGAAGACGTCGGTGAGCGAGGCGGCGGCGAACACGGTGAGCGTGCGGTCGGCCCCGGCGGCGGGGCCCCCACAGCCGGCCAGGAGCAACGCGACCATGCAGAGGACCAGCACCCCCACGGCACGGCGGCACCGCAGATGCGCGCTCGCTCCGCTCCTCGCTCGCTGGCGCTCGCTGCGGTGCTCACTCACGGCACGTCCACGCTGACCTGGGTGGCCTTCACCGTCGCCACCGCACGGGCGCCGACCTCCAGCCCGAGCTCGTCGGCGGCCTCCCGGCTCATCAGCGACACCAGCCGGAAGGGCCCGGCCTGGATCTCCACCTGGGCCATCACGCCGTCCCGCAGCACCCGGGTGACGATGCCGGCCATCCGGTTGCGCGCCGAGGACGACCGGGTCACCCCGGGCGCCGGCGCCTCGTGCAGCTCGGCGGCCACCCGGGCCAGGTCGACCCCGTCGACCTGCGCCGGGCCGGCGTCGCGGGAGGCGGCGAGCCGGTCGGCGTCGATCCAGCGCCGCACGGTGTCATCGCTCACCCCGAGCAGCGCGGCGGCCTCGGCGATGCGGTAGGTGGCGGCCACCAGAGCACGGTAACCACCGCAGATGCGGAACTACAAGCGCGTATCCCCCGCCACTGCGGCGATCCGGGTCAGGCGGGGACGCGTCGGCGGAGCAGCACCGGGGACCGGCCGCGGACCGGCCGGGCCTCCCCGCGGGCCGGCCGCAGCGAGGCGAGCGACCAGGCCCCCACCCGGAACAGGGCCTCGCGGATGATCCGGCCGTTCATCTTGCTCTGCCCGAACTCCCGGTCGGCGAAGACGATGGGCACCTCGGCCACGCGGAGCCCCCGGGACCACGCCTGCCGGGCCACGTCGATCTGGAAGCAGTACCCCTGCGACTGCACCGATCCCAGGTCCAGCGACTGCAGCGCCTGCCGGCGGAAGGCGCGGAACCCGCCGGTCGCGTCACCGATCGGCAGGCCGAGGGCCACCTGGACGTAGCGGTTCGCCGTCCGGCTGAGCACCTCGCGGCGCCGCGGCCAGTCGCGCACGCTGCCACCGGGCACCCAGCGCGACCCCAGGACGACGTCGGCGGTCGCCAACCGCGCCAGCAGCCCGGGCAGGTCCTCCGCGCGGTGCGAACCGTCGGCGTCCATCTGCGCGACCACCTCGTAGCCGGCGTCCAGCGCCCAGCGGAACCCCTGCACGTAGGCCGGCCCGAGACCGGCCTTGCCGGGGCGGTGCAGCACGTGCACCCGGGGGTCCGTCGCGGCGATCCGGTCGGCCAGGGCGCCGGTGCCGTCCGGGCTCGCGTCGTCGATGACCAGCACGTGCGCCTCCGGGACGGCCGCCAGCACCGCGCTCAGCGTCCGGGGCAGGCTCTCGCGCTCCTGGTAGGTCGGGATGCAGACGCACACGTCTCGAAGGCTCACCGTCGGGCCGTGCCCCCCTCCGACCGGGGGACACCTGCCCGAGGACACGATCGGGCAACGATTTACGAGTCTTGACCGGATCGTTACCCCGTGGTGCGGGTGCCTCGCCGGAGCCGCGGACATGGCAGGAGGGACCGACGAACGCGACCTCAAGGAGCACGACATGAACCGCATCGCCCGTGGCCTCGCAGCCGCGTCCGCCTCCAGCCTCATCGTGTTCGGCGCCGCCGCCTGCAGCGGCGAGAACGAGGACGACGACGGCACGGTCCAGGTGACCGAGACCGAGGAGCTCACCGAGACCGAGGAGCTCGAGACCGAGGTCACCGAGACCCTCGAGCCCACCGAGACCGAGACGGCGACCGAGGAAGAGGTCGTCGAGACCGAGACCGAGGTCGACACCGAGACCGAGACCGAGTTCGACGTCGACGTCACCGAGGACAACTGACCAGTGCTCCTCGCCGCTCCAGCGGCTGAACAGTCCCCAGCGGGCGGCGCCTCCGGGCGCCGCCCGCTGTGGGTCTGGGCACTGCCCCTGACGCTCCTCCTGCTGGGCGCCGCGCTCCGCTTCTGGGCCCTGGGCGACCCCGGCCGGCTCTACTTCGACGAGAAGTACTACGCCCAGGACGCCCGCGACTACGTGACCCGCGGCGTCGAGGAGGGCCGGCCGGCCCACCCGCCACTGGGCAAGTGGGTCATCGCCCTGGGCATCCAGGTCTTCGGCTGGACCCCGTTCGGCTGGCGGGTCGGCGTCGCGCTGGCCGGGTCGCTGACGGTGCTCCTCACCTACCTCACCGGACGCCGGCTGTTCCGACACCCCGCCTGGGCCGCGCTCGCCGCCCTCCTCGTGGCGCTGGACGGGCTCGCGCTGACCAGCAGCCGGATCGCCATGCTGGACGCCGTCCTCGCACTGTTCGTCGTGCTGGCGGTCTGGCTCGTGCTCGTCGACCGGGACGCCCGTCGCGCCGGGGGCGGGGCCGGGGAGCCGCTGCGCAGCTCCTTCATGGGCTCCCGGTACCGCTGGCTGGCCGGCCTGGCCCTGGGACTCGCCGTGGCGACCAAGTGGTCCGGGCTGCTGGCCATCGGCGCCGCCGCGCTGCTGGTGCTCGGCACCGAGCTCGCCGGCCGCCGCGAGGGGATCGGCCGGGCGACCCGCCGCGGCCTGGCCGTGACCGCCGGCGGGGTGCTGGCCTTCCTGCTCGTGCCCGCGGCCGTCTACGTCGCCAGCTTCACCGGCTGGTTCGTCAACTACGCCGACAGCCACGCCGGCGTCCAGGCCTGCGAGGCCGGGGAGTGCGACACGTCGTTCGGCCAGCGGGTGGACACCTGGGTCGACACCCAGGTCGACCTGGTCGGCTTCCACCAGCGCCTCGAGGCCACCCACCCCTACCGGTCGGACCCGCAGGGCTGGCCCTGGCTCGAACGCCCGGTGCTGGTCTACCTGGAGCGCTGCCTGAGCCCCGAGGACGTCGACGAGGGGTGCGCCGTGCCCGCCGGCACCGACGCCCGCATCGTGATGCTCGGCAGCCCTGCGCTGTGGTGGCCGGCCCTGCTCGCCGCGCCGGTGCTGCTCTGGCGGTCGGTCGTCCGGCGGGACGGCGCGGCGGCCACGATCGGGGTGACCCTGCTGGCGCTGTGGCTGCCCTGGTTCGCCGCGGGCAAGCCCGGCTACTCCTTCTACCTCGTGCCCGCGGTGCCCTTCCTCGCCCTGGCGCTGGTCCGCGCCGTGCAGGTCAGCCGGTGGCCGCGGCTGCTGGGTGGCGGGGTGCTCGCCCTGAACCTCGCCGCCTTCGTCTTCTTCGCCCCGATCTGGCTCGGCCTCCCCCTCACCCCGGACTCCCTCGACCTGCGCTACTGGCTGGACTCCTGGCGGTGACGCGCCGCCCGTCCTGCACCCCGTTTGTCGATCTCGGAGGCCGGGCATCGGGCGCCGGTGACCGTGACCGAGCAGCACAATCCGGTTGGCCGCGATGCTTCTGCGCGCACCCGGCGCATCCGGCAGACCGCCCGGGAGGTGCTCGGGTTCACGGAGTTCCGCCCCGGCCAGGAGGAGGCGATGAAGGCCGTCGCCGCCGGCCGGGACACCCTGGCGGTGCTGCCCAGCGGAGCCGGCAAGTCGGCGGTCTACACGGTGCTGGGCGCGCTGCTCGAGGGGCCGGTGCTGATCGTCTCGCCGCTCATCGCGCTGCAGCGGGACCAGGTCCAGCGGCTGACGGAGCTGGGCGAGGAGGCCGTCGGCCAGGCCGCCGTGCTGAACTCCGGCCTCTCCGGCAGCGACCAGCAGGCGGTGCTCGACGGGCTCCGTGACGGGACCGTCCGCTTCTGCTTCCTCGCGCCGGAACAGCTGGCCAAGCCCGAGGTCGTCGACACCATCCGCGAGGCCGGGCCCGCGCTGTTCGTCGTCGACGAGGCGCACTGCGTCTCCGCCTGGGGCCACGACTTCCGCCCCGACTACCTGCGCCTGGGCGGCGTGGTCGAGCAGCTCGGCCACCCGACCGTGCTGGCCCTCACCGCCACCGCCGCACCCCCGGTGCGCACCGAGATCCTGGAACGGCTGGAGATGCGCGACCCGGAGGTCGTCGTCGCCGGGTTCGACCGGCCGGAGATCCGCCTCGAGGTCGAGCAGCACCCCGACGCGCACGGCAAGCACGCCGCGGTCCTCGACCGGGTCAGCGAGCTGAGCGAGCGGGGCAGCGGGATCCTCTACAGCGCCACCCGCCGCTCGACCGAGGAGTTCGCGCAGGCACTCGCCGGGCGGGGGCTGCGGGCCCGCGCCTACCACGCCGGGCTGAGGAAGGCCGAGCGCGAGGAGGTCCAGCGCGAGTTCATGGCCGACGAGCTGGACGTCGTCGTCGCCACCACCGCCTTCGGGATGGGCATCGACAAGCCCGGCACCCGGTTCGTGGTGCACGCGGAGCCCGCGGACTCCGTCGACAGCTACTACCAGGAGATCGGCCGCGCCGGCCGTGACGGCGAGCCCGCGGTCGCGGTGCTGGTCTACCGGCAGGAGGACCTCGGCATCCGCAGGTTCTTCGCCGCCGGCGCCCCCGCCGAGGAGGAGCTGCAGCAGGTGGCCGGGCTGGTCCGCGCCGGCGTGCAGGCCGGCATGGACGGCGTCGACGTGCGGTCGCTGCGCGAGGAGACCGGCCGGGCCGCGACGCCGCTGGTACGCGACCTCAACCTGCTGGAGCAGGCCGGTGCGGTGGTGCTGGACGACGAGGGGACGGCCTCCCCCGCCCCCGACGCACCGCCCCCGGGCGCGGCCGCCGCGGCCGCCCGCGAGCTCGCCGAGCACCACGTCCGGGTCGACGAGAGCCGGATCGAGATGATGCGCGGCTACGCCGAGACCACCGGGTGCCGGCGCCAGTTCCTGCTCGGCTACTTCGGTGAGCAGCTCGACGAGCCGTGCGGCAACTGCGACAACTGCAGCGCCGGGCTGTCCACCGGGCAGCACACCGCCGACGCCGACCACCCCTTCCCGGTGGACGCGGCGGTGGAGCACGCCGAGTGGGGCCCGGGCGTGGTCATGCGGCACGAGGACGACCGGGTGGTCGTGCTCTTCGAGGCGGTCGGCTACAAGACCCTCGCCCTGCAGGCCGTGCTGGACCACGACCTGCTCCGCGTCCGCACGGGCGGGTGATCTGCGTCCGCTCGCCGTGCGGGTTCCCTGCGGTGGCTTGATCATGAACGGGGACCGGGCGGAACGCGCCCGGCCGGGAGGAGCACGCGTGAAGGTCCTGGGCATCAACGCCATCTACCACGACCCGGCGGCGGCCCTGGTCGTCGACGGGAAGGTCGTGGCCGCGGCCGAGGAGGAGCGCTTCAGCCGGCGCAAGCACGGCAAGCGCCCGCTGCCGTGGAGCGCCTGGGAGCAGCCGGAGCTGGCCGCGGCCTGGTGCCTGGCGGAGGCCGGCATCCGGCCCGAGGAGCTCGACGCGGTCGCCTACTCCTTCGACCCGGCGCTGATGGGCACCCCGGAGGAGTCCGGGCTGGACGACCCCGGCGACGTGATGCGCAAGCAGTACGCGGAGATGGCGCCGGAGTTCCTGGCCCACGCGCTGCCCGGGCTGGACCCGGCGAAGGTCCGCTTCGTCAAGCACCACGTCGCGCACGCCGCCTCGGCCGGCAAGGCCGCCCCGCAGCGGGACAACGCGGTGCTGGTGCTCGACGGTCGCGGGGAGGCGCACAGCCACCTCGCCGGCCGTTACGTCGACGGGCAGCTCGAGGTGCTCGCCGGCCAGGCGCTGCCGCACTCGCTCGGCCTGATGTACGAGGACCTCACCGCCCACCTGGGCTTCCTGCGGAGCTCCGACGAGTTCAAGGTCATGGCGATGGCGTCCTACGGCAAGCCGCGCTTCCTCGGTGAGCTGTCGGAGCTGATCCGGGCCACCGACGACGGCGGCTTCCGCACCGAGGCGATCGACTTCGCCGAGTTCGCCCCCCGGCTGGGCAAGGGCGAGCAGTGGACCGCCGACCACGCCGACCTCGCCGCCAGCGTGCAGACGCGGCTGGAGGAGGTGCTGGTCGACCTGGCCCGCTGGGTGCACGAGCAGACCGGCGAGAAGACCCTCACCCTGGCCGGCGGCACCGCGCTGAACTGCGTCGCCAACACCCGCATCCTCGCCGAGAGCCCGTTCGAGGAGGTGTGGGTGCAGCCGGCCGCGGGCGACGCCGGCACCGCCCTGGGCGCCGCGCTGCACGTCGCCGCCGAGCTGGGCGAGACCACCGAGCCGATGCCGGGGGCGGCGCTGGGCCGCGGCTGGAGCGACGACGAGATCGAGCAGTGGCTCGTCACCGCGGCGATCGACTACGAGCGCCCGCACGACGTCGCCGAGACGGTCGCCGAGGTGCTGGCCGACAACGGCATCGTCGCCTGGTTCCAGGGCCGCAGCGAGTACGGCCCGCGCGCGCTGGGCCACCGGTCGCTGCTCGCCCACCCCGGCTTCGAGGCGAACCTGGAGCGGATGAACGACGTCAAGGGCCGCGAGCAGTTCCGCCCGGTGGCGCCGATGGTGCTGCTGGAGAGGGCGCCGGAGATCTTCAGCCGCGGCCCGATCCCGTCGCCGTACATGCTCTTCGTGCACGACGTCGCCCCGGAGTGGAAGGACCGCATCCCCACCGTCACCCACGTCGACGGCACGGCGCGGATCCAGACCATCGACCCGGCCACCGAGCCGCTGGTGCACCGGATGATCTCCGCCTTCGAGCGGCGCACCGGCGTCCCGGTGGTGGTGAACACCAGCCTGAACACCGCCGGGCGGCCGATGGTCGACGACCCGCGCGACGCCCTGGAGTGCTTCGGCTCGGCCCCGGTCGACCTGCTGGCCATCGGCCCGTTCGTCGTCCGTCGACCGAAGGCCACCGCCCGACCGGCCTGAGGTCACGATCCGGGATCGACCGCCACCCCATCGGGTGGCGGTCGTTTTCGTACCGCCCGCCTGGGAACTCCCTGTGACGGCCCGTCGAGACAGGGCGGCGCCGACGACGATCCCGGAGGCACCCATGACCACAGCAGACCAGCACGGCGCCGGCCGCCGAGGCATGACCTGGCCGCAGATGCTCGCCCTGGCGATCGGCGTGGTCTACACGCTCGTCGGCATCGTCGGCTTCTTCATCACCGGGTTCGACGACTTCGCCGAGCACACCGACGAGACGATCCTCGGCTTCGGCATCAACCCGCTGCACAACATCGTGCACCTGGTGATCGGCCTGGCCGGCATCGCCCTGTCCCGGAAGCTGGGCACCGCCCGCACGTACGGCTGGCTGCTGGCCGTCGGCTACGGGGCGGCCTTCGTCTACGGCCTGTTCGCCGCCGGCGAGACCGACTCGCTGAACTTCCTCAGCATCAACTGGGCCGACAACTGGCTGCACCTGGCCAGCGTGCTCGCCGGCCTGGCCATCGCGCTGGGCCCGGTGAAGGACGCGACCACCCGCGGGCGCGACGAGTCGCTGCGCACTCGCTGAGCCCCACCGCACGAACCGCACCACCGCCCCGGCCGCCCACCCGGCGTCCGGGGCGGTCGTGTGTGCACACCCCGGTGGGGCGTGGATCACATCTGCCGCTACCGTCCGGGCATGGACTTCAGCCTCTCCGCCCGGGCCGAGGACGTCACCGGCCGGATGTGGGACTTCATGCGGGAGCGGGTGTTCCCCGCGGAGCCGGTGTACGACGCCTGGCGGGCCGCCCGCGGCCACGACGACCACGGCCACCCGCCGGTGCTCGAGGAGCTCAAGGCCGAGGCTCGCGCCCGCGGGCTGTGGAACCTCTTCTCCCCCGAGCACTCCGGGCTGTCCAACCTGGAGTACGCCAGCGTCGCCGAGGTGACCGGGTGGTCGCCGGTGATCGCGCCCGAGGCGACCAACTGCGGCGCGCCGGACACCGGCAACATGGAGACCCTGATGCTCTTCGGGACGCCGGAGCAGCAGGAGCGCTGGCTGGCGCCGCTGCTGGCCGGGGAGATCCGGTCCGGGTTCGCGATGACCGAACCCGACGTCGCCAGCTCCGACGCCCGCAACATCCAGACCTCGATCGTCCGCGACGGCGACGAGTACGTGGTCAACGGACGCAAGTGGTGGACCTCCGGCGCCGCCGACGAGCGCTGCCAGGTGTTCATCGTGATGGGCAAGACCGACCCCGACGGCGAGCCGCACCGCCAGCAGTCGATGGTGCTGGTGCCCCGGGACACCCCCGGCCTGGAGATCGTCCGGCACCTGCCGGTCTTCGGCTACCAGGACCAGCACGGGCACTCGGAGCTGCGGTTCACCGACGTCCGGGTGCCGGCGGCGAACCTGCTGGCCGGGGAGGGTGACGGCTTCATGATCGCCCAGGCCCGGCTGGGCCCCGGTCGCATCCACCACTGCATGCGCGCGCTGGGCATGGCCGAGCGGGCCCTGATGCTCATGGTCGAGCGCGCCAAGGCCCGGGTCGCCTTCGGCCGGCCGCTGGCCGAGCAGGGCACCGTGCGTGAGCTGATCGCCCGCTCGCGGATCGAGATCGACTCCGCCCGGCTGCTCGTGCTCAAGACCGCCGACCTCATCGACCGGCACGGGGCGAAGGGCGCGCGCACCGAGATCGCCGCGATCAAGGTGGCCGCGCCGCAGGTGGCCTGCGACGTGATCGACCGGGCGATCCAGGTGCACGGGGGCGCCGGGGTCAGCAACGACACGGTGCTGGCCCGCTTCTACGCCAGCGCCCGCACACTGCGGATCGTCGACGGGCCCGATGCGGTGCACGTCCGCTCGGTGGCCCGCGAGGAGTTGGCGCGCGAGCGCCCCTGGCACGGCTGACGTCGGTAGATCCGCCCGGTCCGGGGTGTATCAGGACCCGGGGGTCACGACTCGGTCACGGCGACGTCCCTCCCGCGCCCGCACGGCGTCTGCAGGGGTGACGGCGGGAGGAGACCGGGTGCGAGGCGACGACGAGGTGCAGCACAGCGGGGCGGGGAGCGAGCCGGCCTCGGTGGTGGCGATGCGCCAGCTGGCCGAGGAGGCCCACCGGCGGCCGTACGGTCACCGGCCGCCGAGAACGCTCCCAGCTGCGCGGGCCGTTCCCACCGGGCTGCGGCGGTGGCCCGTCGGGAGCCTCGCGGAGGAGGCAGTGTGGACGACGTCCGGACGCTGGCGGCGATCCCGCCCCGGCTGAGTGGCCGGGTCGTGTCCATCGGGGTCGGCTCGGCGATCGTCCCGGTGGCCGCCTTCAGCGGTCCGGCGCCGGTCACGCCGTTCCCCTCCGAGCTGGTGGCGCGGGAGAGCGCCTGACGGGTCTCAGGTGCGCGGGGCGCGCCGGTACAGCAGGAACCCGACGACCGCGAGCGCCACCCCGAGCACCAGCTGGGCGATGCCGACGCCGGCCCGGTCCGAGCCGAACCAGGAGACGCTGGAGACCAGCAGCACGGCCGCGACGCCCAGCACCAGCAGGGCGACGAGTCGTTCGCGGGGACGGTGGGGACCGGGAGAGCTCACACCCCGACCTTACGGAGCAGGGACCTCCGGACCTGCCCGACCCGGCGGCGCGGGGGATACGTTCACCGGCCATGACCGAGGTGATCACGGTGTCCGGGCTGGTGAAGACGTTCGGCCGCACCCGGGCGCTGGACGGGCTGGACCTCACCGTGCGCGCCGGGGAGGTGCACGGCTTCCTCGGGCCCAACGGCGCCGGGAAGTCCACCGCCATCCGGGTGCTGCTCGGGCTGCTGCGGGCCGACTCCGGCGACGTCCGCCTGCTGGGCGGGGATCCCTGGCGCGACGCCGTCGCCCTGCACCGCCGGCTGGCCTACGTGCCCGGCGACGTCCTGCTGTGGCCCTCCCTCAGCGGTGGCGAGGTGATCGACCTCCTCGGCCGGCTGCGTGGCGGCCTGGACGGCCGCCGCCGCGCCGAGCTGCTGGACCGTTTCGACCTGGACCCGCGCAAGAAGGCGCGCACCTACTCCAAGGGCAACCGGCAGAAGGTCGCGCTGGTCGCCGCGCTCGCCTCCGACGCCGAGCTGCTGCTGCTCGACGAACCGACGTCCGGCCTGGACCCGCTCATGGAGGCGACCTTCCAGAGCTGCATCCAGGAGATCCGGGCGGAGGGCCGCACCGTCCTGCTGAGCAGCCACGTCCTCGCCGAGGCCGAGGCGCTGTGCGACCGGGTGAGCATCATCCGCGCCGGCCGGGTGGTGGAGAGCGGGACGCTCGCGGAGCTGCGGCACCTGACCCGCACCTCCGTCACCGCCGAGACCGTCCGCCCGGTCGCGGCGCTCGAGGGGCTGGCCGGGGTCCACGACCTGGTCCACCGGGACGGCCGGGTGGCCTTCGACGTCGACGGCGACGCCCTGGACGCGGCCGTGCGCTGCCTCAGCGAGGCGGGGCTGCGGACGCTGACCAGCAGCCCGCCGACCCTGGAGGAGCTGTTCCTCCGCCACTACGACGACGAGCTGCCCCGGATCGAGCACCCCGCCGAGGAGGCGGCCCGGTGAGCGCCGCCCGCGCCGGGGCCGGCACGGGCACCCTGCTGCGGTTCGCGCTGCGCCGGGACCGGGTCCGGCTGCCGGTGTGGGCGCTGCTGGGGGCGCTGCTGGTGGCCGTGCAGACCTCGGCCAGCCAGTCGACCTACGACACGCCGGAGTCCCTGGTCACCTACCGCGCGACCGTGGGCAGCAACGCGGCGAGCATCGCCCTGTCCGGCCCCCCGGTCGGGCTGGACACGGTCGCCGGGACGGTGGCCTTCGAGATGGCCACCCCGCTGGCGCTGGTGGCCGTGCTGATGGTGATGTTCACCGTCGTCCGGCACACCCGCGCCGACGAGGAGGCCGGGCGCACCGAGCTGGTCCGGTCGGCCCGGGTGGGCCGGCACGCGCCGCTGTTCGCCGCCACGGGCACCGCGGGCGCCGCCTCGGTGGCGCTGGGCGCGGCGGTGACCACCGGCGCCGTCAGCACGGGGCTGCCGGCCGGCGGGGCGGTGCTGCTGGGCGCCTCGGTGGCCGGCACCGGCCTGGTGTTCACCGGGGTGACCGCCGTGCTGGCCCAGGTGAGCGGAGGCGCCCGCGGCGTGTACGGGCTGGTCGGTGCGGTGCTCGGGCTGGCGGTCGTGCTGCGCGCGGTCGGGGACGTCGAGGGCAACGGGCTGAGCTGGGCGTCCCCGATCGGCTGGGCCCAGGCCACGCACCCGTGGTCGGACGACCGCTGGTGGCCGCTGCTGGTGTGCCTGGCCGCCGTGGGCGCACTGGTGCTGACCGCCCGGCAGCTGGTCGACCACCGCGACCTCGGCGCCGGACTGGTCGCGCCCGGGCCCGCCCGGGCCACCGCGCCGCGCAGCCTGCGGTCCCCCCTCGGGCTGGCCTGGCGGCTGCACCGCGGTGCGCTGCTCGGCTGGGCGGTGGGGGTGTCGCTGCTCGGAGCGGTCTACGGCCTGCTGGCCGAGTCGGTGGAGACGCTGCTGGCCGACAACCCCGAGGCGGCCCAGTTCCTGCCGGACGGGTCCCCCGGCGGCCTGGTGGACGCCTACCTGAGCGTGACGGTGACCGTGAACGCGCTGCTGGCCACCGCGTACGGGGTCAGCGCCGCGATCCGCGCCCGCACCGAGGAGGCCGCCGGCCGCGCCGAGCCGGTGCTCGCGACCGCGACCGGGCGGATGGGCTGGCTGGGCAGCCACGTCCTCGTCGCCCTCGCCGGGACGGCGCTGCTCCTCGTGCTCATCGGGCTCGCCACGGGCGCGGCACGGGCCACCGCCACCGGCGACGCCGCCGAGCTCAGCCGGCTCGCCGGCGCGGCGCTGGGCTACGCGCCCGCGGTCTGGCTGGTCACCGGGGTCGCGGTCGCGCTCGCCGGCGTGCTCCCCGCCGCCGCCACCGCCGCCGCGTGGTCGGCGTTCGGCCTGGTGGCCGTGCTCACCGTCTTCGGCGACTCCTTCGACCTGCCGGCGTGGCTGGTCGAGCTGTCCCCGCTGGCCCGGACGCCGGCGATGCCCACCGAGCCGTGGTCGACGCCGCCGGTGCTGGTCCTGGCGGTCGTCGCCGCCGCGCTGATCACCGTGGGCCTGGTGGGCTTCCGGCGTCGTGACCTGACCACCGCCTGAGACCGGTCAGCCCCGCTTCGTCGGCGGCTTGCCCTCGGCGCGCGCCTCCTGGGCCTGGACCGGGTCGTAGGCGCAGGCGTCGGCCACCTCGGCGGCCGGGTCGCCCGGCGTGGTCGAGGCGGCGGAGGAGCTGGGCGCCGCGGACCCGGTGGCCGGCGCCGGCGGCGTCGTGCTGGCCGCTGCGCCGTCCGCCGGGGCACCGTCCCCGGCGTCGCCGCCCGGAGCGGGGTCCAGCGCCTGCTGCACCAGCGAGCGGATCCGGTCGTAGTCGGGGTAGGCCGGGGTGATCACGGTGTCGTCGAAGACGACGCTGCGGATCTCGGTGTCCTGCACCAGGAAGGCGAGGTCGACGACGTCGTCCAGCAGCGACTGCGGGATGTCGGTGGAGACGATGTCCTGGGTGGTCGCGGCCAGCTCCCGGTACCGGGACAGCAGGGTGACCGGGTCGGCGGCCTCGACGATCGCGTCGATGACGCAGCGCTGGCGGTCCATCCGCTGGTAGTCCGACAGCCCGTACCGGCCCCGGGCGAAGTCCAGCGCCCGCGGACCGTCGAGGTGCTGGTCGGGGCCGGGGGCGATGTAGTCGTCGGGGAGCTCCTCACCGACGATGCCGTTGACCGGCACCCAGTAGTTCACGTTGACGTCGATGCCGCCGAGCGCGTCGACGAGCCGGCTGAACCCCTCGAGGTTGACCAGCACGAAGTAGTCGATCTGCAGCCCGAGGGCCTCGCCGACGCCCAGCTTGAGCATGTCCGCGCCGAGGTCGTCGGTCGGCCCCAGGATGTCCGGGTACCAGGCCGGGCCGTTGCGGTAGACGGCGTTGAGCAGGCTCTCGCTCTCGCTGCCGACGTCGAACCCGTCGGGCCACACCTCGTGCAGCGGGCTGTCCTCGGGGAAGGGCAGCTCCTGCAGGTTGCGGGGGAGGCTGAACAGCGTCGTCTCGCCGGTCCCGGTCTGGATGTTGGCCACGATGACGGTGTCGGTGCGCACCCCGTCGCGCCCGTCCCCGCCGTCGCCGCCGAGCAGGAGGATGTTCACCTCCTCCCGGTCCCCGAAGGGGTGGGCGTCGTCGACCGGGTCGGTGACCGTGGCGCTCTCCCGGTCGGCGAAGACCGTGTCGACCAGGTCCCGCTGGGCCAGGACGGCGCCGACCGCCTGGGAGGCCGGCCAGGCGATCCCCGCGCACAGGGCCAGGACGACCCCGGCCCCCAGCGCCTGCTGCCAGGCGCGCAACCGGCTCGGGCGCAGCACGAGGTACCCGGCGACCACCATCAGCGCCCAGGCCACCGCGAGCGCGACCACCCCGACGACCAGCCAGGTGAGGGCGGTGGAGTCGACGGCCACCATGATCGCGTCCCGCCAGCCGCCGAGGCCGAGCCACACCAGGCCGGCCATCAGCAGCCCGAAGACGACGAGCACGGCGGCGCCCAGGCGGCGCCGGCCAGCGGCCAGGAACGCCGTGCCGGGGAGGACGGCGCCGAGGACGGTGAGCCCGAGCGCCGGGCCGAAGTCGCGGGGTGCGTGCCGGGGGCGGCGGTGCAGGGCACGCGCCCCGCCCCGGGCGCGGCCAGGTGGCTGGTCCGGGCCCGTCGGGTCGTCGCTCACGCGGCCGTCGTCCCCTCGCAGCACCTGGTCATCCCGCCCATGCTCCCACCGTCGGCCGCGGGTTCGCCCTGGTTCCGACGCTGGATCACTCGTCCGGACCGGTCAGGGCGACGTTGCGTCCGCGCACGACCACGGTCTGCCGCGGATCCGGGGCGCGGCGGTGACCAGCGGCACAGTCTGCGGACTGGGCAGCCCCGGCGGCGGGTAGCCCCGAGGAACGCCGGGCCCCGGCCCGCGTTGTTACGGTTGCGTAGGTTACGAGACCGTAGGTGACGTCCAGGAGGACCAGTGACGCAGACGACCCCGCAGACAGCCCTGCTGATCGAGCTCGAGTCCGTCGTGGCGGAGAACCTCGACCGCCACCTCGGGCTGGCCCAGGAGTGGCACCCGCACGACTACGTCCCCTGGTCCCAGGGCCGCGACTTCGCCTTCCTCGGCGGCGAGGACTGGTCCCCGGAGCAGTCGAAGCTGGACGAGACCGCCAAGGCGGCGATGTTCACCAACCTGCTCACCGAGGACAACCTGCCCAGCTACCACCGGGAGATCGCCACCCAGTTCGGCCGGGACGGCGCCTGGGGCACCTGGGTGGGCCGCTGGACGGCGGAGGAGAACCGCCACGGCATCGCCCTGCGCGACTACCTCGTCGTCACCCGCGGCGTGGACCCCGTCGAGCTCGAGCGCGCCCGGATGGACTACATGACCTCCGGCTACGACTCCGGGGACAAGACCGCCCTGGAGACGGTCGCCTACGTCTCCTTCCAGGAGCTGGCGACCCGGGTGAGCCACCGGAACACCGGCAAGGCCACCGGCGACCCGATCGCGGACAAGCTGCTCGCCCGGATCGCCAAGGACGAGAACCTGCACATGGTCTTCTACCGGAACATCGTCTCCGCGGCCTTCGAGATCGACCCCGACGCCACGATGCGCGCGGTGGCCGACGAGGTCATGCGGTTCGAGATGCCCGGGGCCACCATGGCCGGCTTCCGCAAGAACTCGGTGATCATCGCCAAGGCCGGCATCTACGACCTGCGCCTGCACCACGACGAGGTCATCTCGCCCGTGCTGCGGGCCTGGAAGGTGTTCGAGCGGACCAACCTCGGCCCCGCCGGCGAGCAGGCCCGCGAGGAGCTCGCCCAGTTCATGGTCGGGCTGGACGCGCAGGCGACGAAGTTCGTGGAGAGCCGCGAGCGCATGCGCGCCCGCCAGCAGGCCCGCCAGGAGACCCCGCTGACGCCGCTCCCCCAGGCCTGAGGCGACCCGGGGGACCGGCCTAGGCTCGGTCCCCGTGCGCCTGGCGACCTGGAACGTGAACAGCATCCGCAGCCGCGTCGACCGGGTGGAGGCCTGGCTGCAGCGCAGCGACGTCGACGTCCTGGCGCTGCAGGAGACCAAGTGCAAGGACGAGCAGTTCCCGGAGGACCGCTTCCGGGCGCTGGGGTACGAGGTCGCGCACGTCGGCCACTCGCAGTGGAACGGCGTGGCCCTGCTGTCCCGGGTGGGTCTGACCGACGTCGAGGTGGGCTTCCCGGGCATGCCGTCGTGGGCCAAGGAGGGCGCCGAACCGGTCGCCGAGGCCCGGGCACTGGGCGCGACCTGCGGCGGGGTGCGGGTGTGGAGCCTCTACGTGCCCAACGGCCGCACGCTGACCGACCCGCACCTGCAGTACAAGCTCGAGTGGCTCGAGGCGCTGCGGGTGAGCGCGGGCGGCTGGCTGGGTGCGGACGCCGACGCGCCGGTCGCCCTGGTCGGTGACTGGAACATCGCGCCGCAGGACGACGACGTCTGGGACATCTCGGTGTTCAGCCACTCCACGCACGTCTCCGAGCCCGAGCGGGCGGCGTTCCGCGGGGTGGTCGAGGCCGGCTTCACCGACGTCGTCCGGCCCTACACCCCGGGGCCCGGCGTCTACACGTACTGGGACTACACGCAGCTGCGCTTCCCCCGCCGCGAGGGCATGCGGATCGACTTCGTGCTCGGCTCCCCCGCCCTCACCCGCCGGGTCACCGACGCCCGGATCGACCGCGAGGAGCGCAAGGGCAAGGGCGCCAGCGACCACGCCCCGGTCGTCGTCGACCTCGCCGACTGAGCACCCATCCGGCGGTTCCGCCGGATCACCGGACGCCGCTGACCAGCGAGAACCGTCGGTGGCCAGGGGCATGATCGAACGGATGATC
The DNA here is from genome assembly GCF_007994135.1 of Modestobacter roseus. Lineage (NCBI taxonomy): Bacteria > Bacillati > Actinomycetota > Actinomycetes > Geodermatophilales > Geodermatophilaceae > Modestobacter > Modestobacter roseus. Next base: position 3,527,880 of record NZ_VLKF01000001.1, read on the forward strand.
GCCCGGCCCGGGTGCGCGGAGACCCGGGTCGAGCGGCTGCACGCCCACCACCTGCGGCAGGCTGCAGGGAGGAGGCCCCGACGTCTTGCTTGGCTGCGCGGGCGAATCGCGCTGACTTCAGTGGACGCTCTCGAAAGTTGGGCTGGCCTGCGTCGTCGGCTGCCTCTCCCTGCGTAGTCTCTCCCTGCTATGGGTGACTTCTGGAACCTCGGGACGGACGCCCCGTGGGGACGCGCTGATTGGCTGTCGTTCGGCCAGTTGGTCTTCACTGTCCTGGGTTTCGGCCTGGCATTTTTTCAACTCCGGCGCGGAGCAGAGGCTGCGGAAGGAAGTCAGCAACTCCTTAAGAACCTTGGCCTTCGACTTCTCGGCAACGACTTGCTAGTTCTGCTGCCACAGCTTCAACGCGTGGAAGACGACATCTACTACGCGGTCAAGTCTGGCGATCCCGACTTAGTGGAAAAGCATTTGGTTATTTATGCCAGGAGCGCTAGCCATGTTGCGGAGTTACTCCGGAAGCATGAGGGCGACGAAAACAGAGCGCTCGTAGACTTGCTGGACCAAACAATTAAGGCCGCGACCCGCGCAAAAGGCGAGCTGGCGGAGGGTGCGTCGCGAGATCTGCGCGAGGTGGTGAAGTTGACAACCGGCAGAATGACCAAGGCCTCCGTTGAGGTCAGCGCCGCCGTAGCTCGACTCCAGCGGAAAGTAGGAGACGAATGAGCATATTGTCGGGCGAAGACGCGACTGAAGTCCTGAGACGGCTCCATGAGCGAACGGAGCAGGGGCAGCTCCAGTGGGACATCTGGCGTGAGGCCGTGGAGTATCAAGCATCCACCGAAAACTTCCATTATTACCTGAAATCCCGCGACGAAGATGACTCGCCGCCGTACCGCCTCGAGTTATGGAAGAGGCGCACAAAACCTACCGGCGAGAGTGACAACGTTAAGGTCGCCGAGATATCGACTACCGATGGGGCCGCATACAACAGTCAGCTTTCTCGTCTCTACGCGGCAGTGAAACTATCAAGCATTGGGATTAGAGACCTGAAAAATGACGTCCTGAAGGACCTGGAGTGATGGGCGAATCCTGCCGCAGACGGGTCGCCTTGACTGAGGTCGCAATGTAACTCGTACTTGCCTTCAGACTTCGCTTCCCGGCTCTCCGGCCCTCCGGCAGTGAGTGCATCGCCGCGAGGGTCGTCGCGGTGCACGATTCTGCCCGACAAGTGCCCGTGAGCTACGTCGGCACCAGTGGCGCCCTCGACGGATGGGGAGGGCGACCGCAAGGCGCCGCTGGATGGTGGACAGCGCCCCGGGCTCGGGCTGTGGCGGACCCTCTGCTCGCCGGGCGTCTCAGGCGACCCGAGGGGGTCGCCTCTTGGCACTTCTTCTGCACCGTGCGGGACGCGTCCGGCGGTGTTCTCTTCTCATTGCCGCCCCACGCGGCGGCTCTTGGCCGCTGGCTCGGGCCGCCTGAGCAGGAAGGGCGCCGCCCCGACAGCCGTTGCACCAGGCGATGACCACCGCGCTCGCCGCTCCCGCCACTGCCCCGGCTCCCTCCGCCACCCGCCGCTGGACGCCGTCCCGCGTCCTGGTCACCCGCTCCGCCGCCGAACGGCCCTACGGCCAGCGGGTGCTCGCCCGCCTGGAGGCGGCCGGGGTGAACGACATCGAGCTTCTGCGCGGCGACCGGCTGGCCAACCTGCGCGGCGACGGCGACCGGGCGGCGTTCATGGCGGCCAAGCAGACGCTTGCGCTGGTGGTGCCGCCGGCGTCGCTGCGCCGGCTCCAGCCGATCGCCCCCTCGGCCGACTGGCGGTTCGACCTGGCGCAGGGCTGCCCCGCGCACTGCCAGTACTGCTACCTGGCCGGTTCGCTGTCCGGGCCGCCGATCACCCGGGTGTACGCCGACCTCGACGAGGCGCTGGCCGGCCTGGACGCCTACGTGGGCCACGGCACGGTCACCTCCGGCTCCGCCGCCCGGGCCGGGGAGGGCACCACCTTCGAGGCCTCCTGCTACACCGACCCGCTGGCGCTGGAGCACCTGACCGGTGGCCTGGCCACCGCGGTCGAGCACTTCGGCACCCACGACTGGGCCGGGCCGGTGCAGCTGCGCGCGACCACCAAGTTCGACGACGTCGCCGGCCTGCTAGAGCTCGCGCACGCCGGCCGCACCCGGCTGCGCTTCTCGCTCAACGCCGGCCCGGTGGCCCAGCGCTTCGAGGGCGCCACCTCGCCGGTGGCCGCACGGATCGCCGCGCTCGGCGCCGTCGCCGGGGCCGGCTACCCGGTCGGGCTCACGCTCGCGCCGATCATGCCGGTCGACGACTGGCGCGAGCACTACGGCCGGCTGCTCGACGACGTCGCCACGGCACTGCCCGCGGGCACCGACCTGACCGTCGAGTGCATCACCCACCGCTTCACGCCGGGCAGCAAGGAGACGCTGCTCGACTGGTACCCGCGCACCCGCCTGGAGATGGACGAGGAGCGGCGGACGACCAAGCGCGGGAAGTTCGGCTCGGTCAAGCACGTCTACCCGCGGGAGACGATGAGCGAGCTGCGGAGCTGGTTCGAGACCGCGATCGCCGACCGGCTCCCGCACGCCCGGCTGCTGTACTGGACCTGACGGTCAGTGCGGGCGGTGCTGGACCAGCCCGATCGGCACCGGGCCGGGCCAGTCGGCCTCCAGCGCCTCGGCGGTCTCCTCCCGCAGCTCCGACGCCGCCCCCACGGTGCACAGCCGCAGCGGCAGGGGCCCCTCGATCGAGCGCACGTCGGCGACCACCACGGTGATGTTGTCCGTCGGCGGCCCGGCCAGCGCGGCGTCCCGCAGCGTCGCGGCCGCCTCGGCGGGGCTGCCGGTGCCGAGCAGCCCGGCGATCACGTCGGCGGGGACGACGTCGGAGAGGCCGTCGGAGCAGACCATCACCCGGTCACCGGGGTGCGCGTCGAGCCGGATGACGTCGAGCGCGGCGACGTCGTCGTCGGCGCCGTGCAGGGCGGCGTAGACCGCGGACCGCTGGGGGTGCACCTTCGCCTCGGCCGGGGTGAGGCTGCCGGCGTCGATCAGCGCCTGCACCAGGGTGTGGTCGGTGCTCACCTGGCGGAGCTCGCCGTCCGCGAGCAGGTAGCCGCGCGAGTCACCGATGTGCAGCAGCACCAGACCCTCGGCGTCCGCGTGCACCGCGGTGAGCGTGGTCGCCATGGTGCGCAGCCGCGGCCGTTCGGTGTAGGCGGCCCGGATCCGCTCGTTGGCGCTGGCCACCACCCGCACCGGGTCCTCGGCGCCGTCCCCGGGGGCGCCCACCGCCAGCGGCGCCAGCCAGGTGGCCACCAGCGAGGAGGCCACCGCCCCGCCGACGTTGCCGCCGACCCCGTCGGCGATCGCCACGAGCAGCGGCCCGCCGACGGCGGAGTCCTGGTTGTCCGGGCGCGGACCGCGGGTGGAGACGGCTGCGCTGTCCAGCACGAGCACCGTCTCCACCTCCTGACCTGCCGCACGTCCGCCGGGCACTGCGCACAGCAGTGATCACGAGGACGTTAGATGACTCGACCGCGCATCGCCCGCGGGCAGCGCCGTACGCCGCCCGCGGCTCCGGGCGCCCCGACAGACTGCCACCGGGGTACCCGGACGCCGAGCCCCGCCCCGTGGCGTCGTGCGCCCAGCCCCGTAGCGTCGGAGGGCGTGCTCGTCCTGCTGCCCCCGTCGGAGACCAAGCAACCCGGTGGCGAGGGACCTCCGCTCGATCTCGCCGCGCTCACCGCACCGGAGCTGACGCCGGTCCGGGCGCAGCTGGTCGACGCGCTCGTCGCCCTCTCCGCCGACGTCCCGGCCGCCCGTGCCGCGCTCGGGCTGTCGGCGAAGCAGGACGACGAGATCGCCCGGAACGCCGCGCTGCGCACCAGCCCGACGCTGCCGGCCATCGAGCGCTACACCGGCGTGCTCTACGACGCGCTGGACGTCCGCTCGCTCACCCGCGCCCAGCGAGCCAGGGCCGCGACCCGGCTGGCGGTCGGCTCGGCGCTGTTCGGCGTCGTCCGGGCCGGTGACCCGGTGCCGGCCTACCGGCTGTCGGCAGGCTCGGCGCTGCCCGGCCTGCCCACCCTGCGGTCGCTGTGGAAGCCGGCGCTCACCGACGTGCTCACCGCGACCGGCGAGCTCGTCGTCGACCTGCGGTCCGGCGCCTACGCCGAGCTGGCTCCCGTGCCCGACGCGGTCACCGTGCAGGTGCTCAGCGAGCGGCCCGACGGCACCCGGGCGGTCGTCTCCCACTTCAACAAGGCGCACAAGGGCCGCCTGGCCCGGCTGCTGGCCACCACGACCGCTGAGCCGGACTCGGTGGTGCGGCTGCGCGCCCTGCTGCGCCGCAACGGGTTGCACGTGGAACATCCCGGTGGCAGCGAGCTGGTGCTGGTCGTGCCGGCCGACGCGGTCACCCGGTGAGCACGGTTCCTCAGCGCTGAGAGACCGGCTAGCGTCGCCGGGGTGAGCGACGACCTCTGCACCCGCCCGGCGACCGAGCTCGCGGCGTTGGTCCGCGGGCGGGAGGTCAGCGCCCGCGAGCTGCTGGACGCCCACCTGGCGCGGATCGAGCGGCTGAACCCGGCGCTCAACGCGATCGTGACGCTGGACGCCGAGGGCGCCCGGGCCGCGGCCGACGCCGCCGACGCCCAGCTCGCCGCGGGCCGGCCGGTCGGCCCGCTGCACGGGCTGCCGGTGGCGCACAAGGACACCCACCAGACCGGCGGCATGCGGACGACGTGGGGCTCGCCGCTGCACCGGGACACGGTGCCCGCCCGGGACGAGCTCGCCGTCGCCCGCCTGCGGGCCGCCGGCGCGATCCGGGTGGGGAAGACGAACGTGCCGGAGTTCGCCGCCGGCTCGCACACCTTCAACACGTTGTTCGGCGCGACGCACAACCCGTACCGGCACGGGCTGTCGGCCGGCGGCTCCTCCGGCGGGGCGGCCGCGGCGCTCGCGGCCGGGCTGGTGCCACTGGCCGAGGGCAGCGACATGGGCGGCTCGCTGCGCAACCCGGCCGCCTTCTGCAACGTCGTCGGGCTGCGGACCACCCCGGGCCGGGTGCCCACCCACCCCGCGCCGATCGGCTGGTCGCAGCTGTCGGTGCAGGGCCCGATGGGGCGCACCGTCGCCGACGTCGCGCTCCAGCTGTCGGTGCTGGCCGGCCCCGACCCGCGGGTGCCGATCTCGCTGTCCGACCCCGGCCACCCCTTCGCCGCGCCGCTGCCCACCGAGCTCACCGGCCTGCGGATCGCCTGGACCCCGGACCTGGGTGGTCGGGTGCCGGTCGACCCGGCGATCACCGAGGTGCTGATGGCCCAGCTCGGCGTCTTCCGCGAGCTGGGCGCCACCGTCGAGGAGGACTGCCCGGACCTGCGCGACGCCGACGAGGTGTTCGGCGTGCTGCGCGCCTGGCTGTTCGAGGCGAGCTTCGGTGACCAGGTGCGGCGCAGCCCGGACTCGTTCAAGGAGACGATCCGCTGGAACGCCGCGCGCGGTGCCGAACTGACCGGCGCCGACGTCGGCCGGGCGGAGGTCGCGCACACGAAGCTGTACGAGCGGGTGGTCGGGTTCTTCGAGCGGTACGACGTGCTCCTCGCGCCGACCACCCAGGTGCTGCCCTTCCCGGTGGAGGTCGAGTACCCCACCGAGGTGAACGGGGTCGAGTTCGACGACTACCTGGGCTGGATGCGCTCGTGCACGCTCGTCTCCGCCACCGGCTGCCCGGCGCTGTCGGTGCCCGGTGGGTTCACCGCCGACGGGCTGCCGGTGGGCCTGCAGATCGTCGGCGCGCCCCGGTCCGACCGGCGGGTGCTGGAGGTCGGCCACGCCTTCGAGCAGGCCACCGGCCACGGCCTGCGCCGTCCGCAGCTGGGCTGAGGGATCAGTCCTCGGGGCGGGTGGCGGCGCGGTAGGCGCCGCCGGTGCCGGGGGTGCCGGCCGGGCGGTGTGCCCGCGCCACCTGCACGTGCTCCTCGTGCCGGGCGAAGACCACCGTCCCCACGAGGAACAGCCCCGAGATGACCAGCACCACCGCGGTGAACGCGTTGGTGAAGGGCAGGTCCAGCCCGGCCAGGACCAGCACCCCGGCGGCGACCAGGGCGAGGGCCGCGAGGACGGCGCCGGCGGCCCGCCAGGGGCTGCGGCCGACCTCCTCGACGCCCGCCACCGCCTTGTCCTGGGCGTAGTCCAGCGGCTTCTTCGCCCACGCGAACCGGGTGGCCAGCACGGCCAGCCCCGCGGCGACGAGCACGAACCCCGGCCCGGGCAGCACGAGCAGCGCGAGGCCGGAGAGGGTCAGCAGGCCACCGAGCACGGCGACGACGACGGTCTTCACCGTCCGGTTGTGCCCCACCGGTCCCCCGGCCATGCCCCCGGGGTCAGCGGGCGCGGCGGCGCAGGCCGCGGAGCGTGCGGACGGCGACCAGCAGCTCGGCGAGCTCGTGCCGCTCGCCGGTCGCCAGCTCCTCCAGCTGGACGGCGGCACGCTGCTGGGCGACGTCCCAAGCGTCGGCCCACCGTCCGACCAGCGCGTCCGCCGGCTCGTCGTCGGAGCTGCGCAGGTCCAGCACGTCGGCGGTGAGGGTGGCCTGCTCCGCGGCCAGGTCGTCGCGCAGCGAGGTGCGGGCGATGGAGTCCCAGCGCCGGTTGCGCGGCAGCGCGATGACCAGCTCGCGCAGCGGGACCAGCCCCAGCCGCTCGCCCAGGCACTGGGCCACCTGGCCGGCGAGCGCGATCGGCGCCCCCGCGGCCTCGGCGACCACCGCGAGGTCAAGCGCGGCCGGCAGCAGCGGCGCCGCGGCCACCTCCGCCGCGAGGTCGGCGGGCACGCCGTCGGCCTGCAGCGCGGCGGCCCGCTCGGCGTACCCGGCCGCGTCGGCCCCCAGCAGCCACCCCGGCAGCCCCGCGCAGACCTCCGTGACCGGCCCGGCGAACCGGTCGACGACCGTCTGCAGCGACGGCGCCGGCTCGGCGGTCAGCTCCGGCAGCCGGATCAGCCAGCGGGTGGCCCGCTCGGCCAGCCGGGTCGCCTCGGTGCGCAGGTGGACGAGGGTGGCGGCCGGCACCCGGTTGTCCAGCTCCCGTGGGGCGTCCCACATCCGGTCGACGTCGAACACGGCCCGGGCGACCGCGTGGGCGCGGACCACCGCGGCCAGCGGCGCACCGGTCTCCTCGGCCAGCCGGAACACCCCGGTGACGCCGGCGGTGTTCACCGTCCGGTTGGTGAGGACGGTCGCCACGATCTCCCGCCGCAGCGGGTGGTCGGCGATCGCCGCGGCGAAGCGGCCGCGCAGCGGGCTCGGGAAGTAGTCCGACAGCAGCCCGGCCAGCGCCGGGTCGTCGGGCAGCCCGGAGGCGAGCACGGCGTCGCCGGCCTCGATCTTGGCGTAGGCCAGCAGCACCGACAGCTCGGGCCCGGTGAGCGCCAGCCCGTCGCGGCGACGCTCGGTGATCGCCCGGTCGTCGGGCAGGAACTCCACGGCCCGGTCCAGCCGCCCCGCCCGCTCCAGCCAGCGCAGGTAGCGCTGGTGCGCGTCGAGCAGGCCCCGCGAGGCCGCGGCGTCGCTGGCCAGCGTGGCGTTCTGCGCGTGGTTGTCGGTGAGCACGGCGGCCGCGACCTCGTCGGTCATCCCGACCAGCAGCCGGGCCCGGCCGTCGGCGTCCAGCCCGCCCTCGTCGACCACCCGGTTCAGCGCGATCTTGATGTTGACCTCGTGGTCGGAGGTGTCCACCCCGGCCGAGTTGTCGATGGCGTCGGTGTTCAGCCGCCCGCCGGTCAGCGCGTACTCGATCCGGCCGCGCTGGGTCAGGCCGAGGTTGCCGCCCTCCCCCACCACCCGCACCCGCAGTTGCCCGCCGTTGACCCGGACGGCGTCGTTGGCCTTGTCGCCCACGTCGGCCGCGCTCTCGGTGGCCGCCTTCACGTAGGTGCCGATGCCACCGTTGAACAGCAGGTCGACCGGGGCGAGCAGCACCGCGCGGACCAGGTCCACCGGGCTGAGCGACGCGACGTCGGCGGGCAGCCCGAGGGCCTCGCGCATCGGCGCGGAGACCGGCACGGCCTTCGCCGTCCGGGGCCACACCCCGCCGCCGGGGCTGATCAGCGACCGGTCGTAGTCCGCCCAGGAGGAACGGGGCAGGGCGAACAGCCGCTGCCGCTCGGCGAAGGAGGCGGCGGCGTCCGGCGTCGGGTCGACGAACACGTGCCGGTGGTCGAAGGCGGCGACCAGCCGCAGGTGCTCCGACAGCAGCATGCCGTTGCCGAAGACGTCGCCGGACATGTCACCGACGCCGACGACGGTGACCTCCTGGCTCTGCACGTCGACGCCGAGCTCGCGGAAGTGCCGGGTGACCGATTCCCACGCCCCGCGCGCGGTGATGCCCATCGCCTTGTGGTCGTAGCCGACCGAACCGCCGGAGGCGAACGCGTCGCCCAGCCAGAAAGCCCGCTCGATCGCCACCGAGTTGGCCAGGTCGGAGAAGGTCGCCGTCCCCTTGTCGGCGGCGACCACCAGGTAGGTGTCGTCGCCGTCGTGCCGGACCACCCGCTCGGGCGGCACGACGGTGCCGTCGACCAGGTTGTCGGTGAGGGAGAGCAGCGCGCCGATGAACAGCCGGTAGCAGGCCTGCCCCTCGGCGACGACGTCGTCGCGGGTGGCGCCGTCGGCCGGCGGCCGGAGCGGCACGAACCCACCCTTGGCGCCGGTGGGCACGATGACCGTGTTCTTCACCGTCTGCGCCTTGACCAGGCCGAGCACCTCGGTGCGCAGGTCCTCCCGGCGGTCGCTCCAGCGCAGCCCGCCCCGGGCGACGGCGCCGAAGCGCAGGTGCACGCCCAGCACCCGCGGCGAGCTCACCCACACCTCCCGGGCCGGCCGCGGCTCGGGCAGGTCGGGCACGCCGGTCGGGTCGAGCTTCAGCGCGAGCGGCGCCCGGCCGGCGACGACGTCGGCGGTGTAGGCGGTGGTCCGCAGGGTGGCCCGGACCGCGGCCAGCAGCGCGCTGAGCACCCGGTCGGCGTCCAGCGACGCCACCTCGCCGATGGCCTCGGTGAGCGAGCCGACCAGCGCCTCGGTGCGGGCCTCCCGCCCGGCGGCGCGGTCGGGGTGGAAGCGGGTCTCGAACAGCGCCACCAGCCGGGCGACGATGCCGGGGTGGGCGGCGAGGGTCTGCTGCACGTAGTCCTGCCCGAAGGGCAGCCCGCCCTGGCGCAGCCACTGCACGTAGGCGCGCAGCACCGCCACCTGCCGCCAGGTCAGTCCGGCCAGCAGCACCAGCGCGTTGAGCCCGTCGTCCTCGGCGCGGCCGGCCCAGATCGCGGTGACGGCGTCGGTGAAGCGCTCCGGCAGCGTGCCGGCGAAGGGCACCTCGTCGGTCGGCGAGGCGAGCCCGAAGTCGTACACCCAGGCCAGCGGCGCGCCGATCCGGTCGATCTCGTAGGGCCGCTCGTCGAGGACGTCGACCCCCATGTGCTGCAGCACCGGGAGGACGTCGGACAGCAGGAGCCGATCCCCCACCCGGTAGACCGTCAGCCGCCGCTCCCCCTCGGCCGGGTTCCGCGGGGCACGCAGCCGCAGGTCCATCTCACCGGGGCCGAGCCGGTCGAGCCGGGCCAGGTCGTCGACGGCGACCGCGGCCGGGAAGTCGCCCTGGTAGGCGGCCGGGAAGGCGTCCGCGACCCGGGCGAGCAGCCGGGGTGCGTCGTCGCCGTACCGGGCGGTCAGCGCGTCGGACAGCTCGTCGGTCCAGCTGCGGGCGGCACCGGCCAGCGCCGTCTCCAGCGCCGGCACGTCGACGTCGGGCAGCCGCGGCAGCTCCCGCCGGCTGACCGGCACCCGCACGACGAAGTGCAGCCGGGTCAGCACCGACTCGCTGGAGCGGACGGTGAACTCCACCGTCGTCCCGCCCAGGTGCTCCAGCAGCAGCTGCTGCATCGCCAGGCGGACGGCGGTCGTGTACCGGTCCCGGGGCAGGTAGACCAGCGCGGAGAAGAACCGGCCGAACGGGTCCCGGCGCAGGAACAGCCGGGTCTGCCGCCGCTCGCGCAGGTGCAGCACCGCCAGCGCGACCGGCAGCAGCTCGTCGACGTCGACCTGGAGCAGCTCGTCGCGCGGGTAGCTCTCCAGGACGTCGAGCAGCTCCTTGCCCGAGTGGCTGTCGGCCGGCACGCCGGAGCCGGCGAGGACGGCGTCGGCGGTGCGGCGCACCAGCGGCACGTCCCGGACGCTGCTCGCGTAGGCCTCGGTGGGGAACAGGCCGACCAGCAGGTGCTGGCGGGCCCGGCTGCCCGGGGCGTCGCTGGGCAGGTCGACGACGACGAGGTCCAGCCAGGCCGGGCGCTGCACGGTCGACCGGGCATCGCCCTTGGTGACCAGCACCCGGTGGCCGGTGCCGCCGCGCGCGGCCAGCGCGGCCGGGGCGACGGAGGTGGCCCGGTCGGGCGAGCTGCGCAGCAGCCCGAGCTCGGAGCCGGGCACGACCTCCGGGGTGGCGTCGGCCCCCACCAGCTCGACGGTGCGGGCGCCGAGGAAGAGGAACGTCCCGTCGGCGAGCCAGCGCAGCAGCGCAGCGGCCTCCGCCGGGTCGTCGGCCGGGTGACCGGCCCGGTCGTCGGCCGGCGCGCCGGGGAGCCGGTCCAGGGCCTCGGCCACCTCACGGGCGCGGTCGGCGAGCGCCGCGGCGTCCTCGTGGGCGCGCCGGACGTCGGCGAGCACCCCACCGAGCCCGGCGACGAGGTCGGCGGCGGCCTCGTCGTCGACCTGGCCGGCCAGCACCACCGCCATCCACGACTCGGCGGCCGCGCCCGCACCGCAGGACGCGACGTCGGCGCTGTCGCAGAACGCGGTCAGCCCGCCGTCGGTGTCCCGGCGGACCACCACGACCGGGTGGACGACGTGCTCCACGACCACGCCCTGGCGGACCACCTCCGCGGTGACCGAGTCGACCAGGTAGGGCATGTCGTCGACGACCACCCGCAGCACCGCCCGCCCCCCGGCGGTGCGGTGCACGTCGACCGTGGCCGTGCCCGGCGGCCGGGTGGCGGCCAGCCGGAGGTGCGCCAGGGCCAGCCCCGCGAGGTCGGCCGGGTCGTGACCGACGATCTCGGCGGCCGGCTCACCGGAGTAGAAGCGGTGCAGCAGGGCCGCGGCGTCGACCGGGCCGAACGAGGCGGGCGCGTCGGCGGACTCGGCGAGCAGCGTGCCGGCGGTCTCGGCCGCCCGGTCCAGGAGGCGGTGCTTCTCCTCCTGGGCCGCCTCGAGGGCGGCCATGTCGGCGCCGACGTCGGGAGAGGAACCGCGGCGGACCATGTCCGGCCACGCTAGTGGCCTCTCCCCCGGGCCGCACGCACATCGGCGAGCCGGGCGCGGCTCGCCGCGGGAATCAGCTCGCGCGGACCTTCAGCGGGAGGATCAGCTCGGCGATCCAGCTGAACAGCGCGATGAGGAAGCCGCCGAACAGCGCCGCCAGGAAACCGTCCACGCTGAACCGGTCGGAGATCAGCGCGGTGAGGCCCAGCATCGCCGCGTTGATCACCAGCAGGAACAGCCCCAGGGTGAGGATCACGAACGGCAGCGCGAGCAGCCGCACGATCGGCCCGACGATGGAGTTGACCAGCGCGAACAGCAGCGCCACCCACAGGTAGGTGCCGGTCTCGCCGAAGAAGCCGGTGGGGTTGCCGATCACCTCGATCCCGTCGACGAGCCGGGTGACGGCGTAGATGATCGCCGCCAGCACGACGACGCGGAGGGCGAACTTCCCGATCGTGGCCACGGCGGCACGCTAGCCCCTGGTGATCGTCATCGTGCGCTGTTGGACCGTCTAGCGGACTCTCGCGTCTGCACTAGACGTTCGCAGAGACCGGCAGCACGCACACTGGACGGACCATGACCACCCAGGAGCGACACCACCGGCTGCCGGCGCCCACTGCCGGCCGGGCTGCCCTCCTGCTCGTACTGCTGCTCTGCGGTGCCGCCCTCGCCCTCGTCGTCGACGTGCCCGGGGTGGGAGAGGTGCGCCGGTGGCTGGACGACGCCGGCCCCGCCGGATGGGCGGGCCTGCTGGCCGGCCTGGCGCTGGCCACCCTGGCCCCGGTGCCGCGGACCGCGCTGTCGGTGCTGGCCGGGGTGCTCGCCGGCTTCTGGGGCGGCCTGGCGCTGGCCCTGCCCAGCGGCGTGCTCGGTGCCCTGGCCGGTTTCACGCTGGCGCGACTGCTGGGCCGCGAGGCGGTCACCCGCCTGGCCGGGCCGCGGCTGCTCCGGGCCGACGCACTGCTCACCGACCGCGGCGTGCTCGCGGTGCTGATCGCCCGGCTGACGCCGGTGCTGCCGTTCACCCTGATCAGCTACGCCGGGGGCCTGTCCGGCATGCGGCTGCGCGACCACCTGCTCGGTTCGGCCGTCGGCCTGACGCCGGGCACGGTGCTGCACGTGGCCGTGGGCGCTAGCGTGGGCGCGGCCGGCCTCGGAGACGGCCGGACCCTGCTCCTCACGCTGGTGCCGCTGACCCTGGCGCTGCTCGCCCTGGCGGGCGCGCGGTGGTGGCGACGCCGGGCGGCACCGGCCGGTCGGGCGGCGGAGGAGACGGCTCTGCCGTCGTCTACCGCTCTCTAGCGCAGGCGGAAGAGAGTCGCAGACCGTGCTCGTCATGATGCCCTCCCCTCGGCGTCCCGCCTATTCGAACACACGTTCGATCTCTCTGCTAGTCTCGGCAGCGCGGACGTCGCACGGACTCTGACCCCGTCTCACGACGTCTAGCGCAGCGGCTAGACACGGGCAGACGACGGTCGAGTGGGCACTGCATGCCCTCGTCTACCCGTGTCTACCGAGCGAGCTATACGAGGCCATAGGCTGCTCGACATGGACCCCGTGCGGAACCCGTACGCCCCCGGCGCCGGGCAGCGCCCGCCCGAGCTCGCCGGCCGGGACACCGAGCTCTCCGCGTTCGACGTCGTCCTCGAGCGGATCGCGCACGGCCGGCCGGAGCGGTCGCTGGTGCTCACCGGCCTCCGCGGGGTCGGGAAGACGGTGCTGCTCAACCAGCTGCGCTCGGCGGCGATCAGCCGCGGCTGGGGCACCGGGAAGATCGAGGCCCGCCCCGACCAGTCGCTGCGCCGGCCGGTCTCCTCCGCCCTGCACATGGCCCTGCGCGAGCTCCGGCACCCCGACCAGGAGTCGATGGAGGCGGTGCTCGGCGTGCTGAAGGCCTTCGCGCTGCGCGGCTCGGACGCCTCGGCGAAGGTCCGCGAGCGCTGGCAGCCGGGGATCGACGCCCCCGCCAGCAGCGGCCGGGCCGACTCCGGGGACATGGAGATCGACCTGGTCGAGCTGCTCAGCGACGCCGCGGGGCTGGCCGCCGACGTCGGCAAGGGCATCGCCCTGTTCATCGACGAGATGCAGGACGTGCAGGCACCCGACGTCTCGGCGATCTGCGCGGCCTGCCACGAGCTGTCCCAGCAGGGCGCGCCGCTGATCGTCGTCGGCGCCGGGCTCCCCCACCTGCCCGCGGTGCTGTCGGCGTCCAAGAGCTACTCCGAGCGGCTGTTCCGCTACCTGCGGATCGACCGGCTCGACCGGCCCGCCGCCGACCGGGCGCTGCTGGCCCCCGCCGAGCGCGAGGACGTCACCTTCGAGGCCGCGGCGCTGGACGCCCTCTACGCCGCCGCCGACGGCTACCCCTACTTCGTGCAGGCCTACGGCAAGGTCACCTGGGACGTCGCCGCCTCCTCCCCCGTCACCGCCGCCGACGTCGCGATGGCCGCCCCCGCCGCCGAGGCCGAGCTGGCGGTCGGGTTCTTCGGCTCCCGCTACGACCGCGCGACCCCGGCCGAGCGGGAGTACATGCACGCCATGGCCGAGCTCGGCGGACCGCAGGGCACCCCGGTGGCGACCGCCGAGGTGGCCGCCGCGCTGGGCCGCAAGCCGGCGTCGCTCTCCCCCGCGCGGGACTCGCTGATCAAGAAGGGCCTGGTCTACTCCGCCGAACGCGGGCAGATCGCCTTCACCGTGCCGCACTTCGGCCGCTACCTGCTCAGCCACGCCGAGTGAACCGGGCGGGCCGGTGCCGGACGTGCGACCACCGGCCCGCCGGGGCAGGGTGATCCCATGAGCGCCACCGGGAGCAGCAGCCACGACGTCCGCACGCCGGAGGAGATCACCGTCCCGGTCGCCGGCGGTGACCTCGCCGCGCTCTACTGGGGCGCGGACGCACCCGGCTCGCCCCTGGTGGTGCTGCTGCACGGCATCACCTCCAACGCGGCCACCTGGGGGCCGGTGGCCGCGGCGCTCGCCGGCGAGTGCGAGGTGGTCGCCCCGGACCTGCGGGGCCGCGCCGGGAGCGCCGGCCTGCCCGGCCCGTACGGGCTGTCCGCGCACGCCGCCGACGTCACCGCCCTGCTGGAGCGCTTCGGCGCCTCCGGGGACGCCGGTGCCGACGCGACGGTGCTCGTCGGGCACTCGATGGGCGCCTTCGTCGCCACCCTGGCCACCGCCGGTCAGGCCCGCGACCTCGTGCACGGGCTGGTGCTCGTCGACGGCGGCCTGCCCTTCGCCGTCCCCCCGGCCGCGGACACCGACGACATGCTCGCCGCCTTCCTCGGCCCGACGCTGGAGCGGCTGGACCGCACCTTCCCCGACCTCGCCGCCGTCCGCGGGTTCTGGGCCGCCCACCCGGTCATCGGCCGGTGGGTCGACGACCCCACCGTCGGGGCCTTCCTCGCCCGCGACCTCACCGGCGAGCCGCCGGAGCTGCGCAGCTCGGTGGTGCACGAGGCGGTCCGGGTCGACGGGGCGGACATGCTGCGCAACCAGCCGGTGCTGGAGACGACGACGAACCTGCCGGTGCCGGCCACCCTGCTGTGGGCCACCGGCGGCATGGACGGCGAGGTGCCCGGCCTCTACGACGAGGTGCGACTGGACCGGATGAACCTCTCCGACGCGCACGTGCGTGCCCGGGAGGTGCCCGGCACCGACCACGACACGATCATCTGGTCGGCCGACGGCGTGGCCGCGGTGGCCGAGGCGGTCCGGGCGGCGGCAGCAGCGGGCCGCTAGACCACCGGGTGACAGCGCACCGCGAGCAGGGCGACGTCGTCCTCCGCGCCGTCGGCCAGCAGCTCCGCCAGCAGCCCGTCGGCGAGCCGGTCCAGCGGCTCCCCCGCCAGCCGGGACGCCGCGGCCCGCAGCCGCTCGCGCCCGGCGTCCAGGTCGCTGGTGCGCCGCTCGAACAGCCCGTCGGTGAACAGCAGCAGCGTGCTGTCCGGCGGCAGCACGGTCAGCCCCTCACCCCGGGCGCCGTCCCGCTCCGGCAGGCCCAGGTCGAGCCCCAGCCCCAGCGGTGGCCCCACCGGCGCCTCGAGGTCGGTCACCGTGCCGTCGGGGAGCACCAGCAGCGGCATGGGGTGCCCGGCGACGGCCCAGCGCAGCCGGCGCAGGCCGGCGGCCCGGTCGGCGTCGTCCATCTCGATCCGGGCGACCAGCGCGGTGGCCAGGGAGGCGACCTGCAGGCCGACGACGGCGCGGTCGACCCGACGCAGCACCTCGCCCGGTCCGGTCTGCCGGTCGTAGGCGATCGCCCGCACCAGGGTGCGCAGCTCCGCCATCGTGGCGGCGGCCTCCAGGTCGTGGCCCATCACGTCGCCGATGACCAGCACGGTCGCGCCGTCGGGCTGGAGGAAGGAGTCGTACCAGTCGCCGCCGATGGAGACGTCCTGCGCCGCGGGGCGGTAGCGGACGGCCAGCTCCAGGTGGTCGGGCTGCACGGGTGGGGACAGCAGGCTGCGCTGCAGCCGCTCGGCGACGCGGGTCTGCGCCGCGGCCAGCCGGGCGTTGTCCAGCGCCAGCCCGGCCCGCCGGGACATGATGTCGGCGGTGCGCAGCTCGGCGTCGGTGAACGCGCCCCGCTCCGGCCCGGTGACGAGGGTGACCGCGCCGAACAGCTCGCCCCGGGCCACCAGCGGGAAGGTGGCCACCGAGTGCACCCGCAGCGGCGCGAGCGCCTCCCGGGCCGCCGGGGTGGTCATCGCCTCCACCTGCCGGGGCTCGATCCCCTGGATCACCACCGGCCGGCCGTCCCGCAGCGCGGTGGGCACCGGCGCCGTCGCCTGGTTGGTGCGGGCCCGCAGGTCGGCGTACCGGTGCATGTGCGGCACCATCGCCGGGTCGCGGTGGGCGCGGCCGACGTCCCGCCGGACGCCGTCCTCGACGACGCTCACCAGACACCAGTCGGCCAACGGCGGGACGATCAGCTCCGCGAGCCGCTGCACCGCCTCGCCGGTGTCCAGCGTCGCGGTCATCGCCTGGCTGACGTCGCCGAGCAGCATGAGGTGCCGGCCGGCCAGCTCGGCGGCGTGCGCGGCCTCGGCGGCGCGCTCGGCCTCCTCCTCGCGGGCGGCGACGGCGTCGGCCCGGGCCTGCTCGGTCGCCCTCCGCTGGGTGACGTCGTCGTAGGTGACGACCAGCCCGGCCGCGGTGGCGAAGGCGTCGACGTGGAACCACGTCCGCAGCGGCGGGTACCAGGACTCGAACGCGACCGGCTCGCCGGTGCGCGCGACGTGCTCGTAGTGCCCCGCGAACTCGCTGCCGACCGCCTCCGGGAACTCCGCCCAGATCACCCGGCCCACCAGGTCCTCGACCCGCCGCTGCAGCAACTGCGCGCCGGCCGGGTTGACGTAGCTGAACCGCCAGTCCTCGTCCAGCACGAAGAGCGGCCGGGGCATGGCCCCGACCGCCTGGACCAACAGGTCCGCCGACGGCGCGGCGCCGTCCGGGGTCATGCCGGCCACTCTGCCCCATCCCGGCGCCCGCGCAGCCACGCCGTCCCGGGAAGACCGGAACCCCGTCCCCCCAGCGGGTGACACGACGACGGGACCGGGGGAGCGGGGCCGCCCGCGAGAGGACGGTCACGCTCCCCCGGTCCCGGGGTCGTGCAGGTGGTGCGCGGTCGTGCGGTGGGTCAGTGCGCCATCACGATGGACAGGTGGCCCGACCCGAAGCCGGCGACGTCGACCTTCAGGTCGATGCGGTTGAACGCCGCCGCCAGCCCGGCGATGTCGCCGGGGATCGACTCCCCGGGAGCGTGCAGGGTCTGCAGCTTCGAGTGGTTGACGCCCTCGCCGTTGAACATCGACGCGGCGATGTTCACCACCTCGTACAGCGCCTCGAGGTGCATCGGGTAGAGCTCGCCCTCGTCGATCGCGTCCTCGAGGCCGCCCTTGGGGAGCAGCGCCAGGGCGCCGGCGAGCCAGGCCCCGAGCCGCAGGTCGACCAGGCACAGCGCCGTGGTGGCCATGGTCGGGTCGACGTACACCGCGACGGCGGGCTTGTCGTTCAGCGAGACCGGGTCACCGGGGGAGACCACGACCGCCTTGCCGAAGAGGCCCTCGAGCATGTCGCGGACGTCCTTGGCGGTGGGCAGCGTGGCCGGCTGCAGGGCGGCGGTCACGCGATCACCCCGTCCAGCGCGTCCTTGAAGGTGTCCTCGTTGAACGGCTTGGCGATGAGGAAGAGGGCGCCGGCGTTCGCCGCCTTCTCCCGCATCTCCGGGGAGCCCTCGGAGGTCACGAAGCCGAAGGGCACCTGCGACCCGGAGGCGCGCAGCGCCTCGAGGCACTCGATGCCGGTCATGTTCGGCATGTTCCAGTCCGACAGCACCAGGTCGGGCTTGTCGGAGCCGACCTTGGCCAGGCACTGCTGCCCGTCCTCGGCCTCGATGATGTCGTGGTCGTCGTACCCCGCCTGGCGCAGGGTGCGGATCACGATCTGCCGCATGACACGGCTGTCGTCGGTCACCAGGATCTTCACTGCTGCGGCACCTCGTTCCGCTCGGTGTCCGGCGCCGTGGCGGCGCCCTGGACGGTGATGGTCAGGGACTGGCCGCGCCACTGGCCGTTGATGCGGCAGACGTCGTCGAGTCGCCCGGTGGGCGGTGCGGCGCCGGTCTGGGGGAGCCCGAGGGTGGAGACCCCGGGCAGGACGGACTTGATGTTGCCGCCGAGCACGTTGGCCAGTTCGCCCAGCGCGTCCTCGACGTCCTCCTCCTCCACGAGGGTGGGCGGCCGGAGCATCAGGACGCTCTCGGTCAGCGCCTCGGCCGTGTGGCTGTCGCAGGTGATCACGACGGCGCCGTTCCACGGGCCGGAGATGGTCACCCAGGCGCTGACCGGCTCGAGCGGCGGCGGGGCCGGGACCGGGACGAAGACCTCGCCGTCGCCGACCAGGGACGGCCAGACGTCGTCGGCGATGCTCTGCACGGTCTGCGCGTCGAGCAACGCGGAGATCGGTTGAGCCAGCTCGGGGGCGGTCATGCGGGGGCACCTTCCGGGAGGAGGCCGAGGAGCGCCAGCTTGTCGCGCATGGCGTCGGCGGTGAACGGCTTGATCAGGTACTCGTGGGCGCCCGCGGCCAGGGCCTTGACGATCTGCCCGTGCTCGCTCTCGGTGGTGACCATCATCAGCGTCACCTGGCGGTGGACCGGCTCGGCCCGCACGGCGAGGACGAACTGCAGCCCGTCCATCACCGGCATGTTCCAGTCGATGCAGCAGATGTCGGGGACGAAGCCGGACGCCAGGACGTCGAGGGCCTGCTGGCCGTCGCCGGCCTCCCGCACCTCCTCGTACCCGAGATCGGTCAGGATGCTGCCGACGATGCGCCGCATGGCGCGGGAGTCGTCGATCACGAGGGCACGCACGGTCAGGACACCTTCCTCGGGCGGTAGGCGGAGCCGCGGCCGACGACGACCCGCTCCCAGTTGTCATCGACGCCGAGGGTGGTCTCGGCAGCGCCCAGGAACAGCCACCCGTCGGGTCGCATGAGCTGGCGGACGCGGGTCAGGATCCCCTGCTTGGTGGGGAGGTCGAAGTAGATGAGCACGTTGCGCAGGTAGACGACGTCGAACGGGCCCAGCCGGGGGAGCGGGGCGGCGAGGTTGCACTCGCTCGCGGTCACCATCCGGCGCAGCTCCGGGGCGATCTCCCACTCGTTGCCGGCCCGGGTGAAGTGCCGGACCAGCATCGGCGCGGGGAGCCCGCGGTTGACCTCGAGCTGGCTGAAGCGGCCGGCCCGGGTGCGCTCGACCATCTCCCGGGAGAGGTCGGTCGCGGTGATCGACACCCGGCTGGTCGCATTCGGCAGCGCGTCGGACAGCAGCATCGCGATCGTGTAGGCCTCCTGCCCGCTGGAGCAGGCGGCCGACCAGATCTGCAGACGCTCGTTGGGTCCCCGGGCCGCGAGCAGCTGCGGCAGCACCGTGCCGGTGAGCGCGGTGAACGGGTCGCCGTCCCGGAACCAGGAGGTCTCGTTGGTGGTGAGCGCCTCGACGATCCGGCGGGTGGTCGCCGGGTCGGGCCGGTTGCGGACGGACTCGACGAGCTCGCTGACCCCGGAGAGGCCGCGCTGCTGCGCCATCGGCAGCAACCGGGCCTCGACCAGGTACTCCTTGCCCGGCTGCAGCACGATCGCGCTCTCCCGGTGCACCAGCTGGCGCACCCAGTCGAAGCTGGTGGCGGTGAGCGTCATCGCGCGCCTCCCATGGTCGTGAGGGGGCGGACGGTGCCGCCCGTCGGGCGGGGGTGGGGAGCAGCCGGGTGATCGCCTCGGCGACCCGACCCAGCGGCAGCACCTCGTCGGCGTAGCCGGCCTGGGTCACCGCGCCCGGCATGCCCCAGACCACCGAGGTGGCCTGGTCCTGGGCGACGACGGTGCCGCCGGCCTCGCGGATCTGGCCTGCGCCGATGCGGCCGTCGGAGCCCATCCCGGTGAGGACGACCCCGAGGACGGCGCCGTCGTAGGCGGCGACCGCGGAGCGGAAGAGCACGTCGACCGCGGGGCGGCAGAAGTTCTCCGGCGGCGCCTGGTTCAGCGCGGTGCGCTTGTTGCCGCCGCTGGAGCTGACGGTGAGGTGGAAGTCGCCGGGGGCGATGTGCACGGTGCCCGGGGCCAGCGGGGTGCCGTCGACGGCCTCGACGACCTGCAGCGGGCACAGCCGGTCCAGCCGCTGGGCGAACTGCCGGGTGAAGACCGGGGGCATGTGCTGCACCAGCAGGACCGGCACGGGCAGGGACGCCGGGAGCAGCGGCAGCACCTTGCTCAGCGCCTCGGGGCCACCGGTCGATGAGCCGATCACCAGGACGGCGGGCTGCTTGGCGGCGCGGGTCCGCGGGGCGGGCGGCCGGGGGCCACCGCCGCCGGGGCCGGCGCGGCGGCCGGGCCGGAGGTGATCGGGCGCCCGGTGAGCGCCTTGATCTTGGGGATGAGCTGCTGCCGGACGCTCTCCATCGACTGCGCGACGCTGCCGACGTTGGCCGGCTTGGTCACGTACTCGTTGGCGCCGGCGGAGAGCGCGTCCAGGGTGGCGGAGGCGCCGCGCTCGGTGAGCGTGCTGAACATGATGATCGGCACGCGGCTGTAGGCCTGGCCCCCGGCGCGGCTGCGGATGGCCCGCACCGCCTCGATGCCGTTCATGTCCGGCATCTCGATGTCCATCGTGACCAGGTCGGGCTTGAGCTGCTCGAGCTTGGCCACCGCGATCCGGCCGTTCGCTGCGGTGCCGACGACCTGGATCATGGGGTCCTCTGAGAGGACGTCTGTCACGATCTTGCGGACGACGACCGAGTCGTCGACCACCATGACCTTGATCTTTTCCACGCGCTCCCCCGCTGCCGATGTACCGGCCAGGTGGGCCGCACACAACCTTCATCGGCATCCGCCGGCATCTCTTGAGGCCAGCGGCAGGACGAGCTGAGGACTACCCCGCGAGGGGGAGCGACCTCCCGGTCACCATCGCCCAGGGCGCCCCGAGGACGGTCATCGACTCCTCGTCGAGCAGGTCGGACATCGCCAGGCCCTGCACGCAGCCGGCCAGCGCGTTCCAGACGCCCTCGGCCCCGTCGCGGGAGGTGAAGCCGCTCTCGGTGAAGGCGGTGACCGCCATCAGCTGCGCCGCGGCGAGGGTGCGGGTCCGGCCGGAGACGTGGGCGGCCCAGGATGCGCCGTGCATGGCAGCGGCCCACGGCCGCCGCTGGGCGCGGCCGACCTCGACCGCGAGCCGCCAGCGGCGGCGACCGTTCTCACCCAGCCCGCGGATCTCCGCGAGCAGCTCCGCCAGCCCGTCGGTCGCCGGACCGAGGTCCGGGCGCGGGGTGGGCTCCAGCGCGGTGACCGACGCGTAGGGGGCGGTGAGCTCCTGCCGCACCGGGCGGGCGAGGGCCTCGGCGGCCCACCAGCCGGTGGCGGCGTCGGCCAGCACGTCGGCGGCGACCGCGGCGACGGCCGGGTCGAGGTCGGCGACCGCGGGGTGCTCGGCGCCGAGGACGTCGTCGCGGACGAGCCGCTCCAGCGCGGGGGTGTTGCCGATCGTGCCCCGCTCCAGCAGCGCGACGAGCCGGGCGTTGCGCTCGCCGCCCGCAGCGCTCTCACCGGGGTCACCGGTGGGGACGTCGCGCAGCTGCGGCACGCCGCCGGCGGCCAGCTCGTGCGCCCGCCGGGCACGGACGGCGAGCTCGGCCCGCTCCTTGGCGGGCCGGCCGGCGCCGGGGTGGGCGGCGGCGATCCGGTGCAGGGTCGCGGCGTCGGCGCCCAGACCGGTCAGCAGCACGTCGGCGACCTGGCCGCCGGCGGGCAGGCGGACGAGGTCGAAGCCGAGCGTGGCCGCGCTGACCAGGGAGTAGGGCACGTCGCCTCCTGTGGAAGTGGTGCACCCATCGTGGGGGCGGCGGCGGGAGTGCGCCACGCGGCCGTCACCCGGTCGCGCGACGGCGGCCGGGCAGGGAGCGGGTGTCCGTGCCGGACGGTCAACGACCAGCGACAGAGCGTGAACCCCTCGTCACCCGGACGATGACGCCCCCGGACACGGCGGCGGCCGCCGCCCTCCGGGTGGAGGGCGGCGGCCGCCGTCGGGAGCGCCTGCCTCAGTAGGTGAAGCGGGCCGCCGTGGTGCGCAGGTCGCTGGCCATCCTCGACAGCTCGTCCACGGCCTGCCGGGTCTGCCCCAGCGCCTCGGTGGTGGCCGACGCCGCGGCCGACACCCCGGTGATGTTGGTGGCGATCTCCGTCGACCCACCCGCGGCCTCCTGCACCGACCGCGACATCTCGTTCGTCGTCGCCGTCTGCTCCTCCACCGCACTGGCGATGGTCAGCTGGAAGTCGTTGATCGACCCGATCACCTCGCTGATCCGCCCGATCGCCGCCACCGCACCCGAGGTGTCGCCCTGGATCGCCTCCACCCGACGCGCGATGTCCTCCGTCGCCCGCGCGGTCTCCTGCGCCAGCTCCTTCACCTCGTTCGCCACCACCGCGAACCCCTTGCCCGCCTCACCGGCCCGCGCCGCCTCGATCGTCGCGTTCAGCGCCAGCAGGTTCGTCTGCTCCGCGATCGAGGTGATCGTCTTCACCACCGCACCGATCTCCTGCGAGCTCACACCCAGCTTCTCGATGGTCCCGGTGGTCGTCTGCGCCTCGGCGACCGCCTGCGCCGCCACCCGGGTCGCCTCGTTCACGCTCTGGCTGATCTCCCGGATCGCCGAGCTCATCTCGTCGGCACCCGCCGCGACCGTCGCCACGTTGCGGGAGACCTCCTCCGCCGCCGCCGACACCACACCCGACTGCGCCGAGGTCTCCTCCGCCGACACCGAGATCTGCGCCGACGACGCCGACAGCTCCTCCGAGGCCGCCGCGACCGCGTCGGAGGAGGCCACCACCAACCCCATGACCCCACGCAGGCTCGCCATCGCGCCGTCCAGCGCCTGCCCCATCTGCCCCAGCTCGTCGTTGCCGGTCAGCCCGCTGCTGCGGGTGAGGTCGCCCTCGGCGAGCCCCTGGACGACCTCCCGCACCCTGCCGGCCGACCGGGCGATCCCCGAGGCGACGAACCAGCCCAGCCCCAGGGCGACCGCGATGCCCGCGATCATCAGCACGATCGCGGTGGTCCGCTGCGACTCGTACTCGCTGCGGATGGCGGCTACGGCCCGCTGGGCCTCGTCGGCCTCCAGGTCGCGCAGCTGGGCGACGTCGTCCATCACCGCCGTGGACAGCGGCGCCGCCTGTGCGGCGTTGGTGGCGATCCAGTTCGGGTAGTCCCTGGCCGTGGCCAGGGGCACCAGCACCGTCTGCTGGAGGTCGACCCACTCGCCCATCCTCATCCGCACGTCGTCCACCAGCTCCTGCTTGGCCGGCACCAGCCCGCCAGCGGCGTAGTCGTCCGTGGCCTCGCTGAACCGGTCGGCCAGGGTGTCGATGTTGCTGATGCTGCCCGGGACGTCCGTGCCGACGAGGGTGTCGCGCAGGTTGACCCGCATGTCGCGCACCGTGTCGCCCATGACGGCGACCGCGACCAGGCCGGAGACGTTCTCGCGGTAGAGCGCATCCCCGGAATCGGCCGAGCGGCTGAGCGCGCCCAGGCCGAGCACCCCGATGCTGGCGGCGACGACGCCGGCCACGCCCACGGTGGCGAGCACCTTCGTGCGGACGCTGCGATCACCCCACCACGAACCGGTGCCGGCCAACGAGTTGCGGGACATGCGTCGCTCCTGGGGTCGTGCGCGATGGGTGGGAGAACCGTGCAGGTCCGGTGAGCGCGCAGACTCGTCGGACGACCACCGGACGACCCGGCGCCTGGACCGATCGTGGAGGGTGCACCGACGCGGGACCCCCGTCCTGCCCGGCGTGTCCGGTTGTGCACGACCAAGAATGTGGACGACCGACTCGCCGGGTCTCCCTGTCGACCCATCCGGCACAGCAGGCCCGCCACGGCACGACGACGGCCGCCGCCCCCGGATGCGGGGACGACGGCCGTGGCCGTGCACTGCGTCAGAAGGTGAAGCGGGCGACGCTGCCGCGCAGGTCGCTGGCCATCCGGGACAGCTCGTCCACGGCCTGCCGGGTCTGCCCCAGCGCCTGCGTGGTCGAGGACGCCGCGCTGGAGACGCCGGTGATGTTCGCGGCGATCTCCGTCGAGCCGCCCGCGGCCTCCTGCACCGACCGGGACATCTCGTTCGTCGTCGCCGTCTGCTCCTCCACCGCGCTGGCGATGGTCAGCTGGAAGTCGTTGATGCTGCCGATGACCTCGCTGATCCGGCCGATCGCGGCCACCGCACCCGAGGTGTCGCCCTGGATGGCCTCCACCCGGCGCGCGATGTCCTCGGTCGCCTTCGCCGTCTCCTGGGCCAGCTCCTTCACCTCGTTCGCCACGACGGCGAAGCCCTTGCCCGCCTCACCGGCCCGCGCCGCCTCGATGGTCGCGTTCAGCGCCAGCAGGTTCGTCTGCTCGGCGATGCTGGTGATCACCTTCACCACGTTGCCGATCTCGGTCGAGGACACCCCGAGCTTCGTGATCGTCTCCGTCGTCGCCTGCGCCTCCCCGACCGCCTGCGCCGCCACCCGCGCCGCCTCGTTGGCGTTCTGGCTGATCTCCCGGATCGACGCACCCATCTGCTCCGCGCCCGCGGCCACGGTGGCCACGTTGCGCGACACCTCGTCGGCGGCGGCCGAGACCACCCCGGACTGGGCCGAGGTCTCCTCCGCCGACGCCGAGATCTGCCCGGCCGACGCCGACAGCTCCTCCGACGAGGCCGCCACCGCATCGGCCGACGCGACCACCGCGGCCATCACCGACCGCAGCTGGGTCATCGCGCCGTCCAGCGCCACCGCCGTCCGGCCCACCTCGTCCCGGGAGGCGACGTCGGCCGTGCGGGTCAGGTCGCCGGCGGCGAGCCCCTCGGCCGCGTGCTGCACCCGGCGCAGCCCGGCAGTGATCCGGCGGGCCACCAGCACCCCGATCGCCAGCGCCGCAGCGGCTCCGATCACGATCACGCCGACCAGCACCCAGCGCGTCTCCTGGAAGGACGCCCGCGCCTCGGCCGCCTCGGCTGCTGCGTTGTCCTGGCGCAGGGTCGCGAGCTCGTCCAGGTCGGTCAGGATGGACTCGGCGATCGGATCGGCCTCGGCGGCACGGGCCGCCGACCACGCGGCCAGGTCACCGGCGTCGGCCAGGTCGTCGAGGCCCGGCATCACGGCCTTGAACTCGTTCACCTCCGCCAGCGCGTGGTCGATGAGCTCGCGACTGCGCGCCGTCGGCCGGGTCGCCAGGTAGTGCGACGCCGCGCGCGCCAGCCCCTGGTAGGCGGCCTGCCGGTCGCCCATGTAGCCCTGCTTCTCCATGGGGTCATTCGCGACGGCGTAGTTCACGGCCGACAGCCGCAGCGCGTAGAGCTCACCCCGGACGGCCTCGACGTCGACGGTGCCGACGAGCTCGTCCTGGTACATGGCCTCCGTCGTGCCGGCCGACTCACCCAGGCTGCGCAGCCCCACCAGCCCCACGCCGACGGCCACGACGACGGCCAGCCCCACGGCGGCGACGATCTTGGCCAGGATCCCGCGCAACCGGAACCGGGCGAGGACGGATGGTGCACTCACGGGTGGCCTCCTGGGCTCGAGCTGGGTCGACCGGTCCGTCGGTCGGCGGTGCCGCGGCCGGTCATGGCTGGGTCCCCTGGGACGCATGTGACTCGGTCTCGTCCGGCAGATCGTCGGGCAGCGGAACGGCCCGATCGTTGATCATCTCGGCGTGTCGCGCCGCTGACCTGCGGAAAGACCGGTGACCGTCGACCGGGGACGACGAGTCGACACCCCGCTCGGGCGACGGGAGCCGGGAACGCAGCAGGGCCGCACGGACCCGAGGTCCGAGCGGCCCTGCTGTGCGGTGGAGCGGGGGATCAGAAGGTGAAGCGGGCGACACTGCCGCGCAGGTCGCTGGCCATCCGGGACAGCTCGTCCACGGCCTGCCGGGTCTGGGTGAGCGCCTGCGTGGTCGAGGACGCCGCGCTGGAGACGCCGGTGATGTTGGCGGCGATCTCCGTCGAGCCGCCCGCGGCTTCCTGCACCGACCGGGACATCTCGTTCGTCGTCGCCGTCTGCTCCTCCACCGCGCTGGCGATCGTGAGCTGGAAGTCGTTGATGCTGCCGATGACCTCGCTGATCCGACCGATCGCGGCCACCGCCCCGCTGGTGTCGCCCTGGATGGCCTCCACCCGGCGGGCGATGTCCTCGGTCGCCTTCGCCGTCTCCTGGGCCAGCTCCTTCACCTCGTTCGCCACCACCGCGAAGCCCTTGCCCGCCTCACCGGCCCGCGCCGCCTCGATGGTCGCGTTCAGCGCCAGCAGGTTCGTCTGCTCCGCGATGCTGGTGATCACCTTCACCACGTTGCCGATCTCGGTCGAGGAGATGCCCAGCTTCTCGATCGTCTCCGTCGTCGTCTGCGCCTCGCTGACCGCCTGTGCCGCCACCCGCGCCGCCTCGTTGGCGTTCTGGCTGATCTCCCGGATCGACGCACCCATCTGCTCCGCGCCCGCGGCCACCGTCCCGACGTTGCGGGAGACCTCCTCCGCCGCCGCCGACACGACGTTCGACTGCGCCGAGGTCTCCTCCGCCGACGCCGAGATCTGCGCCGAGGACGCGCTCAGCTCCTCCGACGACGCCGCCACCGCGTCCGCCGACCCGGCCACCGAGGCCAGCACCGACCGCAGGCTCTCCTGCGCCGCCGCCAGCGAGGCCGCCATCCGGCCGATCTCGTCCAGGTCACGGACCTGCGGGGTCCGGGTCAGGTCGCCCGACGCCATCGCCTCCACCGACTGCTGCACCGAGCGGACGGTCACGAGCACCCGGCGGACGACGAGGACCGCCAGGACGCCGGCCACCAGGATCGCCACCACCGCCGTGACGAGCAGCGAGGTGATGGACGCGCGCGCCGCAGCCGCGGCCTCCTGGTTCCGCTGGTCGGCCACCGCGGACTGCGCGAGCCCCTCTTCCTCCAGCCCGTCAGCGATGTCGTCGAAGAACGGCTGCATGGCCTCCCGGACCAGCTGGCCGTAGCCGGCCAGGTCACCGGAGGCGCCCAGCGGGAAAGCGGTCGTCGTCAGCAGGTCCAGCAGGCCCGCGCGGGCGTCCAGGTACTTGTCCATCGCCGCCTGGTCCACGATGTGCGGCTCGTACTCGGCCAGCGCAGCGTCGACGTCGGCCTGCTTCTCCTCCATCTGACCGATCAGCTCCTGCTGACGCGCCGGGTCGGAGAAGGCGTACTCGAGCACCCGGGCCCGGTGCGCCGCCGTCGCGCGCTGCACGGCGGACAGGTCGTTGAGCGGGCGCAGGTTCTCCTCGTAGAGGAGCTCCTGGCTCGCCGCACGCTCCTCGATGCGCCACGCGGCGAAGGCGCTGGTGGCGAGCACCACCACTGCGAGCAGGGCCACGACGGCCCCGATCTTGACACCGATCGACCGGTCGGTGAACCACGCGAGCCTCCGGGGAGGCGTGGCGACAGCGTTCATGGTGGCTCCAGAGGGGGGTTCGAGAGGAGAAGCGGCAGCCGGCGTCGTCGCCCTGCCGCGGTCGATCCCCCGCGGCGGGCGGATCGGCGTACGGACTGATGGTGGCGGCTCGCAACGGTCGCGACCGCGCCAGCCGAGCCGTGTCGGGGCGGCTCACCCCAGAAAGACGGGCCACCGGTCCCGACCGGCGCCTTGTCGACACGCCCCTCGACGATCCCGCCGGGAACGGCGACGGCCGCCCCGCCCGGAGCGGGCGGAGCGGCCGTCGGGGCGCGCCGGATCGGGGTCAGTAGGTGAAGCGGGCGACGCTCCCGCGCAGGTCGCTGGCCATCCGGGACAGCTCGTCGACGGCCTGCCGGGTCTGCCCCAGTGCCTGGTTGGTGGAACCGGCGGCGGTGGAGACCCCGGTGATGTTCCGGGCGATCTCGGTGCTCCCGCCGGCGGCCTCCTGGATCGACCGGGACATCTCGTTGGTGGTGGCCGTCTGCTCCTCCACCGCGCTGGCGATCGTCAGCTGGAAGTCGTTGATGCTGCCGATGACCTCGCTGATCCGACCGATCGCCGCCACCGCACCCGAGGTGTCGCCCTGGATCGCCTCCACCCGACGCGCGATGTCCTCCGTCGCCCGGGCCGTCTCCTGGGCCAGCTCCTTGACCTCGTTGGCGACGACGGCGAAGCCCTTGCCGGCGTCCCCGGCGCGCGCCGCCTCGATCGTGGCGTTGAGCGCCAGCAGGTTGGTCTGCTCCGCGATGCTCGTGATGGCCTTCACCACCGCACCGATCTCCTGCGAGCTCGCGCCCAGCTTCTCGATCGTCTCCGTCGTCGACCGCGCCTCGCTCACCGCCTGCGCCGCCACCCGGGTGGCGTCGTTGACGTTCTGGCTGATCTCCCGGATCGCCGAACCCATCTCATCCGCACCCGCAGCCACGGTCGCCACGTTCCGCGACACCTCCTCGGCGGCGGCGGAGACCACCCCGGACTGGGCCGAGGTCTCCTCCGCCGACGCCGAGATCTGCGCCGACGACGCGCTCAGCTCCTCCGACGACGCCGCCACCGCATCGGCCGAGGCCGCGACGCCGCTGAGCACGCCCCGCAGCTCGTCCAGGGCGCCGTCCAGCGTCCGCCCCATCGAGCTGAGCTCATCGGTGCCCTGCATCCCGCAGCGTTCGGTCAGATCGCCGCCACCGAGCTGCAGCAGGACGTAGGACACCCGGCGCAGGGCTCGGTTGATGCCCACGACCACCAGGACCATCACCGTGAAGACCGCCGCGGTGATCAGCATGCCCAGTGCGGCCAGCACGATCAGCTGCTGGGTGGCCTCGGCCTGCCGCTCGGCAGCGAGCTCGCCCAGGACACCGGTCAGCTCGGACTCCAGCCCGCCCAGCACCGCGATCCGGTCGGTCGCCTGGGCGAACCAGCTGGTCGGGTCGACACCGAAACCCCCGGCGCCCGCACCGGACAGGGCGAGCTCCTCGGTCGCGGCGACGGCCTGGAACTCGGGGCCCTGCCGGGCTTCCCGGAGACGGTCGACGACACGCTGCGGTGCCAGCTGCTCGACCCGGTCCAGTTCATCAGCGACGACAGCCCGCAGGCCACCGACCGTCGCCAGCTGCCCCGGGGCGAAGGCGTCGAGGGTGAAGACGTTGCTCAGCTGGGCCCGCTCCAGCCCGGCCTTCTCCTTCGCCGTGAGCAAGGCCAGGTGAGCGACCAGGTAACGGCTCTGCGCGGCGTCCGACGACCCTGACGCGATCGTGCCCAGCGAACCGAGCAGCGCGTCGTTCGCCGTCGTGTACCAGCCGATCCGCTCCGGGATCGGCGGGGTGAGGGCGTCGACCGCACTGCGTGCACCGGCCAGGTCATCGAGCTCCGCGACCGCACCCCGGACGGACTCCCGGAGCTCGTCGGAGAGGGCACTGTCGGACCCGAGAACGCCGTCCAACGCCCCCAGCCGGCTGTCCAGCTGCTCCCGGGCGGCCCCCATCTCCTCGGCGAACCGGGCGCCGCTGGAGGAGAGGTACACGCTGCTGGTCCCGCGTTCCACCTGGACCGCGTCGACGACGCCACCCACGGCAGCCACCAGGGACACCGCCGATTCCAGCTCGGCCGCCTCGCTACGAGCCTGCCAGTCGGTCGCCACCTGGGGGCCGAGCAGTCCCAGGAAGGCGAGCAGGGGAAGGCCGCCGATGAGGAGCAGGCGAGTCCGGACGCGCAGCGAGGACAGCCACCGCGCGGGGGACCAGGGACGACGATCTGACGTGGGAAGGGACATGACCGGCTCCAGGGCACTCGTGGCGAGGACGAGGACAGGGTGGAGCGCCCGAAACCGCAGGGTGCCGTAAACCAGGCTGTGTCGCTCGATCCAGGTATGGAAACCCGGACGACCATCTCGCCAGGTCTCCGGGTCGACACATCTCCCCCGCCCCGGAGACCACCGCCCTGGACCTCGCGGGCCCTGCGGACGATGCCGCCGGAACGGCGACGGCCGCCCCGCCCGGGATGGGCGGAGCGGCCGTCGGGGCGTGCCTGGTCGGGGGTCAGTAGGTGAAGCGGGCGACGCTGCCGCGCAGGTCGCTGGCCATCCGGGACAGCTCGTCCACGGCCTGCCGGGTCTGCCCCAGCGCCTGCGTGGTCGAGGACGCCGCGCTGGAGACGCCGGTGATGTTCGCGGCGATCTCCGTCGAGCCGCCCGCGGCCTCCTGCACCGACCGGGACATCTCGTTCGTCGTCGCCGTCTGCTCCTCCACCGCGCTGGCGATGGTCAGCTGGAAGTCGTTGATGCTGCCGATGACCTCGCTGATCCGCCCGATCGCGGCCACCGCACCCGAGGTGTCGCCCTGGATCGCCTCCACCCGGCGCGCGATGTCCTCCGTCGCCCGCGCCGTCTCCTGGGCCAGCTCCTTCACCTCGTTCGCCACGACCGCGAACCCCTTGCCGGCGTCCCCGGCCCGGGCCGCCTCGATCGTCGCGTTCAGCGCCAGCAGGTTCGTCTGCTCCGCGATCGAGGTGATGGCCTTGACCACCTCACCGATCTCCCGGGAGCTGTCGCCCAGCTTGGTCACCGTGACCGTGGTGGCCTCGGCCTCGGCCACCGCCTGCGCCGCCACCCGCGCCGCTTCGTTCGCGTTCTGGCTGATCTCCCGGATCGACGCACCCATCTCCTCCGCACCCGCGGCCACCGTGCCCACGTTGCGCGACACCTCCTCCGCCGCCGCCGACACCACGTTCGACTGCGCCGAGGTCTCCTCCGCCGACGCCGAGATCTGCGCCGAGGACGCGCTCAGCTCCTCCGACGCCGCCGCCACGGCATCCGAGGACGCCACCACCGACGCCATCACCGACCGCAGCTCGGCGAGCGCACCGTCCACGGCCGCGCCGACCTGCCCGAGCTCGTCCCTGGTCGTCAGCCCGACGGTCGTGGTCAGGTCGCCCGCCGCGAGCGCCCGGGCGGCGTCCTGCACCCGGCGCAGCCCGCGCGCGATGCCGCGGGCCACCATCAACCCGACGGTCACGGCCGCGACGACCCCGGCGATCAGCGTGGCCAGCACGACGAGACGCGCTGCCTCGGCCTCCTCCCGGGCAGCAGCAGCCGCGGTCGAGGCGCTGGCCCGCTCCTCCTCCGCCAGCTCACCGAGACCGGTCGTCGCCTCGGTGAGGAGGAGGTTCTGGCTGTTGGCCGCGATCCAGCCGGCGTAGTCGTTGGCCACGGCCCGCGGCGCGAGCACGTCGGTCGAGAAGACCGACCACTGGTCCACGAGGGCATCAGCCTCGTCCAGCACCGCACGCTTCGCGCTGTTGCTGGTGGCCGCCGCGTAGGCCGACCGGTGCTCCTCGTACCGGGTGAGCACTTCGGGGATGGCGGCGAGCGCCTGCTGGGTGGCGGCGCCATCGACGGCCAGCGCGGCATTGCGCGACTGGACCCGGAGTTCTTGCACGTCGTCCTGCATCGCCGCGATCGCGCTGAGGCTGGTGAGGTTGTTGCTGTAGATCTGCTCGGTGCGATCGGCGGCTGAGTTCAGTGCCTGGATCCCGACGACGCCGATCACTGTGCCAGCCAGGGCCGCAGTGCCGATGCCCGTGAGGATCTTGGTGCTGACGTGGCGGTCGCCCCACCAGGAGCGCTTCGGGGACGGGGGGATCGATGCGGACATGGCGTGCTCCAGAACGGCAGGGGAAGGGCGTCGGGACAGAGCGTGGTGGAAACGGAAACGTGCGGTGTCGACCGCGCCCGCGTGTCGGACCGATCGGTACAGGAATTGCCGCTGACCATTTCCCCCGGTGTCCATGTCGACAACCCCGCGACGGTCCCGGAAACGCCACCGCGGCCACCACCTCGCCCGGGGAAGGGGGCAGGGCAGTGGCCGCGGAGGTGGTGCGTGTCCCGGTCGAGTGACCGTCGACCGGGGGGGTGTTCGGCTCTACCGGAGTGTGCATTCGGGCCCGACCGGCACGAGACCATTCTCTCGGTTCACGCGGCCTTTGTCGCGCACTTCGGGAAAATGGTCGGACGACCATTCCCGGAAGGCGACGTGTCGACCGGGCGGGCCGGTCGCGGGAACGGCGACGGCCGCCGGCCTCCCGGAGGAGGCACGACGGCCGTCGTGGTCGTGCGGTGCTGGGCCCTTCCTCAGGTGCCGACCGCGCGGTTGACGTCGAGGGCGAGCAGCAGCTGCCCGTCGAGCTTGTAGGCGCCCCGGATCAGGTCGCGGCCGACGCCGTCGAGGGTGTCCGGCGGGGCCTCGAAGTCCCGGACGTTGACGTCGACGACGTCGGCGATGCTGTCGACCAGCACGCTGACCGCCTCGCCGTGCAGCCGGATCACGATCACCACCGGCTCCTGGCCCTCGGGCCGGGGCTTGCGGCCCAGCCGCTCGCGCAGCTCGATGGCGGTGACCACCTGGCCGCGCAGGTTGATCAGCCCGGCGACGGCCGGCGGCGCGAGCGGGACCCGGGTGATGCCCTGGCTGCGGAGCACCTCCTGCACGTGCTCCACCTCCACGCCGAACAGGTCGCCGTCGAGCCAGAAGGTGGCCAGCTGCGCACTGGCCGGCATCGTGGCGGTCGCACTGCTCATGTCAGACCTCCGTCAGGTGGTTCGGGGAGACGCCGTCGAAGCCGAAGGCGGGGGAGTCGAAGCCGGTCGTCGGCAGTTCGGCGAGCGGCGCGCTGCTGGTGTAGAAGGCCGGGTCGGCGGCGAGGATCGCGGCCCGGACGTCGAGCAGCTCGGTGACCCGGTCGCCGATCACCGCGGAGCCCAGCAGGCCGAGGTCGTCGATGTCGCTCTGCACGGCGGCCTCGCCGTCGACGATGTCGAGGATCTCCTCCACGACGATCGCGACGCTGCGGCCGTGGTCGGCGTAGACGATGACCTCGAGCACCTCACGGTCGGTCTCGCCGTAGGCACCCAGGTGCCGGTCGAGCCGGACGATCGGCAGGATCGCGCCGCGGTACTGCACGACCTCGCGGGAGCCGACCCGCTCCACGGTCTCGCTGCGCACCTGCTCGAGACGGGTGACGGTGTCCAGCGGGATGGCCACCCGGCGGCCCCCGCCGATCGCGGCCAGCAGCATCCGGGTCCGCTCGGTGGCCGAGACGGCCGCGGCGGCCAGGGCGTTGCGGTGCTCCTGCCGGTCGGTGGTCTCGGTGCGCAGGGCACGGCGGGCCAGCGCCTGCACGTCCAGGATCAGCGCGACGGCGCCGTCACCCAGGACGGTGGCCCCGGAGTACAGCCCGATCTGCTTGAGCTGGCCGCTGACGGCCTTGACCACGATCTCCTCGGTGTTGATGACCCGGTCGACCACCAGGCCGAACCGACGCCCTTCGGAGCTGAGCACGGCGATCACGACGTGCCCGTCGTGCCGGTCCGAGGGCAGGCCGAGCACGTCGGCCAGGTGGACCAGGGGGAGCAGCTCGCCGCGGAGGCGGTAGACCGAGGCACCACCGACGTCCTCGACGGCGGCGGCAGCCTTCTCGGCGTCCAGCGCCACCAGCTCCTGCAGGCTGATCTGCGGGATGGCGTAGCGGTCGCCGGCGCACTCGATGGTCAGCGCGGGGACGATCGCCAGGGTCAGCGGGATGCGCAGGCGCATGACGGTGCCACGGCCCGGCGCCGACTCGACCTCGATGGTGCCGCCGATGCCCTCGATGTTGGTCTTCACCACGTCCATGCCGACGCCGCGGCCGGAGACGTTGGTGACCGCCGCGGCGGTGGAGAAGCCGGGCAGGAAGATGAGCTGCAGCAGGTCCGGCGGACCCATCCGGGTCAGCGCGTCGGCGGTGATCAGCCCCCGCTCCACGGCCTTGGCGCCGATCTTGGCCGGGTCGATGCCCGCGCCGTCGTCGGCGACCTCGACCACGACCTGGCCGCTCTCGTGCCGCGAGCGCAGGGTCAGCACGCCCTCGGCGGGCTTCCCGGCGGCGGCCCGGCCGGCCTTGTCCTCGATGCCGTGGTCGACGGAGTTGCGCACCAGGTGGGTCAGCGGGTCCTTGACCGCCTCGAGCAGGGTCTTGTCCAGCTCGGTGTCGCGCCCCTCCATCTCCAGGCGGACCGACTTGCCGCACTGCAGGCCCAGGTCGCGGACGACCCGGGGGAGCTTGCTCCAGATGTGGTCGATCGGCTGCATGCGCGTCTTCATCGCGCTCTCCTGCAGCTCGCTGGCGATCAGGTTGAGCCGCTGCGAGGCGCGCACCAGGTCCTGGTCGTTCTGCCGGCCGACGTACTGGACGATCTGGTTGCGGGTGAGCACCAGCTCACCGACCAGCAGCATCAGGTTGTCCAGCAGGTCGACGTCGACCC
Source organism: Modestobacter roseus (assembly GCF_007994135.1). Lineage (NCBI taxonomy): Bacteria > Bacillati > Actinomycetota > Actinomycetes > Geodermatophilales > Geodermatophilaceae > Modestobacter > Modestobacter roseus. The sequence goes on from NZ_VLKF01000001.1 coordinate 3,562,007, forward strand.
GGATGGTGCTGTCGGCGACGGCGCGCCGGCCGGACTGGGCCTCGGGCGTGCCCGGCTCCGGAGCCAGGTCACCGGCGGCCTCCGCCGGGACAGCCGGCGCCACCGGGGTGGGGGGAACGTCCACGGGGACCTCCTGGTGGACCTCGGCCACGGCCGGGAGGTCGATGACCCCCGGTGCCGGGGCGTGGATGGACTCGACCTCCGGCGCCGCCGCGGGCGCCGGGACGACGGGGGGTGCAGCGGCCTTTGCCGGGGCCTTGCGCACGGGCGCCTTCTTCGCCGGGGCCTTGGCGGCCGCCTTGGCCGGGGCCTTGCGCACGGGCGCCTTCTTCGCCGGGGCGGCCGCGACGGGAGCCGGCTCGACCGGCGCAGGAGCGGGCTCCACCGGGGCGGGCTCCTCGGCGGGAGCTGCCGCGGCGGCCGGGGACTCCTCCAGCGCGGCGCTGAGCAGGGCCACGGTGTCGGCGACGTCGACCGTGCCCTCACCGCCGGAGGCCTCGATGGCGGCCAGCAGCGCACGGATGGTGTCGGTCATCGACAGCAGGGCGCTGGTCCGCGAGGGGGTCAGGTCCAGGGCGCCGTCGCGCAGCCGGGACAGCAGGTTCTCCCCGACGTGCGCGACCTCCTCCAGCCGGTTGAAGGCGAGGAAGCCGCTGGTGCCCTTGATGGTGTGGATCGTGCGGAAGATGCTCGACAGGCGCTCACGGGAGCGGGGGTCCTGCTCCAGGGCCACGAGGTCCTGGTCCAGTTGGTCGAGGTTCTCGTGGCTCTCCACGAGGAACTCCTCGACGATGTCGTCCAGACCGTCCACGCGCGCCTCTTCCCTCTGGGTGCCGCGGCGGGCCTTCCCCGCGCAGCGTCGGTTTCATCGGCACACCGCCGATCTCCTTGAGGGGAACCCAGGCGTTGTGCACGATTTTCTGCTCCGGACGTCACCGATCGGGTGAGGCCGCACGCCGGCGTTGCCCGGCGTGCTCTCAGCCATCGGCAGGGACGGCGCGCACCCTGACCACCGGCGGGGGGGTGGCAGGGAGGGGAGGGAGGGTTCAGCCGCCGAGCGCGTCGGCGAGCCGGGCGAGCACGGCACGCGCCCCGGCCAGGTCGGGCACCCGGTGGGCGGCCGCGGTCTCGCCGTCGCCGACCTTGACGGTCACCCCGTCGGCGCCGAGAGCGCGGAAGCCGTCCTCGTCGGTGACGTCGTCCCCGAGGTAGAGCGCACCCGCCGCTCCGAGCTCGTCGCGCAGCCGCAGCAGCGCCGAGCCCTTGTCGGCGTCGGTGACGGCGATCTCCAGCACGTCCTTGCCCGGCTTGGGCGTGTGGTGCGGACCCGCCGCCGCGGCGGCGCGCTCCAGCAGCGCCGGGCGGGCGGCCGGCTCGGGCACGGTGCGCACGTGCACCGCCACGGCGGCCGGCTTGACCTCCAGCCGGGCGCCGGGGACGGCGTCCACCAGCGGCGACAGCGTCGCGACCAGCTCGTCCCGGGCGGCGCGCAGCTCGCCGGCGAGGGGGCCGTCGAACTCCGCGCCGTGGCTGCCGATCCAGCGGAACGGCCCGGTGAGCCCGCTGGTGCGCTGCAGGTCCTCGACCCCGCGCCCGCTGACCAGCGCAACGGTCACGCCGTCGACGGCGCCCAGCCGGGTCAGCAGCTCGGCCACCCCCGGCTCGGGGACGGCGGCGGCGGGGTCGTCACGCAGCCCGGCCAGCACGCCGTCGTAGTCGCTGGCCAGCAGCAGCGGACGCCGCGCGGCCAGCCCGTCGAGCGCGTCGGTCAGCGCCGGGTCGAGCCCGGTCACGCCTGGGCCTCCAGCGAGTCGAAGAACGAGTTCGCCCAGTGGTCGAGGTCGTGCTTGGTCACGTGCCGGCGCATCGCCCGCATCCGCTTGGTGGCCTCGGCCGGCTCCATCCGGAGCGCCCGCACCAGCTGGTTCTTCACCCCGGCGATGTCGTGCGGGTTCACCAGCAGCGCCTGCTTGAGCTCTGCGGCAGCGCCGGCGAACTCGCTGAGCACGAGCACCCCGCCCAGGTCGCCCCGGGCGGCCACGTACTCCTTGGCCACCAGGTTCATCCCGTCGCGGTAGGGGGTGACCAGCATGACGTCGGCCGCGCGGTACATCGCGGCGAGCTCCTCGCGGGGCATCGACTGGTTGAAGTACTGCACCGCCGGCCCGGCGATCGATCCGTACAGGCCGTTGATGTGGCCGACCTGCTGCTCGATCGTCTCCCGCATCGTCACGTAGTGCTCGACCCGCTCGCGGCTGGGCGTGGCCACCTGCACGAACACCGTGGAGGGCGCCTCGATGACGCCGTCCTCCAGCAGCTCCTCGAACGCCTCCAGGCGCACGCCGATGCCCTTGGTGTAGTCGAGCCGGTCGACCCCGAGCACGATCTTCTCCGGCTGGCCCAGCTCCTCGCGGATCTCCGCGGCCCGGGCGAGCACCTCCGGGCTGCGGGCGAGCTCGTCGAAGACGGAGACGTCGATGGAGATCGGGAACGACTTGGCCACCACGGTGCGGCCCTCGTAGCTGACCGTGTTGCCCTTCGTCGGCAGGTCGTGCAGCCGCTTGGCCAGGTTGACGAAGTTGGTCGCCGCGGCCGGCTGCTGGAAGCCGATGAGGTCGGCGCCGAGCAGGCCCTCGATGATCGCCGACCGCCAGGGGAGCTGGGTGAACAGCTCGTACGGCGGGAAGGGGATGTGCAGGAAGAAGCCGATGGTCAGGTCAGGACGTCGCTGGCGGAGCATCGCCGGCACCAGCTGCAGCTGGTAGTCGTGCACCCAGACGATCGCGCCCTCGCCGGCCACCTCGGCGGCGCGGTCGGCGAAGCGCTTGTTGACCTGGACGTAGGTGTCCCACCAGTGCCGGTGGTACTCCGGCTTCTCCACCACGTCGTGGTAGAGCGGCCAGAGGGAGGCGTTGGAGAAGCCCTCGTAGTACCGGTCGACCTCCTCCTCCGACAGCGACACCGGCACCAGGTGCATGCCGCCGGACTCGAAGGGCTCGGGGGCGTCGCCGGCCGCGCCGGACCAGCCGACCCAGGCGCCGCCGCGGCCGGCGACGAAGGGCTCCAGGGCGGTGACCAGACCGCCCGGACTGCGCTGGTAGCGGGTCGAGCCGTCGGGGTCGGTGACCTGGTCGACCGGGAGCCGGTTGGCGACCACCACCACCGGGCTGTCGGCGCTCACTGACGTCCTCCGCGCTGCGTTGTTCCACTCATCCTGTGCCGACCCTAGGCGACGGACACCCCCGGGCGCGCGCCCGGCGACCTAGCGGACCAGCAGGAACCCGGCCGCGGCGGCGCCCAGCCCGAGCACCAGCGAGCCGGTGAGGTACGCCAGCGCGCGGGCCACCGCCCCCTCCTCGACCAGCCGGACGACGTCGTTGGCGTAGGTCGAGAAGGTGGTGAGCGTGCCGCAGAAGCCGGTGCCGACCAGCGCCAGGACGGCGGGGGAGACCCCGCGCAGGCCGAGCAGCACGCCGAGCAGCGCGCTGCCGACGACGTTCACCGTCAGCGTGCCCGCGACGCTGCCCCGGCCGCGGCGGGCGACGGCGACCCGCTCGACCAGCAGCCGCAGCGGCGCCCCGGCCAGCGCGCCGAGCACCACCCACAGCGCCGTCACGGGCGCGCGCCCCGGGCGAGCCGGACCCCGGCGACCGCCGCCAGCAGGCCACCGAGCACCGAGGCGGCGACGTACCCGGCCGCCGTCGCGGCGGCACCGGCGTCGACCAGCCGCACCGTCTCGACGGCGAAGGTCGAGAAGGTGGTGAACCCGCCGAGCACCCCGGTGCCCAGGAACGGGCGCAACCAGCGCGAGTCGGGGTGCCGGGGGAACAGCACCGCCAGCAGCAGACCGAGCAGCAGGCAGCCGGCCAGGTTGACCAGCAGCGTCGCCCACGGCCAGCCGGCGGCGGGGGTGGGGAGCGCCTCGGCCAGGGCCCAGCGGGCGAGCGCCCCCAGGGCGCCCCGAGCGCGGCGGAGACGTACCCGACCACCCCGCACCCCTCCCGACCGGCGACCCCGCCGGGAGCTTGCCACCCGGCGGGGCGCCGATCGGTCAGGGCGCGGTGTCACGCCGTGGGCTCGGGCTCCCGGCGCCTGCGCCAGACCGGCTCCAGGCTCGCGATCTCCTCGGGCGTGGCGACCCGGAACGGGGGAGTGGCCGGTGCCGGCGCGGCCCGGCGCCCCTGGCCGCGGGTGGCCCGCAGGCTCAGCCCGACGGAGACGGCGAGGATCGTGGCGATCACCGCCAGCGAGAGCGTGGTCGGCACGTAGAGCAGGTCGACCTTCAGCGTCATCTTGACCCCGACCCAGATCAGCACCAGCGCCAGGCCGGTCTTGAGGTACACGAAGCGGTGGATCAGGTCGGCCAGCAGGAAGTACATGGCGCGCAGCCCGAGCAGGGCGAAGGCGTTGGCGGTGAAGACCAGGAACGGCTCGTCGGTGACCGCGAAGATCGCCGGGATCGAGTCGACCGCGAACACGACGTCACTGGCCTCGACCAGCACGAGCACCGCGAGCAGCGGGGTGGCCAGCAGCACCCCGTTGCGGCGGACCAGCAGCCGCTGACCGTGGAAGGCGTCGGTCATCGGCACGTGCCGCCGGAAGGCCCGCAGCAGGCGGGACCGGGACGGGTCGACGTGCGCGTCCCGCTGGCGCAGCATCCGCCAGCCGGTCCACAGCAGCAGCGCCGCGAACAGGTAGAGCACCCAGCCGAAGGTGGCGATCAGGAACGCCCCGGCCGCGATGAACGCGCCGCGGAGCACGAGGGCCCCGACCACGCCGAGGAACAGCACCCGGTGCTGCAGCTCCCGGGGCACCGCGAAGAAGCTGAAGACCACCGCCCAGACGAAGACGTTGTCCACGGCGAGGGACTTCTCGATCAGGTAGCCGGCGAAGTACTGCTGGCCCAGGTCGGCGCCGTACGCCGACCAGATCCAGGCACCGAAGGCGACGCCGATCGCGACCCAGGCCGCCGACCAGCCCAGCGCCTCCCGGACGCCGATCACGTGCGCTCGCCGGTGCGCGACCAGGTCGAGTGCGAGCATCGCGCCGATCCCGGCCAGCACGGCGAACCACAGCCACAGGGGTACGTCCACGGGTCCTCCAGTCGGTTCTCCCAACTGGAGGTCTCGCCCGGCCCCGCGCTCGGGGCCGCCCCGCCGGGCCGCCGCAGCGGCGAGCCGCGGGGCCGGGATGACGACGGGGCGTCGGGGGGCTACTCCCCTCCACCTACGCCGACCAGTGAAGCAGACTTCGCCTTTCGTCGCCAGCTCCGTCCATCCCGCCGGCCCGCCGGGTCAGCGCCGCCGGGTCTCCGGGAACAGCAGGTCGACGAAGCGGGCGGCGGTGGGCTGCGGCTCGTGGTTGGCCAGCCCGGGACGCTCGTTGGCCTCGATGAACACCGCGTCCGGACCGGCGACGTCGGGCACCAGGAAGTCGATGCCGGTCACCGGGATGCCGATCGCCCGGCTGGCCCGCACGGCCGCGGCGCCGATCTCCGGGTGCAGCCGGTCGGTGACGTCCTCGATCGTGCCGCCGGTGTGCAGGTTCGCCGTGCGCCGCACCCGCAGCCGCTGCCCGGCGGGCAGCACGTCGCCCATCCGGTGCCCGGCGTCGGCGACCACCTCCGCGGTGGCGTCGTCCAGCGGGATGCTCGACTCCCCACCGGTGGCCCGCTCCCGTCGCCGGCTGGTCTCCTGCACCAGCGCGGCGACGTCCTGCCGGCCGTCGCCGACCACCTCCGCGGGGCGGCGCAGCGCCGCGGCCACCACCTCGTGGTCGATGACCACCACCCGCAGGTCGTCGCCGGCCACCAGCTCCTCGATCAGCACGTCGGGGCAGAACTGACCGGCCAGCTCGACGGCGCGCGCCAGCCCGTCGTCGTCCCGCACGCCGACGGTGATGCCCTTGCCCTGCTCGCCGCGGGCGGGCTTGACCACCAGCTGGCCGCAGGCGGCGAGCAGGTCGCGGGCGGCGGCCAGGTCACCGCCGTCGACCACGACGGCGCGCGGCACCCGGACCCCCGCCCGCTCGACGATCCGCCGGGTCACCCGCTTGTCGTCGCACCGGCTCATCGCGACCGCGCTGGTGAACTCCGACAGCGACTCCCGGGTGAGCACCGACCGGCCGCCGAGGGACAGCCGGATCTCGCCCCACTCCGGGTCGGTGACCTGCACGCGGATGCCGCGGCGCAGCGCCTCGTCGGCGATGATCCGGGCGTAGGGGTTGAGCTCGGCCAGCCCCGCCGGGGGAGGGGAGAACAGCGGCGTGTTGATCGGGTTCTTCCGCTTCACGCAGACCGCGGAGACCCGGGAGAAGCCGAGCTTGCGGTACAGCGCGATCGCCCCGGCGTTGTCGTGCATGACCGACAGGTCCAGGTAGGCGCGGCCCCGCCCGATGTAGCGCTCGGCCAGCACCCGCACCAGGGCCTCCCCGGTGCCGGGCGGTGCGTCCTGCGGGTCGACGGCCAGGCACCACAGGCTGGTGCCGCCGTCGGGGTCGTCGAAGCCGAGCCCGTGGTCGACACCGGTGACGGTGCCGATCACGGCGCCGGTGCGGCGGTCCTCGGCGACCAGGTAGGTGAACGTGCGGGTGCGGTGGTTGCGCCACATGGTGGCGGCGTCGCCGACCACCATGCCGGCCTTGGCGTACAGGTCGTTGATCCGGCCCATCTCCGCGGCGGAGGTCACCGTGCGCACGAAGACGCCCCGGATCACCTCCTCGCGCGGCCGGTACCGGTGCAGCGGGAGCCGGTAGACGTAGGACGGGTCGATGAACAGCTCGTCCGGGGCCAGCCCCACCAGCACCTGCGGGTCACGGGGGTAGATGCAGATGTCCCGGCGACCGGTCTCCTCCGCGCGCAGGGCGGCCAGGACGCCGGAGAGGTCGGCGAACGTCTGGCCGAAGACCAGCCGCCCCCAGCCCATGTCCAGGACGACGTCGGTCTCCATCCCGGCGAGGTCGTGGGCGTCGGGTTGCTGCCAGGAGCGGCTGGTGAGCGGCGCGCGGTAGCCGCGTCGCGTGCGGTGGCCGGCCAGTCGTCGCGGGGCACTGGTCACCGGTCCACCGTAGGGGACCCGCGTGTCGGGGGCGTTCCACGTGGAACCGGACGGGACGGAGTCAGGCGAGAGCAACCGGCCGACGAGCGGCGCCGACCAGCGGCCAGGGCGTTGCGCGCACCCAGGACCGGATTGGGCGCGGAACCGGGTGGGCACCCCCGGCGCATGCAGATCCGACAGCTCCGTGACCTGACCGTCTCCGCCCAGGGCCTGGGCTGCATGGGGATGAGCGAGTTCTACGGCACCGGTGACCAGGCCGAGGCCGAGCGGACGATCCAGCGGGCGCTCGACCTGGGCGTCACCTTCCTGGACACCGCGGACATGTACGGGCCGTTCACCAACGAGCAGCTGGTGGGCCGGGCCATCGCCGGCCGGCGGGCCGAGGTGGTGCTGGCCACCAAGTTCGGCAACGAGCGGCTGCCCGACGGCACCCGGCTGGGCATCAACGGCCGGCCCGAGTACGTGCACGCCGCCTGCGACGCCTCCCTCCAGCGGCTCGGGGTCGAGGAGATCGACCTCTACTACCAGCACCGGGTCGACCCCACGGTGCCGATCGAGGACACCTGGGGCGCGCTGAAGGAGCTGGTGGACGCCGGGAAGGTCCGGCACGCCGGCATCTCCGAGGCGGCCCCGGAGACGATCCGCCGGGCCAACGCCGTGCAGCCGGTCACCGCGCTGCAGACCGAGTACTCGCTGTGGACCCGCGACCCCGAGGACAACGACGTGCTGGCCACCTGCGCCGAGCTCGGCATCGGGTTCGTCGCCTACTCGCCGATCGGCCGCGGGTTCCTCTCCGGGCAGATCCGCAGCATCGAGGACCTGGCCGCCGACGACTTCCGCCGGCACCACCCGCGGTTCCAGGGCGAGGCGTTCGAGCAGAACCTGCGGCTGGTCGACCGGGTCCGCGAGGTCGCGGAGGAGAAGGGCGTGACGGCCTCCCAGCTGGCGCTCGCGTGGGTGATGGCGCAGTCCGGCCGCGACGGCAACCCCGCGATCGTGCCGATCCCCGGCACCAAGCGGGTGTCCTACCTGAAGGAGAACGCCGCGGCCGCGGAGCTCACCCTCGGCGAGGAGGACCTGCGCCGCCTCGACGAGGCGGCGCCCGCCGGCGCCACCGCGGGTGACCGATACCCGGACATGTCCAGCATCCACCGCTGACGGGGCAGGGCAGGATGGGCGGGTGCGTCCCCGCCCGTCCGGCCCCTCCCGGTGAACACCCCGCTGCTCGTCGCGGTGACCGCCGTCGCCGTCGCGCTGGCCCTGCTGGGCGTGCTGAGCACCGCGCTGCGCCGCCGGATCGGCACCGCCCACCTGGTCGGGGCCGGGCTGCTGCAGCTGCTGGTGCTCGCACTGGCCGCCGTCGCGGTCGCCGGGCTGGTGGGCGGGCACCGGCCCACCGAGCTGGCCACCTTCCTGGGCTACCTGGCCAGCGTGGTGCTGCTGCCGCTGGCCGGGGTGCTGTGGGCGCGCACCGACCCCACCCGCTGGGCGGGCACGATCATCGCGGTCGCGGCCGCCGCCGTCGCCGTCATGGTCTGGCGGCTCGAGCAGGTCTGGCAGGTCACCGGTGGCTGAGCCCTCCGACGCACCACCCGAACCGACGTCGGCCACCGCGGACACCACCCGCGGACCCGGCCGGGTGCTGGTCGCGCTCTACGGCGTCTTCGCGCTCGCCGCCGGCGCCCGCGCCACGGTGCAGCTGGCGACCCGCTTCGACGAGGCGCCGCTGGCCTACCTGCTCTCGGCGCTCGCCGCGGTCGTCTACCTGGTCGCCACCGTCGGGCTGGCCCGCGGCGGACGCGGTGGTCGGCGCACGGCGCTGGCCGCCGTCAGCGTGGAGCTGGCCGGCGTGCTCGTCGTCGGCACGCTCTCGCTGCTGGACCCGGTCGCCTTCCCCGACGCCACCGTCTGGTCGAACTACGGTCAGGGCTACGGGTTCATCCCGCTGGCGCTGCCGGTGCTCGGACTGCTCTGGCTGCGCCACCAGTCCCAGGTCGCCGCCGACCGGGGCGATCCGCGCTGACCCCCTGACCGGGTGGTCCTCACCCCTGTCGGTGGTGCCCAACCGAGTGCCTCGTTAAAGTCGCTCCCGTGGTGGACCAGGCCGGGGGACGGGTGAGCTCCGGTACCGAGGTCCCACCGGAGGCCGCGGCCGCCCTCGCCGGCACCGGCGCCCCGGTCGTCGACAGCGAGCGCAGCCACCAGGCGTCCGTGGTCGGCGCCGCCGAGGCCGCGGTCTCGGGCACGAGCAGCGACACCGGTGCGCGGGCCGCGCTGCCCGGGGTGCTGGCCGACGTGCCGGTCGCGGTGCTCGTCATCGACCAGAGCGACGGCGCCGTGGTCTACGCCAACAGCGCCGCGATCGAGCTGGCCGGCAACGTCCGCCTCCCGCTGCCCGTCGACACCTGGGGCGCCTCGGTCGGGCTGACCGACCTCGGCGGCGCCCCGCTCGCCAGCACCGGCAACCCGCTGTCCCTGCTGGCGCAGGGGCGCCCGGTGACCGGCGAGGCGGTGCGGCTGACCCCGCAGCGCAGCTCCGACGAGATGCGTGCCGCCAGCGCGACCGCCACCGACACCCCCGCGCAGCTGCTGTGGGTCACCGGCTTCCCGCTCTCCCGCGACGGCAGTGAGCAGCGCCTGTCCCTCGTGGTGTTCCTGCAGCTCGACGAGGGGCACCACCTCGCCGACCCCGACACCCACCTGCAGGCGCTGCGCGACCGGGCCGTCGTCGCCACGGACATCGCCTTCACCATCACCGACCCCCGCCAGCCCGACGACCCGCTGGTCTGGGTCAACCCGTCGTTCAGCCGCATCACCGGTTACAGCTACGAGGAGAGCGTCGGCCGCAACTGCCGGTTCCTGCAGGGTTCGGCCACCGACCTCGCGCGGGTCGCCGACCTGCGCACGGCGCTCCGGGCGCACGAGCCGGTGACGACGACGCTGCTCAACTACCGCAAGGACGGCACGGCCTTCTGGAACCAGCTGTCCATCACGCCGGTCTTCGACGGCGAGGGCGAGCTGGTCAGCTTCGTCGGGGTGCAGACCGACGTCACCGAACGCGTGCGGGTCGAGGACGACCGGACCGCCGCCTTCGCCGCCGAGCAGGCCGCCCGGCACGAGGCCGAGGTCGCCCGTGAGGCGGCCGAGCGGGCGCAGAGCCGGCTGGCGCTGATGGCCGAGGCGACGAGCACGCTGAGCGCCACCCTCGACCTCGACGACCTGCTCGACCGGCTCTCCTCGCTGTGCGTCCCCCTGCTGGCCGACTGGGTGTTCATCACCCTGGTCGACGAGCACGGCGCCGTCACCGGCACCTCGGCCGCCCACCGGCGGGGCCTCACCGATGCGCTGCGCCGCTTCGCGGCGCTGCGCATCGCCGACCTGCCCGAGGCCGCGCCGATCCGGCGGGTCCTCACCTCCGCCGAGCCGGTCCTGGTCCCGGAGGTCACCGCGGAGATCCTGGACCGGGCCGCCCCCGACCCGGCGCTGCGCGCGGTGATGGCCGAGCTGGGCACCTCCTCGCAGCTGACCGTGCCGCTGGTGGCCCGCCGCCGCACCCTGGGCGCGCTCACCCTGGTCGCGGAGACCCAGGAGCGCCGCTTCGGCCCGGACGACGTCGACCTGGCCCGTGACCTGTCGCGCCGGGCCGCGATGGCGATGGACAACGTGCGGCTGTACCAGCAGGAGCACTCGGTCGCCGAGACGCTGCAGCGCTCGCTGCTGCCCGAGCTGCCCGAGATCCCCCGGATCAGCGCCGCGGGGGAGTACGTCAGCGCCTCCACCGCCGCCGAGGTGGGCGGGGACTTCTACGACCTGCTGCAGCTGCCCGACGGCTCGGTGGGCATCGCCATCGGCGACGTCGTCGGGCACGACGTCGCCGCCGCCGCCGCGATGGGCCACCTGCGCGGGCTGCTGCGCGCCTGCGCCTGGGACGCGGGGGAGACCGACGCCGGGCAGGTGCTCGACCGGGTCGACACCCTGGTCCAGGGGCTGCACGTGGCCCGGATGGCGACGATGGTCTACGCCCGCGCGGTGCCCCCGGCCGAGCCGGGCCGTCCCTGGCACCTGACCCTGGCCAACGCCGGTCACCCGCCGCTCGCGCTGCGCCGGCCCGACGGGTCGGTGGAGCTGCTCGACGGGGTCACCGGCCTGCTCATCGGCGTCGACGACAGCGTGCGGCGCCGGTCGCAGACGTTCGAGGTGCCCGCCGGCTCGACCCTGGTGGCCTACACCGACGGGCTCATCGAGCGCCCAGGCGCGGACATGGACACCGGCATCGCCCTGCTGGTCGAGCGGCTCGCGGTGGCGCCGGTGGACGCGCCCCCGGCGGAGCTGTGCGTCGCCGCCGTCGGGCCGAGCCCCGACCGCCGCGACGACATCGCCGTCATCGCCGTCCGCTTCGACTGAGGCGCCGGCCTCCTCAGCCCTCCTCGACCAGCGCCTGCTGCAGGCCGTAGGCGCCGCGGTGGAACAGCAGCGGCGTGCGGCTGGCGTCGGCCCCCAGGTCGAGCACCCGGGCGACGACGATCGTGTGGTCGCCGCCGTCGTACTCGGCCCACAGCTCGCTGTCGATCCAGGCGACCACGCCCTCGAGCATCGGGGAGCCGTGCGGGCTGGGCGCCCAGCGCACCCCGGCGAACTTGTCGGTGCCGGAGCGGGCGAACTGCCGGGAGAGGTCGCTCTGCTGCTCGCCCAGCACGTTCACGCAGAACCGGCCCGCGTCGCGCAGCTGCGGCCAGGTGCGCGAGGTGCGGGCCGGGGCGAAGGCGACCAGCGGCGGGTCCAGCGACAGCGAGCTGAACGACTGGCAGGTGAACCCGACCGGGCCGTCCGGGCCCGCCGCGGTCACCACGGTCACGCCGGAGACGAAGTGGCCCAGCACGTCGCGCATCAGCTGGGGGTCGACCACGGGGGCGGGGACGTCGGCGCTCACGCGTCCCATCCCACCACGCTCCGGAGGTGCCGGCTCAGGACGGCCGGACCGGCCCCCGCGGCACCGGCGCACCACCGGCCCGGTACAGCGAGCTGGGCAGCGGGTGACCGACCGCCCGCTCGGTGACGGCGGCGGCGGCGAGCACCGCGGCCAGCTCGATGCCCGTGTCGACCTCGGCGTCGGCGAGCCACCAGACGAGCTCCTCGGTGGCGATGTTGCCGCTGGCGCCCGGCGCGAACGGGCACCCGCCCAGGCCACCGACCGAGGCGTCGAGCTGGGTGACCCCGGCCTGCACGGCGGCCAGCGCGTTGGCCTGGCCGGTGCCGCGGGTGTCGTGGAAGTGCACGCCCACCGGCGTGCCCGGGCAGGCCCGGCGGACGGCGTCCAGCAGCCGCACCACCCGGCCCGGCGTGGTGGTGCCGATCGTGTCGCCCAGGCACAGCGCGTCGGCGCCACCGGTGACCGCGGCGCGGGCGACGTCGACGGTGCGGGTGAGGGGGGTGCGCCCGTCGAACGGGCAGTCCCAGGCGGTGGCCACCACGACCTCCAGCGACCCGCCGGCCCCGTGCGCCAGGGCGGCGATCTCGCCGACCGCGGCCAGCGCCTCGGCGGTGCCGCGCCCGGCGTTGGCCCGGCTGTGCGAGTCGGCGGCGGAGACGACGTACTCCAGGTGCGGGACGCCGGCGTCGACCGCGCGGACGGCGCCGCGGGGGTTGGCGACCAGCGCGGAGAAGTGCACGCCGGGGAAGCGGTGCAGCTCGGCGGCCACCTGGTCGGCGTCGGCGAGCGCCGGCACGGCCTTCGGCGAGACGAAGGAGGTCACCTCCACCCGGCGGACGCCGGTGGCGACGATGGCCTCGAGCATGGCCAGCTTGTCGGCCAGCGGCAGCGGGTCCTCCAGTTGCAGGCCGTCGCGCATGCCGACCTCCCGGACGTCGACCGCCGCGGGCAGCACCAGGTCGAAGTCGTTCATGCGGCCATCCTGCACCCGGCGTTCCACCCCGCGTCCGTTCCACGTGGAACCGGGGGCGGAACCGTCAGGGGCCGTACTGGCAGGCCCGGCACAACCCGGCGTCGTCCGGCACGTCCTCGACCGGCACCACCCGGACCCAGGTGCCGCAGAGCGCCTGCACCTGTTCGTGGGACTCGCGGGCCGCGGCCCCGGGCTCCGCGGCGACGGCGTGCAGCGGCCCGGTCATCGTCTCGCCGCCGGGCCGGCCGGGGGCGGGTGGGGCAGGCGGGCGGACTTCCCGTCCGACGAGGTTCGGCATGCGCCCAGCTTGCCCCACCGCCCCGCCTGCCCCGCGGCTCAGCCGGCGACCGGCTCCGGCACCCGGTCGTCGTCCCGGGCGGAGAGCTTGGCGCCCTCGATGTCCAGGTCGGGCAGCGCCCGGTCCAGCCAGCGCGGCAGCCACCAGGCCGAGCGGCCCAGCAGCGCGAGCACCGCGGGCACCAGCGTCATCCGGACGACGAAGGCGTCCACCAGCACGCCCACCGCCAGCCCGAACGCGATCGCCTTCACGGTGACGTCCTCGATGGTCACGAAGCTCCCGAACACCGAGAACATGATCAGCGCCGCGGCGACGACCACCCGCGAGGCGTGCCGCATGCCGGCGACCACCGCCTCGCGCGGCTCCGCCCCGTGCACGTACTCCTCGCGCATCCGGGAGACCAGGAAGACCTCGTAGTCCATGGCCAGGCCGAACAGCACGGCCATCAGCAGGATCGGCATGAAGCTGATCACCGGGCCGGTGGCCGGGACGCCGAAGAGGTCCATCAGCCAGCCCCACTGGAAGACCGCGACCACGGCGCCGAAGGAGACGCCCACCGAGAGCAGGAAGCCCAGGGCGGCCTTGACCGGCACCAGGATCGACCGGAACACCAGCAGCAGCAGGACCAGCGCCAGGCCGACGACGACCACGGTGAACGGCAGCAGCGCGTCGGCCAGCCGGTCGGAGACGTCGATGGCGACGGCGGTCTGCCCGGTGACCGAGACCTCCGCACCGGTCTCGGTCTCCAGGTCGTCGCCCAGGTCGCGCAGGTCGCCCACCAGGGCGCTGGTCTCCTCGCTCTGCGGGCCGCTCTCCGGCACCACCGAGACGATCGCGGCGGTGCCGTCGCCGACCACCTGCGGCGCGGCGTAGGCGACGTCGTCCAGCCCGCCCTCGAACTCACCGGGCGTGCCCGTGGGGGTGCCACCGATGCTGACGGCGGCCTGGCCGGCGGTCTGCTCGGCGGTCGCCGGGTCCAGGCCGTCGAGGAAGACCAGCAGCGGGCCGTTCACGCCGGGGCCGAAGTACTCGGCGATCGCGTCGTAGGCCTGCCGCTGCGGGGTCTCCTCACCGGCGCTGCTGGCGTCCGGGAGGGCCAGCTGCAGCTGGGCGGCGGGGATGGCGCAGACCAGCAGCGCGGCGAGGACGCCGAGCACGGTCAGCGCGGGGCGGCGGGTGACCAGGCGGGCCCAGCGGGCGCCACCGGTGCGGGCGGGGGAGTCGGCGTGCGCGGCCAGCGCGAGCTCGCGGCGGTGCGCGCGGGAACCCGGCTTCGGCGCCATCCGTGCCCCGGCGAAGCCGAGCAGGGCCGGCACCAGGGTCAGCGCGACCAGCACGGCGACCAGCACGGTGCCGGCCGCACCCAGGCCCATCACGGTCAGGAACGGGATGTTGACCACGGCCAGCCCGGACAGCGCGATCACCACGGTCAGGCCGGCGAAGACGACCGCGGAGCCCGCCGTCCCGGTGGCCCGGCCGGCCGACTCCTCCGGCGCCATGCCCTGCGCGAGCTGCGAGCGGTGCCGGCTGACGATGAACAGCGTGTAGTCGATGCCGACCGCCAGGCCGATCATCAGCGCCAGGGTCGGCGCGGTGGAGGAGAGCGTGATGACGCCGGAGAGCGCGAGCAGACCGGTCAGCCCGATCCCCACCCCGACCAGGGCCACCAGCAGGTTCATCCCCGCTGCGAGCAGCGAGCCGAAGGTGATCACCAGCACCAGGACGGCGACGACGACGCCGATCAGCTCCAGCGGCCCGACGGTCACCGCCCCGGAGTTGAACGCACCCCCGCCGACCGCGACCTCCAGGCCGGCGTCCTCGGCCGGGGCGGTGGCCGACTGCAGCCGCTCGAGTGCGTCCTCCTCCAGCTCGAGCGGGCCGACGGAGTAGGTCACCGTGGCCAGCGCGGCCCGGCCGTCGGGGCTGATCTGCTGGGTGGTGAAGGGGTCCTGCACCGCGGCGACGTCGTCGACCTGCCCAGCTGCCGCCACTGCCGCGCCGATCGCCTGGGCGTACTGCGGGTCGGTCACGGTGCTGCCGTCCGGGGCGACGAACACCAGGTCCGCGCTCACCCCCGCGGCGGCCGGCGCGACCTCGTCCAGCCGGTCGAGCGCGGTCTGCGACTCCGAGCCGGGGATGGTGAACTCGTCGTCGAACTCCCCGCCGATCGTGAGGAAGAGCGCGATGACCGCGCCCAGCACCGCGACCCAGGCCGCGGTGAACAACGCACGTCGGCGGTAGGCGGCACGGCCCAGCCGGTAGAGCAGGGTGGACATCGGTTCTCCTGGTCGGCGGATCGGGTCGGCGGATCGGGGTCGGGTCAGGGGGACGGCGGCGCGGGGGCGACCGCCCCGCGGACGAGCGCGAGCAGGGCGGCGCGGCGCAGCGGTTCGAGATCGCCCTCGGCGGTGAGGGACATGGCCGTGAGGCCGCTGAGCAGCGCGGTCGCCGCCCCGATGAGCTCGGCGGCGGGGAGGGTGAAGGTCAGCCCGGCCTCGGCGGCCGTCCGGTCGACCAGCGCCGCCAGCCGGCCGCCGACCTGCTCGTCGTGCCGGCGGAGCACCGCGGCGGCCTCGGGGTGCCGGGCGGCGTGCAGGGTGTACTCGGTGACCACCAGCGCCCAGGTGCGGTCACAGCGGAAGGCGCTCAGCACCCGGTCGACCGCGGCGGCCAGCGGGTCGGGCTCGTCGGCGAGGCCGGTGAGGAGCTCGGCGACCCGGGCGAGGTCACGCTCGACCTCGCGGGTCATCAGCGCCTCGAACAGCTCGTCCTTGGTCTTGAAGCTGGAGTAGAAGGCGCCGCGGGTGAACCCACCGCGGCTGCAGACGTCCTCCACGCTGGCCGCGGCGAACCCCTGCTCGGCGAAGGTGTCGAGGGCGGCGTCCAGCAGCCGCTCGACGGTGGCCTCACGGCGGCGCTTGGGCCGCTCCAGATCGGTCGCCGTCACGATGCAGGACTGTATTGGATACATCGCTGTATCGAGAACTCGTGGCGGGTGTGACGTGCGTTGCCTCGAGGGGCGGTCACCGCCCCCCTGCGGAGACGACCGTCCCCCCGCACCGGTGCCGGTACGGGGGGACGGTCGTTGCTCGGGTCGGGCGGGTCAGCTGGGCGTGCGGCCGACCAGGACGGCGCGGGTGTCCGGCGCCGCGATCCGGGCGGCGTCGGCCTCCTGGTCGTCCGGGGCGGCCTGCGAGAGCCGCTCGGCCTCCACCCGGGCGGCGTAGCCCTGCACCTCCGCGGTGACCCGGTCGGCGTCCCAGCCCAGCGAGGGGGCGACCGCGCGGGCCACCGGCTCGGCGGACTCGACCCCGCGGTGCGCGGTCTCGATGGAGATCCGGGTGCGGCGGGCCAGCAGGTCGTCCAGGTGGAGCGCGCCCTCGTGCTCCACGCCCCACACCATCTCGACCATCAGGTACTCCTCGGCGCCGGGCACCGGCTCCAGCAGCTCGGGCCGGTCGGCGGCGAGCGCAAGCACCTCGGGGGTGAGCGAGCCGAACCGGTTCAGCAGGTGCTCGGCGCGGAAGCGCGGGATGCCCCACCGGTCGGAGAGCCCGTCGAGGGAGTTGACCATCGCCGCGTAGCCCTCGGCGCCGACCAGGGGGATGTTCTCGGTGACGCTCGGCGGCACCCGTCGGGTGACGTCGTCGGCCACGGCGTCCACGGCGTCGGCGGCCATCGGCCGGTAGGTCGTGTACTTGCCACCGGCGACGGCGATGACGCCGGGCATCGGCCGGGCGACGGCGTGCTCCCGGGACAGCTGGCTGGTCGACTCGCTCTCCCCGGACAGCAGCGGGCGCAGCCCGGCGTAGACCCCGGTGATGTCGTCGTGGGTCAGCGGCACCGACAGCACCTCGTTGACGTGCTCGAGGATGTAGTCGATGTCGGCCCGGCTGGCGGCGGGGTGGGCCTTGTCCAGCTCCCAGTCGGTGTCGGTGGTGCCGACGATCCAGTGGCTGCCCCACGGGATGACGAACAGCACCGACTTCTCGGTGCGCAGGATCAGGCCGGCCTCGCCGTTGATCCGGTCGCGCGGGACGACGATGTGCACGCCCTTGCTGGCCCGCACGTGGAACCGGCCCCGGCCGCCGATCAGGGTCTGGATGTCGTCGGTCCACACCCCGGTGGCGTTGACGACCACCTCGCTGCGGACGTCGACCTCGGCGCCGGTCTCGACGTCGCGCACGCGCACGCCGACCACGCGGCCGCCGGCGTGGAGGAAGGAGACGACCTCGGCGGAGTTGAGCACCGTGGCCCCGTACGCCGCGGCGGTGCGGGCCACGGTGAGGGTGTGCCGCGCGTCGTCGGCCTGGGCGTCGTAGTACCGGACGGCGCCGACGAACGCGTCGGGCTTGAGCGCGGGGAACATCCGCCGGGCGCCGGTGCGGGTCAGGTGCTTCTGCGCGGGCATCGGCTCGGACAGGGCGCCCAGGCGGGCCAGCCCGTCGTAGAGCGCCAGGCCGGCGGTGACGTAGGGCCGCTCCCAGCCGCGGCGGGTCAGCGGGTAGAGGAAGGGCACCGGCTTGACCAGGTGCGGGGCGATCCGGTTGACCGACAGGTCGCGCTCGTGCAGCGCCTCCCGGACCAGCCCGAAGTCGAACTGCTCCAGGTAGCGCAGGCCGCCGTGGAACAGCTTCGACGAGCGCGAGGAGGTGCCGCTGGCGAAGTCGCGGGCCTCGACCAGCGCCGTGCGCAACCCGCGGGTGGCGGCGTCCAGCGCGACACCGGCGCCGGTCACCCCGCCACCGACGACGAGAACCTCGAAGGACTGCTCGGCGAGCTCTGCCCAGGCTCGGGCACGCTGCTCGGGGCCGAGCGGGGGGACTGCGGTCATTCCGACACCTCCGGCGGATGGGCTCCCCGTCCACGGTAGGTGTGGGGTGGACCACCCGTCGACGCAGCGTGTTCGACATGGTCGGACGAGAAGGCGGTACGGTCCGCCCGTGCCGGGCAACGTGCAGGCGGTGGAGCGGGCGGCGGCGATCCTGCAGGCCATCGCGGGGTCGGGTGGACGGATGGGCGTGACCGAGCTGGCCGGCGCCGTCGGGCTGCCGAAGACCACGACGCACGGCCTGCTGCGCACCCTGCTGGGCGTGGGCTTCGTCGCCCAGGACCTCGATTCCGGCCGCTACACGCTGGGCCCCGGCCTGCTCGGGCTCGGTTCGCACCGCCCGGACGCCAACGAACTGCGCTCCCGGGCGTCCAACTGGACCGACGCGCTCGCCTCCCGCAGCGGCTGCGCGGTGCGGCTGGGCACCCTCACCGACGGGCCGGCGCAGGGGGCGACCCCGGGGGACGTGCTGGTGGTGCACCACGTGTTCCGGCCCGACGACTCCGCCCAGGAGCTGGAGGTGGGCCGGCGGCTGCCGGCGCACGCCACCGCCCTGGGCAAGGTGCTGCTGGCCTGCCTGCCCGGGGCGCCGCCGATCCCCGCACAGGCCGTGCTGGCCCGGCTGACCCGCGCCACCTGCACCGACCCCGCCGCGCTGACCACCGAGCTGCGCGCCGTCCGGCACCGCGGCTGGGCCGGGCAACGGGAGGAGCACACCGCGGGGGTGGCCGGGCTGGCCGCGCCGGTGCACGGCCCCGGCGGCCTGGTGGTCTGCTCCCTCGGGCTCACCGGCCCGGTCGAGTCGTTGTTCACCACCGCGGGGGAGCCCCGGCCCGCCCTGCTCGGCATGCTGACCGACTCGGCCGCCGCGGTCACCCGGGAGCTGAGCCACCGGTGAGCGAGCGCTACGTCCTGGCGATCGACCAGGGGACGACGTCGACCCGGTCCATCGTGTTCGACCGCAGCGGCCGGCTGGTCGCGGTACGGCAGAAGGAGCACCGCCAGCACTTCCCCCGCCCCGGCTGGGTGGAGCACGACCCCGAGGAGATCTGGGCGAACACCCAGCTGACGGCCGCACAGGCGCTGCGCGACGTGGCGTCCGCCCCCGGGGAGGTCGTCGCACTGGGGATCGCCAACCAGCGGGAGACCACCGTCGTCTGGGACCGGGCCACCGGGCGACCGGTGCTCCGCGCGCTGGTCTGGCAGGACACCCGGACCGGGCAGCTGGTCGAGCAGCTCTGCGCCCGGCCGGACGCGGGGATCGTGCGCGAGCGCACCGGCGTGGAGATCGCCGGCTACTTCGCCGGGCCCCGGCTGCGCTGGATCCTCGACGCCGTCCCCCGGGCGCGCGAGCGCGCCGAACGAGGCGAGCTGCTGTTCGGGACGATGGAGAGCTGGCTGGTCTGGAACCTCACCGGCGGACCGGACGGCGGCGTGCACGTCACCGACGTGACCAACGCCAGCCGCACGCTGCTGATGGACGTGCACACCTGCCGGTGGGACCCCGACCTGCTCGCCTTCTTCGACGTCCCGGCCGCGATGCTGCCGGAGATCCGCCCCTCGGTGGGGGTGCTGGGCCGGGCCACCGCGCTCCCGGTCGCCGTCCCGATCGGCGGCCTGCTGGGCGACCAGCAGGCGGCGCTGTTCGGGCAGACGTGCTTCGCCCCCGGTGAGGCCAAGTGCACCTACGGCACCGGCAGCTTCCTGCTGCAGAACACCGGCGGCGAGCTGGTCCGGTCCCGGCACGGGCTGATCAGCACGGTCGCCTACCAGCTGACCGGGGAGCCGGTGCACTACGCGCTGGAGGGGTCGATCGCGGTGACCGGCGCGCTGGTGCAGTGGCTGCGCGACGGGCTGGGGCTGATCGGCTCCGCCGCGGAGGTGGAGACGCTGGCCCGCACCGTGACCGACAACGGCGGCTGCTACGTCGTCCCCGCCTTCTCCGGGCTGCTCGCCCCGCACTGGCGCGGGGAGGCCAGGGGGCTGGTCGCCGGCCTCACCTCCTACGTCACCAAGGGGCACCTGGCGCGGGCGGCGCTGGAGGCCACCGGGTGGCAGACCCGCGACGTCGTCCGGGCGATGGACGCCGACTCCGGGCTGACCCGCACGGCACTGCGGGTCGACGGCGGGATGACCACCAACAACCTGCTCATGCAGTTCATCGCCGATGCGCTGGACGGGCCGGTGGTGCGCCCGATGGTGGGCGAGACCGTGTCGCTGGGCGCCGCCTACGCCGCCGGCCTCGCCGTCGGGGTGTGGTCGGACACCGAGGCGCTGCGGCGGAACTGGCACCGGGCGGCGCAGTGGGAACCCCGCCCGGAGCGGGTGACCGAGCTGGACGCCGAGTACCCGCGGTGGGAGCGGGCCGTGGCGCTGAGCATCGCCTGGGGCGCACCCGCCCGCTGAACCCCCGCGAGAGCTGTTCGACATCGTCGGACGACGATCGTTGTACCGCCTCCGCCGGTGTGAATACGGTCACGTGACCTGAGGCACCCGACGTTCCCGCGGTGCCTCCTACCCACATCACCGTCGATGAGGAGCACCCCGCGTGGAAGAGCTCAGCTTGTGGACCGTCTTCGGCAGCGAGGTGCTGGGCACCGGCATCCTGCTGCTCCTCGGCGTCGGCGTCGTCGCCAACGTCGTGCTGCCCAAGACCAACGGCAACGGCAGCGGCTGGATCGTCATCATCTTCGGCTGGGGGCTGGCGGTCTTCGCCGGCGTCTTCGCCGCCGCCTCGTCCGGAGCGCACATCAACCCGGCGATCACCGTCGGCCTGTGGGTGAGCGGCGCGGACGAGTACGCCCCCGGCGTGCCCATCACCATCGCCAGCACGCTGGTGTACTTCGCCGGCCAGCTGCTCGGCGCCTTCCTCGGCGCGGTCGTGGCCTACCTGGCCTACTACGGGCACTACAACGACCCGGAGGCCGCCGGCACCCAGCTGGGCACCTTCGCCACCGGGCCGGCCCTGGGCACGATCAAGGACAACGTGGTCACCGAGGTGGTCGGCACCTTCGTGCTGGTCTACATCGTGCTGCGGTTCGGTGACACCCCGACCGAGATCGGGCCGCTGGCCGTCGCCCTGCTCGTCGTCGGCATCGGCGCCTCCCTCGGTGGCCCGACCGGCTACGCCATCAACCCGGCCCGTGACCTCGGGCCCCGCCTGGCCCACGCCGTCCTGCCCATCCGCGGCAAGACCGGCAGCAACTGGGGCTACGCCTGGGTGCCGATCGTCGGCCCGCTCATCGGCGCCGTGCTCGCCGGCGCGCTCGCCCACGTGAACCTCTGACCCACCCGCCCGGGGCCGAGGTCGCGATCTCGGCCCCTCCCGCTGAAGGAGGAACCCCCATGGCCCAGTACGTGGCCGCCATCGACCAGGGCACGACCAGCACCCGGTGCATGCTCTTCGACCACGACGGCAAGGTCGTCTCGGTCGGGCAGAAGGAGCACCAGCAGATCTTCCCGCGCGCCGGGTGGGTCGAGCACGACGCGACCGAGATCTGGGGCAACACCCGCGAGGTGGTCGGGCAGGCCCTGGCCCGCGGCAACGCCAGCAACTCCGACATCGTCGCCGTCGGCATCACCAACCAGCGGGAGACCGCGGTGGTGTGGGACAAGAACACCGGCCAGCCGGTCTACAACGCCATCGTCTGGCAGGACACCCGCACCCAGAAGATCTGCGACGAGCTGGGCGCGCTCGGCGGCGGGGCCGACCGCTACAAGGACAAGGTCGGCCTCCCGCTGGCCACCTACTTCGCCGGGCCGAAGGTCCGCTGGATCCTGGACAACGTCGACGGCGCCCGGGAGAAGGCCGAGCGTGGCGACCTGCTCATGGGCACCATCGACTCCTGGCTGATCTGGAACATGACCGGCGGCACCGACGGCGGGCTCCACCTCACCGACGTCTCCAACGCCTCCCGCACGATGCTCATGGACTACCGCAAGCTCGCCTGGGACGCCGACATCGCCGAGGAGATGGGCATCCCGATGTCCATGCTCCCGGAGATCCGGTCCAACTCGGAGGAGTACGGCAAGGGCCGCAAAGCGGGCTTCCTGGCCGGGGTGCCGATCGCCGGGTCGCTGGGCGACCAGCAGGCGGCCACCTTCGGCCAGGTCTGCTTCACCAAGGGCATGGCCAAGAACACCTACGGCACCGGCAACTTCATGCTGCTCAACACCGGTGAGGAGGCGGTGCCGTCGGAGAACGGCCTGCTCACCACGCTGTGCTACCAGCTGGGCGACGCCAAGCCGGTGTACGCGCTGGAGGGGTCGATCGCGGTCACCGGCTCGCTGGTGCAGTGGGTCCGGGACAACCTGGGCATGATCAAGAGCGCGCCGGAGATCGAGGACCTGGCCCGCTCGGTCGACGACAACGGCGGCGCCTACTTCGTCCCGGCGTTCTCCGGCCTGTTCGCCCCGCACTGGCGCTCCGACGCCCGCGGCGCCGTGGTCGGGCTGACCCGGTTCGTCAACAAGGGCCACCTGGCCCGCTCGGTCGACGACAACGGCGGCGCCTACCAGACCCGCGAGGTGCTCGACGCGATGAACGCCGACTCCGGCGTCGACCTCACCGAGCTGCGGGTGGACGGCGGCATGGTCGGCAACGAGCTGCTCATGCAGTTCCAGGCCGACCTGCTCGGCGTGCCGGTGATCCGGCCGCAGATCCCCGAGACGACCGCACTGGGCGCGGCCTACGCGGCCGGGCTGGCGGTCGGGTTCTGGTCCGACCTGGACGAGCTGACCGCCAAGTGGGCCGAGGACAAGCGGTGGGACCCGGAGATGTCCGAGGACCAGCGGGAGAAGTACTACCGGCAGTGGCAGAAGGCGGTCACCAAGAGCCTGGACTGGGTCGACGAGGACGACGACTGAGGCAGGCCCGGCACGTGGAGGGCGGCACCCCGGACGGGGTGCCGCCCTCCGGCGTCCCCAGGACACGGTCGGCAAGTAGCTTGCGCGCCTGAGTAGTCAGTCGTACTGTCCACCGCGTGCACGAGGAGCGGTGGCCCGGCGAGTGGATGCGCGGCGTGCTGTCACTGTGCGTGCTGCGTGTCGTCGCCGACGGCCCCACCCACGGCTACGCCATCGCCGGCCGACTGGCCGAGGCCGGCCTGGGCGCGGTCAAGGGCGGCACCCTCTACCCGATCCTCACCCGGCTGGAGGCCGAGGGGCTGGCGACCGCCGCCTGGGAGGCCGGCGACGGCGGCCCCGGCCGCAAGGTCTTCACCGTCACCGAGGCCGGCGTCACCGCCCTGCGGCAACGCGCCGAGCAGTGGCACGTCTTCAGCGAGCGGGCCGCCGGCCTGCTGTCGTCCCCCGCCGTCCCCGCCTGAGGAGCCCGCCATGGCAAGGGTCTCGAACCGCACCGAGCAGGGCTGGCGCGACGACCTGCTGATGCGCCTGCGGATGCGCGACGTCCCGGGTGCCCGCATCGGCGAGGTGCTCGCCGAGGTGCAGAGCCACGTCGCCGAGACCGGCGAGCACCCGCAGGAGGCCTTCGGCCCGCCGAAGGAGTACGCCGACCGGGTCGCCGACGCCATCGGTGCCCCGCCGAGCCAGGGCTGGCGGGACGCGGTGCGCGGGGTGTCGTGGCGCGACTGGGCGACGACTGTGGTCATCGGGGTCAGCTCCTTCCTGCTCGCCGACTCGCTGTGGGCCCTCGGCGCCGGCGGGACCTCGGTGCTCGGGCTCCCCGCGTGGCTGGTGTTCCTGCTCGCCGCGACAGCACTGGGGGCGAGCGTCACCCGGATCGTGCGCAGCTTCCGCGCGGACGTCTCCGGGGCCCGGGTCACCGATCCCCGGACCGGTGCCGACATGGTGCCGCTGCCGCGGTGGGCCGTGGCCGTCCTGGTCGGCATCCCGCTGGTCCTCCTGCTGGGCACCCTGGCCGCCGGTCTGCTCACCCGCTGAGCCGCTGTGCGATCTTGTTGACCTGAACGTCACGCCCGCCGGCTGCACCCCCGGCTGCAGCGCGCCGATGACCGGACCGTGCCGGAGAGAGTCGTCGCGCTGGCCGAGCGCGTCCAGCAGCAGTCCTCGGCGCGACTGCGCGACCTGGACTCGATCGCCCGCACCACGCGCATGCTCGCGCTCAACGCGCTGGTCGAGGCCGCCCGGGCCGGGGACGCCGGCCGTGGCTTCGCCGTCGTGGCCGAGGAGGTCAAGCAGATCGCCGAGCAGGCCGCCGGCGTGAGCACCGGGCTGTCCGCCGAGCTCGGCCCCACCGTCGCCGAGCTGCAGGAGCTGGGCGCCCGGCTGGTCACCCAGGTGCGCGGCCAGCGGCTGGCCGACCTGGCGCTGACCGCGATCGAGCTGGTCGACCGCAACCTCTACGAGCGCACCTGCGACGTCCGCTGGTGGGCCACCGACGCCGCCGTCGTCGACGCCGCGGCCGCGGGTGATCCCCACGGGCCGGCCGCCGCGACCGCCACCCGGCGGCTGGGCGTCATCCTGCGCAACTACACCGTCTACCTCGACCTGTGGGTCGCCGACACCTCGGGGCGGGTGCTGGCCAACGCGGCGCCGCAGCGCTGGCCGGGCGTGGTCGGCAGCGACGTCAGCGGCCAGCGCTGGTTCCGCGACGCGCTCGCCACCGCCGACGGCGACGCCTACGCCGTCGAGGACGTCCGGGAGTCGGCCGAGCTGGGCTCGTCCGTGGCGACCTACGCCACCGCGGTGCGCCGGGACGGCGAGACCGACGGCGAGGTGATCGGCGCGCTCGGCGTCTTCTTCGACTGGGCACCGCAGACCCAGGCGATCCTCGACGGCCTCCGGCTCGCCGACGACGAGCGCGCCCGCACCCGCTGCCTGCTGCTGGACGGCGGCGGCCGGGTGCTCGCCGCCTCCGACGGGCGAGGAGTGCTCACCGAGCGGGTGGGGCTGCGCACCGAGGGCGCAACCAGCGGCTCGTACGCCGACAGCACCCGCACGGTCGGGTTCGCCCGCACCCCCGGCTACGAGACCTACCAGGGCCTCGGCTGGTACGGCTGCCTCGTCCAGGAGTGCTGACCGCGAGGGCGAGGAGCGCCATGTCCGCCCAGCGGCCAGCCGGGTCCTTCCTTCAGTCGGTGGGGGTCGGCCCGTCGTGCGACCGGCGGGCCTGTGCGGCGTCGACCGCCACGCCGATCGCCACCCCGAGCCCGAGACCGAGGGCGAGGTTGTCCAGCAGCGTCAGACCGAAGGTCACGCCCAGCGACAGCCCCAGCGCCATGCCGGTGCCCTGCTGCCAGCCGGACTTCTCCGACGGGGACGGCGGCGGGGCGGACGGCTCGGTCATCCCCGCACGCTAGATGAGCCGACTTCGTTTCGGAAGAACCACGATCCGCCGAGTGGCATGGGCCGCAGGGCGGCCGTCAGCCGGCCAGGGCGGCCGAGACGACGGCCTTGGCCTCCTCCTGGACCTGGGCGAGGTGGTC
Organism: Modestobacter roseus; assembly: GCF_007994135.1. NCBI lineage: Bacteria > Bacillati > Actinomycetota > Actinomycetes > Geodermatophilales > Geodermatophilaceae > Modestobacter > Modestobacter roseus. The sequence goes on from NZ_VLKF01000001.1 coordinate 3,587,503, forward strand.
GGCGCCCTGGAAGGACTCGGCGTAGACCTTGTAGACGTCCTCGGTGCCGGACGGGCGGGCGGCGAACCAGGCGTTCTCGGTGGTGACCTTCAGCCCGCCGATCGCGGCACCGTTGCCGGGCGCCGTCGTCAGCTTCGCGGTGATCGGCTCCCCGGCGAGCTCGGTGGCGGTGACCGCATCGGGCGACAGCTTGCCGAGCTTCGCCTTCTCCTCGCGGGTGGCCGCGGCATCGACCCGGGCGTAGGCGGAGGAGCCGAACCGTTCCGTCAGTGACGCATGCAGCTGCGAGGGCGAGTTGCCGGTGACCGCCTGGATCTCCGACGCCAGCAGGGCGAGCAGGATGCCGTCCTTGTCCGTGGTCCACACGCCGCCGTCGCGACGGAGGAACGACGCACCGGCCGACTCCTCGCCACCGAACCCGACCGACCCGTCGAGCAGCCCGGGCACGAACCACTTGAAGCCGACCGGCACCTCGACCAGCTGCCGGCCGAGGTCGGCGACCACCCGGTCGATGAGGGAGGAGGACACCAGCGTCTTGCCGACGGCGGTGCCCGCGGCCCACTCCGGCCGGTGGCTGAACAGGTAGGAGATGGCGACCGCGAGGAAGTGGTTGGGGTTCATCAGCCCGCCGTCGGGGGTGACGATGCCGTGCCGGTCGGCGTCGGCGTCGTTCCCGGTGGCGATCTGGAACTGGTCCTTCGCACCGATGAGCGAGGCCATCGCGGAGGGGGAGGAGCAGTCCATCCGGATCTTGCCGTCCCAGTCCAGCGTCATGAACCGCCAGGTGGCGTCGACCAGCGGGTTGACGACGGTCAGGTCCAGGCCGTGCCGCTCGGCGATCTCGCCCCAGTAGTGCACGCTCGCCCCGCCGAGCGGGTCGGCGCCGATCCGGACCCCGGCGTCCTTCACCGCGGCCAGGTCGAGCACGTTCGGCAGGTCGTCGACGTAGGTGCCGAGGAAGTCGTAGGACTGCGCGGCCGCGCGGGCCCGGGCGAAAGGGATGCGACGCACGCCGTCCAGCCCGGCGGCCAGCAGCGCGTTGGCCCGCTTCGCGATCCAGCCGGTCGCATCGGTGTCGGCCGGGCCACCCGAGGGCGGGTTGTACTTGAAGCCGCCGTCCCGCGGCGGGTTGTGCGACGGGGTGACGACGATGCCGTCGGCCAGCCCGCTCGTCCTGCCCCGGTTGGCGGCGAGGATGGCGTGGCTGACCGCCGGGGTGGGGGTGTAGCCGTCGCGCGAGTCGACCAGCACGGTGACGTCGTTGGCGGCCAGCACCTCCAGGGCGGTCACCCAGGCCGGCTCGGACAGGCCGTGGGTGTCCCGGCCGATGAACAGCGGGCCGTCGAAGCCCTGCTGGGCGCGGTACTCGCAGATCGCCTGGGTGGTGGCCAGGATGTGCGGCTCGTTGAACGCGCCGTCCAGCGAGGAGCCCCGGTGGCCCGAGGTCCCGAAGGTGACCTGCTGTGCCACGTCGGAGGGGTCCGGCTGCACCGTGTAGTAGGCGGTGACCAGGTGCGGGACGTCGACCAGGTCGGAGGGCTGGGCGGGCTGGCCGGCGCGGTCGGAGCTCATGGCCTGATCTTCGCGCCGCGCCCCCAGTGCCCGCGACCCGGGCCGCTCTGTCGGGGGTCGGCCGTAGCCTGGTCGGGTGCTCGGGGACTGGCGGGAGATGGTCACCGACGCGGCGTTGGCCGAGGCCGTCGGGGAGCACGTGCTCGACCGGGCACGGTCCTACGCCGGCCGCAGCGTGCTCGACGTCCGGGTGGGTGACGGCGCGCGCCGGCTGACCGGTCTGGTGCAGGGCGGTGCACCCGAGCCCTACCGGACGACGGTGGTGCGCACCGAGGGCGGCCGGGTCGGCTGGGCCGCCGCCTGCACCTGCCCGGTCGGCGACGACTGCAAGCACGCGGTGGCGGTGCTGCTGCACCTGCGGCCGGAGATCGAACGCGCGCCGGGCGGGTCGCGGCCCGGGCGCCCCGCCGCCCGCACCTGGGAGCAGGAGCTCGCCGAGCTGGTGACCTCCGCGGGCCGGCCGGCGCCCGCGACCGTCCCGATCGCGCTGCAGTTCGAGCTGGTCGAGCCCGAGCCGGGCCGGGGGCGCTCGTCGGTCGCCGCACCAGGCACCCGGCAGCGGCTGATCCGGCTGCGGCCGGTGGTGCCCGGCAAGCGCGGGCAGTGGGTGCGCAGCGGCGTCTCGTGGCGGCAGCTGCAGTACGAGAACACCCAGGCCGGCTGGGACCCGGCGCACCTCGCCGCGATGCGCGCGCTGCACGCCACCCACCAGGCGGCCCGCAACCAGTACTGGTCCTACGCGCCGGCCGACGTGTACCTGCACGAGTTCGGCGCCGGGCTCTGGCGGCTGCTCGCCGAGGCGGTGGCCGACGGCGTCCCCCTGGTCACCGCCGACCGGTCGGCCCGGCCGGTGGTGCTCGCGCAGGTACCGGCGGACGTCGCCGTCGACCTGCGCCGGGACGGCGAGCACACCGAGCTGTCCGCCGTGCTGCAGCTCGACGGCCGCGCCGTCGACCCCGGGCGGCTGTCCTTCCTGGGCATGCCCCCGCACGGGGTGTCCGTGGAGGGGCCCGCCGGTGGAGACGGCGACGTCCCCGGGCTGGTGCTGGCCCGCCTGGACCGGCCGGTGCCCCCTGTGCTGGCCGGGCTGGTGGGCCGCGGTGGCCGGATCGAGATCCCGCCCGGCGACGTCGACCGCTTCCTGCGCGACTGGTACCCGGGCCTGCGGCAGGCGGTCCCGGTGATCTCCGGCGACGGCTCGGTCGCCCTGCCGGAGGTGCACCGGCCCCGGCTGGCCGTCGAGGTGCGCTACCCCGGCGACGCCACGCTCGGCCTCGCCTGGGCGGTGCGCTACGGCGACCGGTCCTTCGCCCCGGGTGCGCCGTCGACGCCGGGTGACGGCCGCGACCCGGCCGCCGAGCGGCTGCTGGTCGAGGGGTTGCCCGGCCCGGCCACCGCGCTGCCCGAGCTGTGGACGCCGGAGGGCTCCCTCGCCGAGCGCACCGAGCTCGCCGGGATGGAGGCGCTGGAGTTCACCACCGAGGTGCTTCCCGCGCTCCGCGCCGACCCGGCCCTCGACGTCACCGTGGTGGGCACCCCCACCGACTACCGGCACACCACCGCCGCGCCGCAGTTCAGCTTCACCGCCCGCGACACCGGGGAGTCCGACTGGTTCGACCTGGGCGTCAGCGTCACCGTCGACGGCCAGAGCGTGCCGTTCGAGACGCTCTACAAGGCCCTGGCCGCCGGGCGCACCCGGCTGCTGCTGATCAGCGGCACCTACTTCTCCCTGCAGCGCCCGGAGTTCGAGCAGCTGCGGCTGCTGATCGAGGAGGCCCGCGCCCTGCAGGACGTGCCGGGCGAGGGCACCCGGGTGAGCCGCTACCAGGCGTCGCTGTGGGAGCAGCTGCTCGGCCTGGGCGTGGTCGAGGAGCAGAGCGAGCGGTGGACCCGCGAGGTGCGCGGGCTGATCGAGGCCGAGCACGCCGAACCCCCACCGGCGCCGGCCGGGCTGGCCGCGGAGCTGCGGCCCTACCAGCTGGACGGGTACGGCTGGCTGTCCTTCCTCTGGGACCACCGGCTGGGCGGGGTGCTCGCCGACGACATGGGGCTGGGCAAGACGCTGCAGGCCTTGGCACTGCTGGTCCGCGCGCACCAGGCCGGCGACCTCGACGACGCACCCGTGCTCGTGGTGGCGCCCACCAGCGTGGTGCCCACCTGGGCCCGGGAGGCGGCGCGGTTCGCCCCGGGCCTGCGGGTGGCGGTGGTGGGGGAGACCGAGCGGAAGTCGGGCACGGCGCTGCGCGACCGGGTGGCCGGCGCGCACGTCGTCGTCACGTCGTACGCGCTGTTCCGGATCGACGAGGAGGCGTGGGCCGAGCTGCCGTGGCGCGGTCTGGTGCTCGACGAGGCGCAGTTCGTGAAGAACCACCAGGCCCGCACCTACCAGTGCGCGCGGCGACTGCAGGCCCCGGTGAAGCTGGCGCTGACCGGCACGCCGCTGGAGAACAGCGTGATGGACCTGTGGGCGCTGATGTCGATCGTCGCCCCCGGGCTGTTCCCCGACCCGGCGCGGTTCACCGAGGCCTACCGCATCCCGATCGAGCGGGACGGCGACGCGGAGAAGCTGGCGACGCTGCGCCGCCGGATCCGCCCGCTGGTGCTGCGCCGGACCAAGGAGATGGTCGCCGCCGAGCTGCCGCCCAAGCAGGAGCAGGTGCTCGAGGTGGTGCTCAACCCGCGGCACGAGAAGCTCTACCAGACCCACCTGCAGCGGGAGCGGAGCAAGGTCCTCGGCCTGGTCGAGGACATGTCCAAGAACCGGATGACGATCTTCCGGTCGCTGACGCTGTTGCGGCAGCTGAGCCTGGACCCGGCGCTGATCGACCCGGCCTACGCCGACGTCCCCTCCAGCAAGGCCGACGCCTTCCTCGAGCACCTGCGCGCGGTGGTCGCCGAGGGCCACCGGGTGCTGGTGTTCAGCCAGTTCACCCGCTTCCTGCGGAACATCCGCGACCGGCTGACCGCCGAGGGCATCGACTGGGAGTACCTGGACGGGCGCACCCGTGACCGCGACGGCGTCGTCCAGGGCTTCCGGGAGGGCACCGCGCCGGTGTTCCTGATCAGCCTCAAGGCCGGCGGGTTCGGGCTGACCCTCACCGAGGCCGACTACGTCTTCGTGCTCGACCCGTGGTGGAACCCGGCCAGCGAGGCCCAGGCCGTCGACCGGGCGCACCGGATCGGCCAGGACAAGACGGTGATCGTCTACCGGCTGGTGTCGGTCGGCACCATCGAGGAGAAGGTCATGGAGCTCAAGGCCCGGAAGTCGGCGCTGTTCTCCCGGGTCGTCGACGACGGTGCGCTGGCCTCCGGGGCGCTCACCGCCGACGACGTCCGCGGGCTCTTCGGGTAGGGCCTGTTCAGCTGAGCCGGGGCTCACCCCGGTAGGTGCCCACGCTCCAGAGGTTGCCCTCCGGGTCGCGGACGGCGAACTCGCGACCGCCGTAGTCGGTGTCGTGCAGCTGCTGCACGACGTCCGCGCCGGCGCCGACCGCGCGGGCGTGCACGGCGTCGGCGTCGTCGGTGACCAGGTAGGCGGCGGCCGAGCCTGGCTGCGCGGGCCACGGGTCGTCGGGGACGTCGCGCACCGAGCCGAGCATCACCCCGCCGCCGGGCGGCCAGGAGAGCTGGGCGTGCTGGACGACGGGGCCCTCGCCGTACACGGCGGTCTCCTCGAAGCCGAGGGCGTCGACCAGGAAGCGGATGAGTGCGCGGGCGTCGCGGGCCCGGAAGGCGGGCCAGACGGTGGGCGGGGGAGCGGCGGGATCGGTCATGGCCTCAGATTGTCGACACGGGGGAGCGGCCGTCTTGGACGTATCCGAACTCCTCGGCCAGCCATCGCGATGGCGGCAGCCCGGTCAGCGCCCGCCACTCGCGGGTCAGGTGCGCCTGGTCGGCGAAACCACCAGCCGCGGCGAGGCCGGCGAGGTCCAGCGCCTGCCCGGCCCCGGCCCGGGCCTGCAACGCCCTGCGGGCGCGCGAGAAGCGCGCGACCCGGGCCGCCTCCTTCGGGGCCAGCCCGGTCTCGGCACGGAAGCGGCTGAGCAGGTGGCGCTCGGACCAGCCGACCCGCCCCGCGATCTCAGCGACCCGCAGCCGCCCACCGGAGGCGACGGTCAACCGCCACGCCTCGGTGACCTCCGGTGCCGGTGCACTGTCCGGGCGCACCCGGCGGAGCAGGACCTCCTCCAGGACCGCGAACCGGGCCGGCCAGCCGGCCGCGGCCCGGAACCGCTCGATCAGCTCCACGCCGTCCGCGCCGAGGACGTCGCCGACCGGGCAGTCCAGGGAGGCCAGCGCACCGGCGGGCAGGCCGAGCAGCCGGCGGGCACCCAGCGGGGTGAGGGCGAGCTGGACGCCGGCTTGCCGGCCGGGATGACGGATCAGCGCTGGTGCGGTGTGCAGCCCACCGACCAGGCCCGCGTAGCTGCCGGGCGCCTGCCCCGGGTCGGGATGGGCGGCCATCTCCAGCGGGTCGTCGAGGGTGACGACGAACGTCAGCGTGGGGGAGGGGAGCCCGCGGTGCAGCCCGGGAGCCAACCCTTCCTGCCGGTAGCCGGTGGCCGCGGCGACCAGCCCGTGCAGCGCCGGGTGCGGTCGGTGCCCCACCCACTCGCTGCCCATGCCGCCAGCCTGGCCCGCCGGGCAGCACGGGTCCAGAGCGACCGTTCCCGGCCGGCGTCAGTCCCACCAGAAGTGCCACGCCGTGGCGCCCCGCAACCGGGCGGCGTCGTCGGCCCGGCTGATCGGTTGGTCGTCGAACCCGGTCTGGGGGGAGGAGTTGTCCGGGCAGAAGGCGAAGTCCTCCGCCGCCATCACATCGCACTGGCGCGCAGTGACCGGAGGACGCAGGACCACCAGGTCCAGCGCTCCGGCTGCTGCCAGGCTGCCCGGACGCTCGGTCCGCACTGGCACACGGAAAGGGTGTTCGCCAACCGACCAGGTCATCGTCCGCTCCTCTCGGGAGCAGCGATCCGAGCGCGATCCCCGACCGTCGGGCCGGCCGCTGTCCACAGTGGACGCGGTTGTCCACAGGTCCCGGTCAGCGGTCGACGCGGGCGGCCTCCCGGCGGAGGGTCAGCCCGTGACGCAGCAGCCCCGCGGCGAGCACCGCCCCGACGCCTTCACCGGCCCGCAGCCGGAGGTCCAGCAGCGGCTCGACGCCCAGCGCCTGCAGCACCAGCTCGTGCCCGCGCTCCCGGCTGCGCTGCCCGGCCACCAGCGACGACTGCGCGGCCGGCTCCAGCCCCACGGCGACCAGTGCGGCCACCGCGGTGGCGAACCCGTCGACGACCACCACCGCGCCGGCCTCCGCCGCCCCCAGCACCGCGCCGGCCAGGACGGCCAGCTCCGGTCCGCCGAGCTCGGCCAGCGCGCGCAGCGGGTCCAGGCCCCGCCCGGCGCGGGCGACGGCCGCGTCGACCACCGACCGCTTCCGGTCCACCATCGCCGTGTCCGCGCCGGCACCCAGCCCGACCACGTCGGCCGGTTCCACGTGCAACAGCCCGCAGGCCAGCGCCGCCGCCACGGTCGTGTTGCCCACCCCCACCTCGCCGAGCGCGACCAGGCCGGTCGCCGCCCCCGCTCGGCGCCCAGCCGGCGGCCGGCGGCGAGCAGCGTCGCGACGTCGTCGGGGGTCATCGCCGGCGCGGTCAGCAGGTCCCCGCGCACGCCGACCGGGCGGACGGCGAGCGCGCCGGGCACCGCGGTGCCGTGCACCCCGGCGTCCACGACGACGACGTCCAGCCCCGCGGTCCGCGCGGCGGTCGCGCCCAGCGCCTGACCGGCGACGGCGGCCGCGGCGATGTCCCGGGTCGTCGACACCGGGAACGCGGAGACGCCGTGGCCGGTGACCGGGTGGTCGGCGGCGGCGAGCAGCAGGGTGCCGCCGGTGAGCTCGGTGCGGCCCAGCGCGACCGCCCGGTCGACCGCCCGGTCGAGCACGCCCAGCGACCCGGGTGGGGTGAGCAGCCGGTCGGCCGCGTCGCGGGCGCCGACCACCGCGGCCGGCTCCGGGCTGCGGAGCCGGTTCGGCGGGGGAGCAGGGTCGGTGGCCGGCCACCGGTCGGTGAGGACGACGTCCTCCAGTGGCTGCCGCCGCGACCAGCCGGCCCGCTCCAGCCCTGGCGCGGGCGGTCGCTCGTCGGGCCAGCCCAGGCACAGCCAGCCCAGGGTGACCACACCGTCGGGCAGGGCCAGCAGCTCGCCGAGCTCCGCGGGACGGAACAGCGTCACCCAGCCCAGGCCGAGCCCCTCGGCACGGGCGGCCAGCCACAGGTTCTGGATCGCCGCGGCGCAGCTCCACAGGTCGGCGTCGGGGAAGGTGGCCCGGCCGAGCACGCCGGCGGCCGGCGTCCGCCGGTCGCAGCAGACGACGACGCCCAGCGGCGCCTCTCGCACGCCCTCCAGCTGCAGGTCCAGCAGCCGGGCGCCCGCCTCGGGCTCCAGCTGCGCAGCCTGGCGCAACCGCTCCCGGTCGGTGAGCACCGCGGCCCGGTCGCGGACGGCCGGGTCGCGGACGACGACGAACCGCCACGGCTGGCTGTGCCCGACGCTCGGGGCGGCGTGCGCGGCACCCAGCACCCGGGTGAGCACCTCGTCGGGCACCGGGTCCGGGCGGTAGCGGCGGACGTCGCGCCGCGCGCCGATCGTGCGGTACAGGCCCGCACGGTCCGGCTCGGGGAGCGCCCAGCCGGTGGGGTCGGCGGCCCGCTCCGAGGCGGCGGTGTCGTCGCCGATGAGCGGCACCGGGCGGGGCCAGGTGGTCACTCCTCCACCTGCCGCAGGCCATCCCGTCGCTCGACTCCGTCGAGAAAGTGCCGCACGGTCTCCAGGAAGACCTCGGGCTGCTCCGAGTGCACCCAGTGACCGGCGTTCTTCACCCGCACCAGCCGGGTCGAGGGGAACAGCGCGTCCATCCGCGGCCGGTCGTCGTCCAGCACGTAGTGCGAGTTCGCCCCGGCGATCCACAGCACCGGGCCGTCGTAGTGCGCGCCGGGCTCGGGCTCGGGGAACCGGCGCAGCTCGCCCACGTCGCGGGCGAGGGTCTCCAGGTTCAGCCGCCAGCGCCAGCCCTCCTGGCCGTCACGGACCAGGCTCTGCAGCAGGAAGCCGCGGACCATGGGGCTGCGCACCGCGTCGCGCAGCGCCCGATCGGCGTCCTCCCGGGTCTGCAGCGCCCCGACGTCGACCGCCTGCATCGCGGCGATGAACGCGGCGAACGGCGACTCCTCCTCGTCCGGGTCATCCGTCCGGCCGCCGGTCTCCGGGTAGTCGACCGGGGCGATGTCGACGACGACGAGGCCGCGCAGCAGCTCCGGCCAGCGCAGCGCCAGCAGCATCCCGACCTTGCCGCCCATGGAGTGCCCGACCAGGGTCACCGGCTCGCCGAGCAGGGCGAGTTCGGCGGCGACGAACTCGGCCATGTCGCCGTAGTCGACCCGGTCGGTCCACGGCGAGTGCCCGTGGTTGGGCAGGTCGAGCAGGGTGACCCGGTGCCCGTCCTCGGCCAGCGCCTTGGCGGCGGTCGTCCAGTTGCGCCCCTGGCCGAAGAGTCCGTGCACGAAGACCACCCGCGGCCCGGAGTCGCCGAGCGTGCGGGCCGCCAGCCGGTTCGGGTCCGTCATGCCCTCATCCCACCAGACCCGATGTCGCTGCCGGCGACCGTCGGTGCCCACGCCTACCGTCGACCCGCTCACCGCCGCCTCCCCGAGGAGATCCCCGTGCCCGGACGCCGCCGGCGTGCCACCCGCTCGTCCACGGCCAGCACCTCACGGACGGCCGCGTCCGGGCAGGCCGCCCCGAGGAAGGCCGCGCCCGCCCGGAAGGCGGCGCCGAAGAAGGCGGCACCGAAGAAGGCCGCAGCGAAGAAGGCCCCCGCGAAGAAGGCCCCCGCGAAGAAGGCCGCGCCGGCGCTGCCGGTCGCCGGGCCGGGGGAGCGGGTCTGGGTGCTCGCCGTCCCGTTCCGGGCGCCCGCGCCCGGCGCGAGCTGGCACGCCGGGCTGTCCGCGCACGTGTACGTCGGCGCACGGCTGCCCGCGGCGCTGCAGCCGTACGACCCGCCGCCGCACAGCCTGGAGCGCTGGCTGGAGGACGAGCTCAACGCCGAGCCCCGCCCGCTGCGGGCGGCCCGGCCGATGACCCCGCGGGAGCAGCAGGTCATCGGGGCGGCCGTGATCGCGGCGCACGCGGCCGCCGGCGGGCGGATGTTCCTGCTCGGCGACGACCCCGGCGTCGGCAAGACCGGCACCGCGGTCCTCGCCGTCCAGCAGATCGCCCGGCAGCGGCCGGTGCAGCGGGTGCTCGTGGTGGCCGACCGCCCGGCGGCGATCACCGTGCCGCACTGGACCCGGTCGATCGGGGCCTTCGGCGACGCCGGGCTCCGCTGGTGCGTGACCACCTGGGACCGGCTGGGCAAGATCGCCGCCGCGACCAGGGCGCTCGGGCACGGCTTCGACGTCGTCATCGCCGACGAGGCGCACATGGTGCGGCACACGACCACCCAGCGTTGGAAGCACTGGAAGGCGGTCTCCGGCAGCGGCCGGGTCAAGGACGCCCCGTTCGTGCTGCTGGCGACGGCGACGCCCGCGCACACCCCGCTGGAGCTGCCCTACCTGGCGCCGCACTTCGCCGCGCTGCACGGGGAGCCGCTGCGGGAGTGGGCCGACCTGCCCACCCGGCTCGCGGCGCACGGGTTCCACGTGGAACGTGGCCGGTACGGCTGGACGTGGACCGAGGACGCCGACGAGCGCCGGGCCGACCTCGCCCGGCTGCGCAGCTGGCTCGCCGACACCGAGCCGCCGGCCACGCTGCACCGGCCGGCGCCGTGGGGCCCGGTGAGCGTCACCGGCACCCCGGTGGAGCTCACCCCGGCCGAGCGCGCGCAGTACGAGGCCGAGTGGTCGGAGTTCCGGGCGGAGATGCAGCTGGCCCGCCGCAAGCGGGAGACCGCCCGCGGGCGCGCGGCGCTGCTGCGGTTCCGGCAGAAGGCCGGGCTGATCCGGGCCGCCGCCACCGTCGACTGGGTGACGGCCCAGGTGGAGGCCGACCGGCAGGTCGCCGTCTCGGTCGAGTTCGTCGAGACCGCCGCCGACCCGATCCGGGAGGCGCTGCTGGACGGCGGGATCGCCGTCGCCGGGATCTACGGGCGCGACCGGTTCGACGTCGAGGCCGAGCGGCTGCGGTTCCAGACCGGCGAGGCACCGGTGTGCGTGTTCACCGTGACCGCCTCGATCAGCCTGCACGCCGGCGAGCAGCTGCCCGGCGGCCTCGTCGCCTCGACCACGCCGCGGGTCGGGCTGTTCCACCAGCCACGGTTCTCCGGCATCGCCGCCCGCCAGGTCACCGGCCGCACGCACCGCGACCACCAGGTCTCGCCCTGGCGGGTGGCGTTCGCTGCGGACACCGTGGAGGAGGACGTCGCCCGGGTCATGGTCGAACGGCTCGCGGTCACCGGGTCGACGGCGGGCGGCGACACCGCCGGGCTGCAGCAGATCGCCGAACTGCTGGACGCCGACTGGCTGCCGGCGACGTCGCTGACGGGCGCTGACTGACCGTCAGCGGGTGATGTCCCAGGCGTCCCGCACCTGGCTCGCGCTCAGCACCGAGTTGTAGATGCTGACGTGCGCCAGCGACCCGGCGAAGTACCGGCTGGTGGGCGCCGACGGCCAGGTGTTGAGGTTGTCGTAGCCGATCCGCCAGAACCCGGTGATCGACTCCGCGGCCGGTGCCGAGCCGCTCGCGACCAGGCTGCCGTCGACGTAGAGCCGCAGGCCGGTGCCGGCGGAGAACGACGCGGTCACCAGGTGCCACCCGCCGTCGTTGTAGGTGCGCGGACTGGTCACCGTGTAGATCGACCCGTTGTAGACGCCGAACACCAACTGCCCGGCGTTGGTCAGGTAGACGTGCCGGTCGTAGCTGCTGGACAGGTCGCCGTTCGTGCCGTTCCCGAAGCCGATCAGCTTCCCGCCGCGGTTGGTCGTGGTCCGGAACCACAGCTGCACCGTGAAGGTCTGCGGGTTGGTGACCGCCTGCGTCGTCCAGATCGCTCCGCTCGAGCCGTCGAACTGCACCGCCCGCTCCTCGTTGGGGCCGCAGGCCGGACCGTCCGGGACGCTGGTCAGGCCGCGCGGGCTGTAGGTGCCGTTGGCCGCGCTGCCGGCGGTGCCCGTGGTCGCGGCCGTGGTCCCCGAGCGTTCCTGCATCCGGTAGTAGTGCGTCGCCCGGTTCGCACTGCCGACGTCCGAGCAGTTCCACACGGCCGCGACGGGCAGGGTCAGCCGGGGGGTGGCCGTGGTGTCGGAGAAGCGCGCCGCCGCACCGGGCAGCGCGAGGGTGAGCAGGGCGGCGGTGGTGAGCACGGCACCGCGACGGAGCCCGCGCCCGGTGGACGGCGGGCCGGCCGGGAGGTCGTCGTCCGGACGGCGGTGCAGCAGTGCCAGGGCAAGCAGCACGGCCAGCCCGGCGGCGGTGCCGACCAGCGGCCAGACCCGTCGCTCGGCGAGCCAGACGACCGGCTCCCCGACCAGCGGCAGCCGGAAGGAGACGGCGCCGTGGACCGCCGCGGGGGCGACGAGGCTGCTGTCGGCCGCGGGGTTGGCGTCGCCCTTGAGCTGCAGGCCGGCGGCGTCGACGGCGACCAGCCGGTGCAGGCGCAGGCGGCCGGGCAGGTCCGGGTCGTCGACGAGCAGCACCGCCCCGGGTTCGAGCGCCGCGCTGTCGACCGGCCGGACCACGGCGACGTCACCGGGGGCGAGGGCCGGCGCCATGGAGCCGGACATCACCACGGTGGACTGCCAGCCGACGAGGGCGGGGACCAGCGAGGCGGCGAGCAGGAGCGCGAGCGCGCCGAGCGCGATGCGGCTCAGCGTGCTGACGGCGAGGGCGGCCCAGCCGTGCCGCCACGAGGGGGTGGTCATCGCTGCTGCGCCTCCCACGCGAAGGTGACCGTCGCCGAGGCGCCCTTGACGCTGGCCGGCGCGTTGGCCGACAGCGAGAAGCTCACCCGGTACGTGCGCCGCTCCGCGGTGGCCCCTCCGGTCGTGTCCCAGGGCAGGACCCCCTGGGCGTAGGTGGTGCCGAACGACGCGAGGGTCGACGTCACCGTCGACGTGGTGGGCGTGAACGCGGCACAGTCGTCGTTCACCCCGCCGCCGGTACCGGCGGTCCAGGTGAAGGTGAGGCTGCTCGGCAACGCCGTGGCGGTGGCCGACCGGTCCTTGACGTAGAGCCGCACCTGGGCGGGCACCGAACCGGTGGAGGTGACGGCGACGCACTCGGTGTAGGTCTCGCCGGGGCGCAGTGCCGGCAGGGCGACCGTGCCGAGACCCTCGATCTCGTTGCCGACCGCGACCGTGCCGGTGGTGACGCCGGCGGCGATCGGGGTGGTCGAGGCGGCGAAGCCGGCGTAGGCGGCCTGCCAGACGAGCGCAGCCGCGAGGACGAGCGCCCCGGCCGTGGACACGACGACCGCGCGGCGCGTCGTGCGACGGCTGGGACGGCGGAGGGTCACCCTCGTCATGCCTGGCTCTCCGGGGCTCCGGGGGAGTCGACCGGAGCGGCCACCTCCTGCCCCCGCGACGCTAGGGCCGGGCGATCCAGGGTGGAAGACTCCGGGTGACTGTGCCACTCCGCAGGGTGACTACCTGGGAGGGGGTGCGCCCCTCAGCCGGGTGGCCCGGTGACGCAGCGTCGACCGACCTCAGGCCGCGGGGACCGCCAGGCGCATCGGCAGGTGCGGGATGCCGTCCTCGAGGTAGTCCGGGCCCGACCGGCGGAAGCCGAACCGCTCGTACCAGCCCTCCAGGTACGCCTGCGCGCCGATGTCGACGGTGCGGCCGGCGCACAGTTCGAGACCACGGCGGACGAGCTCCGCGGAGAGCCCCCGCCCCCGCGCGCCCACCGCGGTGGCCACCCGGCCGATGGCGCGGTCCTCGCCGTTGTGCAGCACGCGGATCGTGGCCAGCACCGCCCCGTCGCCGTCGTCGTCGGCGAACCAGAGGTGCTCGGTGGTCGGCTCGGTGTCCCGACCGTCGAGCTCCGGGTAGGGGCAGGCCTGCTCGACGACGAAGACGTCGACCCGCAGCCGGAGGATGCCGTACAGCTCGGCGGGGGTCAGCTCGGCGAACGGCGCCTGGCGCAGGCGGGGTGCATCGGTCACCGCCGCATGGTCGCAAGCCCTCGGGCCGCCGCCCGCCGCAGGTGGTCGCGGTGGGTCAGTCGCGGGCCGGCGCGGCCCCGTTGCCGTCCAGCGGCACGCGGGTCACCGGGGTGGCGTCGCCCACGCTGTCCGCGGCCCCGCTGCCGAGCCGCTTCAGCAGCGCGCCGACGTCCAGCCCGGTGAGGTCGCCGGACAGCTGCAGCCCCTGGGCCACGTTCGCCGCCACCGACCGGCCCAGCGAGCCGGCGCCGTCGGCGGAGATGACCGTCATCTTGTCCACCGCCGAGAGCGGTGCCGACGCCGCGGCCACCACGTCGGGCAGCACCTTGACCAGCAGGTCCAGGATCGCCGCCTCGCCGTAGCTGGCGAACGCCTCGGACCGCGCGTCCATCGCCTCGGCCTCCGCCTTGCCCCGGGCCAGGATCGCGGCGGCCTCGGCGGTGCCCTCCCGCTCGACGGCGTCGGCGATCGCCTGGCGGCGCTGCTTCTCCGCCTCACCGCGCTTGGCGCCCTCGATCGCCTCGGCCTCGGCCAGCGCCGACCGGCGGGCCCGCTCGCCCTCACCGGACAGCCGCGCCTGCTCGGCGGCGGCCTGGGCGGCGGCGATGGTGGCCTGCCGCTGCGCCTCGGCGGAGAGGATCGCGGAGTTCTTCCGGCCCTCGGCCTCCTGCTCCACCCGGTAGCGCTCGGCGTCGGCCGGACGGCGGACCTTGGTGTCCAGCTGGGCCTGGGTCAGCGCGGCGGTCCGCTCGGCGACCTTCTCCTGGGCGGTGAGGACCTCCTGGTCCTGCGCGGCCTGGGCGAGCGGGCCGGCCGCGGCCGCGCGGGCCTTGGCGGCGTCGATCTCCGCGTCGATCTCGGCCTGCTTGAGCTGCAGCTGGCGCTGGGAGACCGCGATCGCCTCGTCGGCGAGCAGCTGCTCCTGCTGGGCGGCCTGCCGAGCCCGGGCCTCGGCGATGCTCGCCTCCTTGAGCACCCGGGCGGCCTCCGGCCGGCCCAGGTCGGCGAGGTAGGTGCCCTCGGCCTGGATGTCCTGCAGCTGGAAGGTGTCCAGCACCAGCCCCTGACCGGTGAGGGAGGACTCGGCCTCCTCGGCGACGGCGGAGGCGAACGCGGCCCGGTCGCGGATGATCTCCTCGATCGTCAGCCGGCCGACGATCGACCGCAGCGCACCGGCCAGCACCTCCGAGGTGAAGGTGTCGATGCCCTCCTGCTGGGCCAGGAAGCGCTGGGCGGCGGCGCGGATGGCGCCCTCGTTGCCGCCCACCTTGACGATGGCGACGCCCTCGAGGTCGCACTTGACCCCCTGCAGGCTCACCGCGCCCCGGATGCCGACCGGGATGCGCCGGCTGGACAGGTCGATGGAGTGCAGCTTCTGCACCACCGGCAGCACGAAGACGCTCGCCCCCATGACCACCTTCTGCCCGGACATGTCCCGGCTGACCGCGCCGTCCGTACCGGTGACCGAGCGGCCCTGCCGGCCGGTGACCAGGAACGCCTGGTTCGGGCCGGCCACCTTGATCCGGGACAGCACGAGGAGCACCAGCAGGACGACCAGGACGGCGATGCCGCCGATCGCGTAGAGCAGGGTCATGACGCGGTGCCTCCGGGGCTGGCAGGGGGACCGTCGGGGGCGGTGGAGACCACCTCGACGGAGGTGTCGGACGGGGTGTCGACGACGTACACGGGGGTGCCCGCGGGCAGCGGGACGGCGCTGCGGGCGTGGTACTTGAGCTGCTGGCCGGCGACGCTGAGCCGCACCTCGCCGAACCCGCCGGCCGGCACGCCGGAGACGACGACGCCCTGGGCGCCGAGCAGCCGGTCGCTGGTCAGGGTGGGCTCGGTCGGCATGTCCCGCAGCGAGGCCGACAGCCGGATCGCCCCGGCCGCCAGCGGCAGCGCGACCACCAGGCCGCCGACGACGGCGAGCAGGACGGTCAGGGCACCGGCCAGTGGCGGCAGCAGGGCGGTCACCGCCGCGCCACCGAAGCCGACGCCGCCGACGAAGGCCGCGATCGCCGGGAGCGAGAAGGGGCCGTCGGCGTCCCCGCCGAACTCGCCGATCTCGCCGACCACGAGGGCGAGCACCAGCACGAGCAGGCCGAACCCGCCGACGGCGAGGAAGGCGACCGCGATCGGGTCCACGTGCCCTCCTCCTGGGTCCGGCGGACAGGTTCGCAGGTCAGCGCGTCGTGATCAAGCAGAGCCCGCGAACGGGTGAACGCCGGCCAGGGGGCGGTGTTAGCGTCGCGGACCGACACGGGGTGTCCCGCCCGGGACTGAGAGCACACCCGTCGAACCTGCTCCAGTTCGCACTGGCGAAGGGATGTCACGCGTGGACGTCAGCTCCCTGCGCACCGCCCGCGAGGCGCTGCGCGACACCGCACCCCTGGTGCACTGCCTCACCAACACCGTGGTGCAGACCATCACCGCCAACGCGCTGCTCGCCGTCGGCGCGGCCCCGGCGATGGTCGACGACCCGGCCGAGGCCGGCGAGTTCGCCGCCGTCGCCTCCGCCGTGCTGGTCAACGTCGGCACCGTCTCCTCCCGGACCGCCGACGCGATGCGCCTGGCCGCCCGCGCCGCCGGCGAAGCGGGCACCCCGTGGGTGCTCGACCCGGTCGCCGTCGGCGGGCTCGCGTTCCGCACCGCGCTGGCCGCCGAGCTGGTGGAGCTGCGGCCCACGGTGGTGCGCGGCAACGCCTCGGAGGTGCTCGCCCTGGCCGGCGCCGGGTCCGGCGGGCGCGGCGTGGACAGCACCGCCGACCCCGACGACGCGGTGGAGGTCGCCGCGTCGCTGGCCCGGCGCACCGGCGGTGTCGTCGCGGTCAGCGGGCCGGTCGACGTCGTCACCGACGGCGAGCGGACCGTGCGCGTCGGCGGCGGCTCGGTGCTGCTGACCCGCACCACCGGAGCCGGGTGCGCGCTGGGCGCACTGACCGCCGCCTACGTCGCCGCCACCGGCGACCCGCTGCTGGGCACCGTCGCCGCGCACGCCCACGTGGCGCTGGCCGCCGAGGTCGCCGCCGACCTCGCCGACGGGCCGGGCACCTTCGCCCCGCAGTGGCTGGACGCCCTCGACGCCCTGGACGGCGAGGCGCTCACCCGCGCCGACCTCCGCACCGCCTGATGCGCCGGGCGTTCGACCCGACCCTCTACCTGGTCACCGACACCCTGCTGTGCGCACCGCGATCGGTGCCGGAGGTGGTGGCGGCCGCGGTCGCCGGCGGGGTGACCGCGGTCCAGGTGCGGGACAAGACCGCCTCGCGCCGGGAGCTGCTGGCGCTCACCCGCGCGGTGCAGCGGGTGCTGCCGGACGGCGTCGCGCTGGTGGTCAACGACGCCGTCGACGTCGCGCTGATCGCCGGCGCCGACGGGGTGCACGTCGGGCAGGACGACCTGCCGGCCGCCGAGGTGCGGGCGCTGCTCGGCCCGGACGCCGTCCTGGGCGTCTCGGTGGGTGACGACGCCGACCTGGCGGAGGTGCTCGCGCTGCCGCCGGGCACCGTCGACCTGGTCGGGCTGAGCCCGGTCTGGGCCACCCCGACCAAGCCCGACGCCGGCTCCGGACTGGGCCTGGACGGGGTACGCGCCCTGGCCGCCCGCGCGCACGCCGGCGGGGTGGCCGCCGTCGCGATCGGCGGCGTCTCGGCCGCGAACGCCGGGCAGGTCGCCGCCACCGGGGTCGACGGCGTCTGCGTCGTCTCCGACATCTGCACCGCCCCCGACCCCGCCGCCGCGGCCCGCGCCCTGCGGGCCGTCCTGACCCAGGAGCTGATCGCTCGATGACCGCTGCCGTTGCGCTCACCGTTGCCGGCAGCGACCCCAGCGGGGGCGCGGGCATCCAGGCCGACCTGAAGACGTTCAGCGCGCTGGGCGCCTACGGCACCGCGGTGCTCACCGCGCTCACCGCGCAGAACACCCGCGGCGTCACCGGGGTGCACGGCGTCCCCGCGGACTTCGTCGGTGAGCAGCTGCGCGCCCTGTTCGCCGACGTGACGGTGCACGCCACCAAGCTCGGCATGCTGGGCACCGCCGAGGTGGTCCGCGAGGTCGCCGCCGCGCTGGCCGACCGGCCGGGTGGCCCGGTGGTCTGCGACCCGGTGATGGTGGCCACCAGCGGCGACCGGCTGATCTCGGCGGAGGCGGTCGATGCCGTGCGCAGCGACCTGCTGCCGGTCAGCGACCTGATCACCCCCAACGTGCCGGAGGCGGCCGCGTTGCTGGGCATCGACCCGGCCACCACGGTGGCCGAGCTGCCCGACCAGGCGCGGGCGCTGCTGGCCCTGGGCCCGGCGGCGGTGCTGCTCAAGGGCGGGCACCTCGGTGGGGCGGAGAGCGTCGACGTGCTCGTCACCGCCGACGCGGTCGTCGAGACCCGCCGGCCCCGGGTCGAGACGACGTCGACGCACGGCACCGGCTGCACGCTCTCCTCCGCGCTGGCCGCGCTCGCCGCCCGGGAACGGCAGGCGGGGCGGGCGGTGGAGTGGGCGCCGCTGGTCGAGCGGGCACGCGACTACCTGCAGCAGGCGCTGACCGCGGGGGAGACGCTGGGGATCGGCTCCGGGCACGGCCCGGTGCACCACTTCGCCGGCTGGTGGTGACGGGCCGGTTGGTGGTGACGGGTCAGCTCTCGGCGTCGAGGACCTGGCGCAGCACCCGGGCCGCCAGCTGGTCGCCGCCCTCCGCGCCGCGCAGCAGCTGCTCGATGGCGCCGTCGACGTCGCCCTGGTCCAGCAGCAGCACGCCCAGGTCGTGGTGGCAGTGCAGGTCGCCGGCGTCGATCCCGGCCCGGTAGGCCGCCGCGGCCGCGACAGGGTGGTCGAACTCCTCGGCGAGCAGGCTGCCCAGCGGCCGCCAGCTCTCCTCCTCGTTGCGCAGCGCCCCGGCCTCCAGCACGCCGCGGGCCTCCTCCAGCCGGCCGGCAGTGCGCAGCAGGTCGGCCAGGTCGACCCGGGTGGAGGGATGCCGGTCGGCGCCGGCCCGCAGCTCACCCTCCAGCACCGGGTCGCGCGTCTCGTCCCACCGCCAGCAGGCCAGCACGGCCCGCGCGTGCGCGTCACCGGCGTCGACCGCGCGCTGCAGCCAGGACTGGGCGTCGGAGAGGTCGCCGTCCTCACGCAGCGACCAGGCGAGCTGCACGGCGGCGTCCGGGTCACCGAGCTCGGCGCCCCGGCGGAACGCGGCCCGGGCCTCCTCCCGCTGCCCCTGCTCCAGCTGGGCGGTGCCGAGCGTGGCCCAGGCGGCCCGGTCGCCGGCGGCCAGCGCCTCCCGTGCGGCCTCCTCGGCGTCGGCCCACCGTTCCACGTGCAACAACGCGATGGCCAGGTTGAGCCAGGCGTCGTCCTCGCCGTCGGCGGCGGCCCGCTGGTAGGCCTGGACGGCCTCGTCCCAGCGACGCAGCTCGGCCAGGCTGTTGCCGAGGTTGAACCAGGCCAGCGCCGAGCCGCGGGCGGCCGCCCGACCGAACGCCACCACCGCAGCTGCGTGGTCCCCGGCCTCGGCCAGGTCGCAGCCACGGTTGATGAGGTCGTCGATCTCGGCCTCCGCCGCGCCGTCCCGGGTCATGCGGGAAGTCTGGGGTGGCTGCCGGGCCGCCGTCGACGCCTGCACACCCGGACTGACCAGTCCGGGGGAGGCCGGCTCAACCGGTCCAGTCCGGGGGGTCGCCGGGGGCGAGGTCCGGGTCGTCGGCGGCCAGGGTGCGCACCGGCCCGGGCGCCGTCCGCGGCCCCTCGAAACGGACCGTCACCCGGTTCAGCCCGCTGCCCCACACCCACCCGGCGCCGAGCTCCGCGTGGACGACGTCCTGCCCGGGGTACCAGGCCACCACCGCGGGCGGGGGCTCCACGGTTTCGGGCTCGGGTGCCTCGTCGACCACGAGCGCCACCGGCTCCGGGTCGCGCTCGGCGAAGAGGTCGCCCTGGGCGTACGGCGACAGCCCCGAGACGCCGACGCCGAGCAGCCGCACCCCGCCGCTGCGGTCCACCCCGGCGAGCAGCCGCTGCGCGACCTCGGCGATCTGCCGGGGCTCGTCGAGGGCGTGCGCCAGCGTCTGCGAACGGGTGAGGGTCGAGTAGTCGAACCGGCGCACCTTGAGGGTGACGGTGCGCCCGGACGTGCCCGACCGCTGCAGCCGGCTGCCCACCCGCACCGCGAGCGCCTCGATCTCCGCGGCCAGCCGCGCGGGGTCGGTCAGGTCGCGGGCGAACGTCTCCTCCGCGCTCACCGACTTCGCCTCCCGGTCGGCGACCACCGGCCGGTCGTCGTCGGCGCGGGCCAGCCGGTACAGCCCGGCGCCGTGCGCCTGGCCCACGAGGCTGGTCAGGTCGACCAGGGAGAGCCGGTGCAGGTCGCCGATCGTCTTCACCGAGATCTGCGCCAGCCGCTCCGCGGTCACCGGGCCGATCCCGCCGAGGCTGCGCACCGGCAGCGGGTGCAGCACGTCCAGCTCCGCTCCGGGCGGGACGACGGTCAGCCCGTCCGGCTTGTCCAGCTCGGAGCCGATCTTCGCCAGCGACTTGGAGGTGGCCACCCCGACCGAGCCGGTGACCCCGCCGGTGGCCTCGGCGATGCGGTCCTTGAGGTCGCGGGCGAGCGCGGTGACCGCGGCGAGGGACAGGTCGTGCCCGCCGGCGGCCAGGTCGACGTAGGCCTCGTCGATGGAGAGCGGCTCGACCAGCGGCGAGAGCTCGCGCAGCAGGCCCATCACCACCTCCGACGTCCGGCGGTAGGCGGCGAACCGGCCGCCGAGGAAGGCGGTGCCCGGCGGGCAGAGCCGGCGCGCCTCGGCCGTGGACATCGCGCTGCGGGCGCCGAACGCCCGCGCCTCGTAGGAGGCGGTGGCGACCACGCCGCGCCCGCCCGTGCCCCCGACCACCACCGGCCGCCCGCGCAGCGAGGGCTTGTCCCGCTGCTCGACGGCGGCGAAGAAGGCGTCGAGGTCCAGGTGCAGGATGCTCGGCTCGCGCCGCACGCCGCGGGTCCCCCTCTCGCCTCCCGGGAACACGCCGGGCCGCCGCGGGGCTGGTCACCCCGGGGACCCATCATCCCCGGGACGCGAGCGGACACGAGGAGCGAGCAGGTCATGACCGAGCAGAGCCAGTGGGTGGCGATCACGCAGGCCGACCCGGAGCACTCGGCACGCTACGCCGAGCGGTTCCGGGCGATGGCCGCCGCCGGGGCCGACCTCGCCGGTGAGGCGCGGCTGGTCGACGCCCTCCTGCCGCGCGCCGCCCGGGTGCTCGACGCCGGCTGCGGGCCCGGCCGGGTGGGCGCGTTCCTCGCCGAGGCGGGGCACGACGTGGTCGGGGTGGACGTCGACCGGGTGCTGATCGCCGCGGCCGAGGCCGACCACCCCGGTCCCCGGTGGCTGGTCGGTGACCTGGCCGAACTGGACCTGCGCGACCGCTTCGACGGCATCGTCTGCGCCGGCAACGTGATGGCCTTCCTCGCCCCCAGCACCCGCCGTGCCGTGCTGGGGAGGTTCGCCGCCCACCTGGCCGACGGCGGCCGGGTCGCGATCGGCTTCGGCGCCGGCCGCGGCTACGCCTTCGACGACTTCCTGGCCGATGCCCGGGCCGCCGGGCTGGTGCCCGACCTGCTGCTGTCGACCTGGGACCTGCGGCCGTTCACGCCGGAGGCGGACTTCCTGGTCGCGGTGCTGCGGGCGGAGTAGGACTCCCGGCATGAGCCACCTGCCCGACCCCGCGACGTTCTCCCACCGGGGCGACCAGCCCAGCGCGGGGCGCACCCGCTTCGTCGCCACGGGTGCGCAGACGCGTGGCGACTTCGGGCTGTTCGAGGTGGCGATGCCGCCCGGCGGCGACGGGCCGGTGCCGCACCTGCACCGGAGCTTCAGCGAGGCGTTCCACGTGCTCGAGGGGTCGCTGGCGGTGCTGGCCAACGGGGAGTGGACGACCGCGCACGCCGGTGACCTGCTCTACGTGCCGCGGTCGGGGGTGCACGCCTTCCGGTCGGCCGGTCCGGACGTCGGCGCCCGGTTCCTCATCCTGTTCACCCCCGGCATCCCGCGGGAGGACTACTTCACCGGGCTGCTGGAGTTGCACGCCGACGGCCGCACCCCGACGACGGAGGAGATCGACGAGTTCGCCCTCCGCCACGACCAGCTCAACCTGCGCGACTGACCGGCGTGCCCCTGCTTACCGTGGGCCACGGGCCCGACGACCGCACCCGGCTGGGCGAGCGGCTGCGGACTTCCAGGATCA